>JBKJSC010000268.1:0-15787 GCA_046593035.1 Limisphaerales bacterium | reverse complement strand
ATCGCCAGCCGCATCGAAGCGTTTACGGAGCCGGACTTGGAAAAAGTTTGTCAGGACATTTCCCCGGACTTCACGCCAGTCGCCGATCACAAGCCGTACGATCTCACGCCGGCCGACGGCGTCACGCGCCATGTTGCCCCGGGCACGCGCGTTGCCAGCGGCAAGTATCCCGTCGTCACCGGCCTGGAACATGACGAACTCGGCCATCCGACTGGCTCGCCGAAGTTGCATATGCAAATGACGGCGAAGCGGCGCAAAAAACTGCAAGCCCTCGCCGCCGCGCTGCCCACACCGCAAATCTACGGCCCGCCGGAAGGCAACGTTCTGCTCGTCGGTTGGGGTAGCACGCAAGGCCCGATCAAGGAAGCCGTGGACCGCGCCCGCGCCGCTGGCGACAGCGTTTCCTCCATTCACATCAAGCATCTCAATCCGCTGCCGAACGGCCTCGAAAACATTTTCTCCGGCTTCAACCACGTCTTCGTCGTCGAGATGAACGACGAAGGGCTTTACGGCTACGGACAGCTCGCGAGCCTGTTACGCGCGCGCTATTGCGACCCCAAGATTTGCGGTATCAACAAAGTCGATGGCCTCAACTGGAAGGTGAAGGACATCCTTTCCCGCGCGAAAGAAGCCGTCGCCACCGGCCTGCGTAAGATGTAACGCCGTTTCAACTTTCAATCATTTATCAACATGAGCCTCTCCCTCCCTTTTGAAGTTCTCCCCCGCACCGGCAATCTCAACGTCGGCCCGGTTTTGCCCGTGCTGGACGCCGACCGCAAAGGCCTGACGAAAAAAGAAGTCGCGGCCGATCACCCGACATGGTGTCCCGGCTGCGGTGACTTCTCAGTGCTCGCGCTTTACTTCAAACTCATCGAGCGGCGCAAGATGCACCACGAGAAGATCACCACCGTGGCCGGTATTGGCTGTTCCAGCCGCTTTCCGTATTTTGTGCAGGCCCACGGCGCGCACTTCATCCACGGGCGCGCGCTTCCGTTCGCCAGCGGCATTTCGATGTCGCGTCCCGACCTGCATGTCTTTGTCTTCGGCGGCGATGGCGACGCTTTTTCCATTGGCGGCAATCATTTCAACCACACCGCGCGCAAGAACATCAAGATGACCTACTGCGTCATGGACAATTGGGTCTATGGCCTCACGAAGAAACAAACTTCGCCCACATCGCCCATCGGTTTCAAGAGCAAGACCGACGCTTGGGGTTCGATGGATCAACCGATCAACCCCATGAAGCAGGCCATCAGCGCCGGAGCGACCTTCGTGGCCCGAACCACCCACACCAACCCGAACCACGTCCTGCAGATGATGGAAGCCGCGATGGATCACGATGGCTTTAGCTTCATTGAGTGCCTCAGCGAATGCGTGGAGTTTTATGAGGGCGCGTTCGACTCCTCGAACCCGCGCAAAGGCGGCGTCTTCAACACCGTCCCCGCCGACCACGACGTGACGAGCGAGGAAGCCGCTTACAAGCTCTCCGATGAGCCGTTCCCCGGAAAGTTCGGTATTTTCTACAAGTCCAATCGCCCGACGAAAAACGCCAACGAAGCCAAGCTCATCGCCAGCCATCAGGAAAAAGTGAAAGGACTGAAGGACTGGCAGATTCTGCAAAAGAACTTTGACCGGCTGAAGTAACCGGGGCCTGAATTTTCCACCCAGCCCCGGTCGAAAGGCTGGGGCTTTTTTGTTTCAGTGACAGTGAGCGCGCGCAAGCCACGGATGAAACACGGATCGAACACTGATGGTTATGGAATGCCGGGATGCAAGAGGTGAAGAACGCGCGTCAGCCTCTGCCCACGCTCTCCCAACTTTCTGGCAAATCCGTGTTTGATCCGTGTTCCATCTGTGGCGAAAATATCTGACACCATGCCCATCTACGAATTTGCCTGCCCGAAGTGCCGCCGGATTTTCAATTTCCTGTCCAAGCGGATCAACCCCGACCGCGTGCCGGTCTGCCCGAAATGTGGCAACAAGAAAATGACGAAGCAGATGAGCCGTTTCGCCATGAGCAAAGGTTTGAAGGAACCGGCGGCCACCGGCGGCGCGGAAGGCGAAGAACCGCCGATGCCGGATTTCGACGACCCACGCGTCGCGCGCGCGATGAACGAGATGGAGCGCGACATGGAGCACCTGGACGAGAACAACCCCAAGCACATGGCCCACATGATGCGGAAGATGAAAGACCTCATGCCGCCCGGAATGATGCCGAAGGAAATGGACATCGCCATCAAGCGCCTCGAAGCCGGCGAAGACCCGGAGAAAATCGAAGCCGACATGGGCGACCTGCTTGGCGACTTCATGGGTGGCCCCGAAGGCGGTAAAGGCGGCGGCTACACGCACGACAGCGGGCTATATGATTACTGAGCGGAGAGTTATCAGTGAATCAGTAATCAGTTTCCGAATGGTTTCGTCGCGCTCATTCAGTTCACCGACCAATGAATACTGATTACTGAGTTACTGATTACTTCACATGGCCCACATTCACGAAAAAATAGATTTCACCGTCGCCATTTTTGTCGTCCATGACGGAAAGATTTTGCTCATCCACCATCGCAAGCTGAACAAATGGCTGCCGCTTGGCGGGCACATCGAGCTGGACGAAGACCCGGAGATCGCTGCATTGCGCGAAGCGAAGGAGGAGAGCGGCTTCGACGTGGAACTGCTCGGCGAGCGTCCGCCCACGACCGAACCCGGCACGCGCGCACTCATCGCCCCGCGTTTCCTGGACATTCACCGCATCAGTGACACGCACGAGCACATCGGCATGATTTACTGGGCGCGGCCGAAGCACGGTTCGCTCGCGCTCGCCGCCGAGGAACATCACGACATTCGCTGGTGTTCCGCCGATGACCTGGAAAATCTTGAGCCTCCCATGAGCAACGCCGTGAAATGGTATTGCCGCCAGGCGTTGGCGGAGGTGAGAAGTAATCAGTCGGTCAGTAATCAGTGACTCAGTGCCGTGCGACTGATGACTGTTTCACTGATTACTGATTTACTTGCCCCCGCGTAACCCATGCACGCACGCAAACACACCGGCGTCATCTTCCTGATCGAAGGCCTCAACGCCTTCGCGTGCGCGTACTATTTCAACTACCTTTTCTTCCTGCTGCGCGACCATTTCGGTTTCGGAAACCTCGGGAACTTGTGCGTCTCCGCGCTGCACGGTTTGATCTACGTCGGCTCGGCCTGGCTGGGTGGACGCTTCGCCCAGCGTCACGGCTACCTTACCGCCCTGAGCGTGGGCAGCGGCGGAATGGGGTTGGCGCTGCTTTGTGGCAGCGCGCTTCCTACCGTCGCGGGCCAGGTGCTGACGCTCGCGGGCTGGACGTTCATGATGTGTTTCACCTGGCCCGCTCTGGAAGCGTTGGTGAGCGAAGGCGAAAGCGATGCCCGCCTGCCGCGAATGATCGGCCTCTACAACGTCGTCTGGGCGAGCTGCTCGGCGGTCGCCTATTTCTCCGGCGGTGCGTTGTTCGAGCGGCTGGGCTACCAAAGTATTTACTGGCTGCCCGCCGTAGTGTACGCCGCGATTTTCATCGGCGCGACCTGGCTGGCGAAACAATCGGATGCGCCTTCGTCCCCACTGCGTTCGCCAACGCCGGCGCCTCACACGCCCGAACCGGAGGCGTTCCGGCAGCCCGTCAGTCCGGCTATTTTTCTTAAGATGGCGTGGCTGGCGAATCCATTTGCCTACATCGCCATCAACACCATCCTCGCGGTAATCCCGCAGGTCGCCGCGAAACTCCACTTGTCCACCACGGAGTCGGGAATCTTCTGCTCGCTTTGGTTTTTCGTCCGGCTCGGCGCGTTCGTGCTGCTCTGGCAATGGACGAAGTGGCATTACAAATTTCGCTGGCTGCTTGCCGCGTTCCTCGCGTTGATCGTCAGCTTCACGACCTTGCTGCTCGCCGGTCAGCTCTGGATTCTCGTGCTCGCGCAAATCGTCTTCGGCTTCGCCACCGGCTTGATTTATTACTCGTCGCTTTTCTATTCGATGGACATTGGAGAAACCAAAGGCGAACACGGCGGCCTGCACGAGGCGGCGATTGGCGCGGGAATCTTCGCCGGTCCGGCCGTCGGCGCAGCGGCGCTCTGGCTCGCCCCGGCCAGCGCGAACGCTGGCACCTGGGCCGTGAGTGGTCTGTTGGCGTGCGGCTTGGTGGCGCTGGTGGCGTTACGGCTAAAACGCGTCAGATAGAGCGCTTGTCGAAAGAAATTTTCGTTTCCTGAACGCACCGTTGGGATTGGAACATTTCTTTCGGCAAATGCCCTTGTTCACCGCTTCCGCGCCGGGCGCATGTCCCGCTGGACTTTCGCCAATGCGTTGGCGAGGGCACGCCATTCGGCCGCAGTCGTTTCCCAGCCGCTGCTGAAGCGCAGCACGCGGCCCGCGTGGCTGGGCGCGTAGCCCATCGCGGCCAGCACATGCGATGGTTCCTCGCGTCCGCTGGCGCAGGCCGAGCCGGTGGACACCGCGAAACCCGCCTTGTCGAGCTTCACCACCCAGCGTTGCTGGCAATCCGCTTCCGGCATCAACGCCGACACTGTGTTCCACAAACGCGCCGCGCCTGCGCCGACGATTTCCGAGCCGGGCAACGCGGCGAGCAAGCGTTTTTCAAAGGCCGCGCGCCGTTTCTCCCGTTCCTTTTCGCCACCTTTCTGCAAAGCCGTCTCGCGCTCCGTCAACGCCGCCATCATGGCCAGGACGCTGGCGACGTTCTCCGTGCCCGCGCGGCGGCCTTCCTCCTGTTTGCCGCCGAACATCAGCGGTTCCACCCGGCCACGCGCCGGGCATTTGAGGAAGCCGACGCCTTTCGGCCCGCCGAATTTGTGCGCGCAGCCGCTCACCCAATCGCAGTCTCCCAATCCTTTCGCCGGCAGTTTGCCGACCCATTGCGCGGCATCGCAAAAGAACGGCACTTCCCTCTCACGACAGAGCGCCAGCGCCGCGCGCCACGGTTGGAGAACACCGGTTTCGTTGTTCGCCGCCATGAGCGCGACCAGGCCCGGCGGGCGTTTGCGCAATTCACGCCGCAACCAGTCGAGGTCAGCGACGCCGTCGCGCGTGACCGGGATGAGCCGGTGGCGGCGCGGGAAATAATGGCGGACCGCCGCCAGCACACACGGATGCTCGATGGCGGAAACCCACACCTCGGCCCGAGGCGCGAGGCGGCGGGCGAAATGATGCAGCGCGAGGTTGTTGGACTCCGTCGCGCCGGAAGTCCAGACGAGGTCGAGCGGATCGCAGCCGAGGAAGGCGGCGAGTTGCGCACGCGCCGTGTTCAAAGCGGCCTCCGCCCGCGCGCCGACGCGATGCGGACTGGAAGGATTGCCGATGAATTGCTCCGCCGCCGCGAGCCATGCCAGACGGGCGGCGGGCATCAACGGCGTGGTGGCGTTGTGGTCAAAATAAATCATGCGCGAGCGCAGTGTAGCCCCGGTGGCCGACGACGACAATGGGTTTGGCGGGCATTTGCCGTGGCGATCGAAACGCGACTTGACGGCCTCTGGCTACGGGAATACGGTGCCAGCGTCATGGAAGCCATCGCCGAAAAACTGGAGCTAAAGCTCCACGAGTGGAAGCCGGAAACCTCGCAAACGGTTCGGGCGCTCGTGGCTGAAATCATAGAACTGGCGGACGACGGCGCACTGGACATCGGCCGCTCCCGCCGCGTCGAACAGGAAGTGCTGGACATACTCAATGAGCCCAAAACCCGGTGAAGTCTGGCTGGCCGACCTCGGCATGGCGGCCAAGACACGCCCGGTCGTCGTAGTGTCGAGACACGACGAAAACCCTCCGCGAGTTTTGGTACTCTACGTGCCGCTGACCTCGGAAGGCCGGGGAAGCGAGTATGAGGTGGAAATCCCGAAACTTTCGTTTCTGCGTTTGGAAGGCGTGGCGAACGTGCAGGGCATCGGCTCGCTGCCGTTGAAGCGGCTGGAACGCCGACTCGGAGTCCTGCCAACGGAAGTAATGGAACGAATCAAGAAGGCCCTGCGCTTCGCATTGGATTTAGATTAGCGCCACCTGGTTCAGCATCGTTCAGACAATTTCCAATTTGGCTTCTTTGAGACCTGGATGATTTCTCATCCTTTCACGCATGCCGTCCGTGATTCGGATGGATGTCCGATGCTCACGGGATGGAGACCGAATCTTGCACGGACGTGTCACTTTCTGAAGCTGAGATTTCACGCTTTGAAAAATCCCAAACGTAGGTAACTCGGCTGTATCATAAAGAAATTCATGCTTGTCCCGATCGAGCGAAATCACTCGAGAGAATGTCAACTCCGCTCCGAAATACAACTTCGACATCACATTCGTGCAAAGCTGCCCACGCCAAGTATCGTAGTACAGAGTCGTTGGGCCAAAATTAACAACCGGTTCTTCAGTATTCATCACTTTGTAGTTTTTATCCGGACAAAGCCGAGGTGAAAATTTGTCCACCGATGCCGCTAGGCCAATGCGAATTTCCATTGATGCTCGTTCCGCCGCGTCTGAAGATTCCAACATCGCATCCAAATAACGCGCGTATGCCTCAAGTAATCCGGTCATCGGCGTTGATTCGTATTCTACTGGAACCCGGCTGCTGTTGACGACCAAGACATCCCGAAGAATCTCGGGTTCGACGAGGAACAAGAATGTCAGCCAGCCCTTGCCAGCACCGATCCCTCCAAAGTACGACATAGATATGTTTGGTGACTATTGTTGATTGGTTCCAGAACCGCAGGTCATGGGATTCACTTTGGCAACGGGTTCGAGGAGCATGTAATTATGAAACCAGTCCAGCGAATTTCTGTAAAGAATTACCACCGGGATGCGGATCAATCGTCGGCTACTCGCGGGTTTGGAGCAGCGCTCGAAATGGCCGGCCCAGATGCTCGGGGTGCGTGAGGGTTTGAAATTGCCGGACGCGCGCGGGTGTCCACTCGCCGAAGCGGGCGTCGGGCGTCCAGGTTTTTTCCACGATGCGCGTGAGAAATTGCGTTTGGGAAAACAGCCCTTCGGTGCGCAAACCGCCGGCTTCGCCCGCCGCCGTGAGCGCGGTGAAGTTGACGTGGGCGGTCAAGTCCTGCTGGCCCGGCTGCGCGAGCAAATCGCCGCTCGCTTGATGCCGGTGATAGGCGCGCACCGTGCCGTCAGCCCGGCTGGGCGAGAAGAATTGCTCGGCGGTCAGGCCGTAATCAAGCGTCAGAAGGCGACCGTGCCGCAAGCTCCCGGCCGCCTGTCGCCACCAGGCCGTGGCGGCGGGCGCGATTTCGGTGGTGAAGCCGTCGGGCAGGACGGCGAGGAGTTCGGGGTTCAGGGTTTGCAGTTCAGAGTAGATAAGCGCGAACCCCGGACTTCGCACGCTGGACTTTCCGACCATCGGCAGCCGCTCCCAGACGAAGCGGTCATCGTCACAGCGCACGCCCCATTCGAACCAGCGCTGCGCTGCCGCATCCCAGCCGAAGCGGTGGACGGGAAAGGCGTCGAGCAGTTCGTTGGCGAACAGGACGCCGTTGATGCCGGGTGAATGCGGCGCGGCGGACAGTTCAGAAAAATTGGCGAACCAGCGAACGCGACCGGCAAAGTCGCGCAACGTTTCCTCCTGCCGGGCGCGGCGGCGGGGCGATGGTTCAATGATCCGGTATTCGAGCGCGGCGAACAATTCAGGCCGCCAGGCGCGCAACCAGCCCAGGATGTCGGCGGCCAAGCGACCGTCATGCGCGCCCGCCTCGACGATTTGCAGCGGCGCATCCGGCATTCCACGTTCCGCCAGCCATTCGGCGAATTGAAAGGCCAGTAGTTCTCCGAAGAGGCTGCCGACGCTCACGCTGGTGATGAAATCACCTTGCCGACCGACAGTGGGGGCGTCGCGTTCGTAATAGCCGTGGACGGGGTGGTAAAGCGCCAATTCCATGAAGCGCGCGAAGGGGAGCGCGCCGTCGCGGGCGGCCTCCGACCGGATAATTTCGGCAAGCGCATTCAATTGCTTGCAGTTATCCCGGAGTTCAGTTAAGAAGTGGAGCGAAAATTACAGAGGAAACATTATGGCCAAAATTGACGCCTTCTTCAGTTTGATGTTTGAGCAGAAAGCCTCAGACTTGCATCTTTCTTCCGGCAACCCGCCCATCCTTCGCATCAACGGCGAGCTGCAGCGCGTGGACTACCCGCCGCTGGAAAGCGATTCGCTCAAGGGAATGCTCTACGAGATCGCGCCGGAAATCAAAATCAAGCAGTACGAAGAAACGGGCGACGTGGACTTCGGCTATGAAATCCCGAACGTCTCCCGCTTCCGCGCGAACTTCTTCAACCAGAAATACGGGGTGGCCGCCGTGTTCCGCCAGATTCCGTCCACAGTGCTGTCGTTCGAGGATTTTGAGAAGTTTGACGCGCCATTGCCGGCGGTACTCCGTAAGTTCGGCATGCTCCACAAAGGCTTGGTGCTGGTCACCGGCCCGACTGGCTCCGGCAAGTCCACCACGCTGGCGGCGATCATCGACTACTGCAACAAGAACCGCCCGGATCACATTCTAACGGTGGAGGATCCCATTGAATTTGTGCATGTGAGCAAGACGGCACTGATCAACCACCGCGAGGTGGGCATGCACACCAAATCGTTCGGCTCCGCGCTCAAGGGCGCGTTGCGCGAAGACCCGGACATCATTCTTGTCGGCGAAATGCGCGACCTGGAGACCATTGAACTGGCGCTCACGGCGGCCAGCACGGGCCACTTGGTTTTCGGCACGTTGCACACTTCCAGTGCCGCAAAGACGATTGACCGTATCATTGACGTCTTTCCCGCCGACCAGCAGAACAAGATACGCGCCACCCTTTCGGAAGCTCTCAAGGGCGTGGTGGCACAAAATTTATTCAAGCGGATCGACAAGAAGGGCCGCGTCGCTGCGCTGGAAATCCTGGTGGTGACGACGGCCATCGCGAACATGATCCGCGAGGCCAAAACACACCAGATTCCCGGCATGATCCAAGTCGGCAAGAAACTGGGCAACTGCCCGCTGGACGACTCGATCATGGATCATTTGAAGATGAAGCGCATCGCGCCGCAGGACGCCTTCGACAAGTGCCTCGACAAAAAGAAATTTTTCCCATTCCTGACGAAGGAAGAACAAGACGAGGCGAAAGCCAATGGGGATGTCGATTAAGCTGCCGCGGAGTCGGGGCGGCGGGCGACCAGCCTGGCGCTTCCAGCCCTGCCAATAAAACTTTAACTGACCTATGCGCCGCAACGAACTCGATTACATTCTCGGCACGATGCTCGACATGGGCAAGGACGTGTCGGACTTGAACATCACGGTGGACAAGCCGCTCCAGGTGGAACTGGCTGGCCAGCTCGTGCCCGTCGCCATTGAGCCGCCCGTGGAGAAACTCACGCCGTTCCAGACGGAGACCCTCGCGCTCAACCTGGTGGGCGGTTCGCGCCGCCTTACAGAGGACTTGCTCAAGACCGGCTCGTGCGACTCCTCGTACTTCCTGACCGGCCGGGCGCGTTTCCGCGTGAACCTCTTCTCGCAGCGCGGCAATTACTCCTGCGTGTTGCGCCGGTTGAACACAAAAATTCCGACGCTGGAAGACCTCAAGCTGCCGGACATTTTTCACCAGGTGGCGAAGGAAAAAACCGGCCTGGTGCTCGTCACCGGCGCCACCGGCTCCGGCAAATCCACCACGCTCGCCGCGTTGCTCAACGAGATCAACGAAACCAAATCCATCCACGTCGTCACGCTGGAAGACCCCGTGGAATTCGTTCATCCGCAGAAGAAAGCCACCTTCAACCAGCGCGAACTGGGCACTGATTTCGACAAATTTTCCAGCGGTTTGCGCGCCGCGCTGCGGCAGGCGCCCAAGATCATTCTCGTCGGCGAAATGCGCGACCGCGAAACCGTGGAGCTGGGCATCAGCGCGGCGGAAACGGGCCATTTGGTGGTGAGCACGCTGCACACCATTGATTGCGGACAAACCATCAACCGCATCCTCGGCATGTTTGAAACCGAGGAGCAGGAGCAGGTGCGCGTCCGCCTGGCCGACACCTTGCGCTGGGTCATCAGCCAGCGCCTCGCGCCCAAAAACGGCGGCGGCCGGCACGCGCTGCTCGAAATCATGGGCAGCAACATGCGCGTGAAGGACAGCATCGTTATGGGCGAGAGCGAGGGCAAAACGTTCTACGAAATCATCGACGCCAGCTACACCTTCGGCTGGCGCACGTTCGACCGCGCCTGCGTGGACGCCTTCGAGCAAGATATCATCACCGAGGAAAGCGCCTTGTCCTATTGCAGCAAGAAAGGCCCCGTCACCCGCCTGATCGACAACGTCAAGAAGGCGCGGGGTGAGCAGACCTCCAGCGTCAGCAATCTCGGCATGAAGAAAGAAGATCACAAACCCAGCGCCGGCCCGGCCGCGCCCCCGGTACCCATCAAGCTCAAACTCAAATAAGCCATGGCCGAATTCGAATTCATCCGTCCCGAAGACAAGCCAGCCCTGCTGGCCATGTGCAATGAAGAATGGCTGGCCAGCGTCCAGACCGTCGTCAACGATCTCGGCTACAAGTCGCTCCCCGCCACCGACTCGGCCGATTTTTTCACCCGGTTCGCTTCCATCCAATTCCAGTTGGTGGTCATCGACGAACTCTTCGCCGCCACCACCCCGGCGGAAAACACGACGCTCCAGAGCCTCCAAAACATGCCAATGAGCCTGCGCCGCCACGCCACCGTTATTTTGATTGGCGACAGCTTTCAGACAATGCACCCGCTACAGGCGTATCAGCAAAGCGTCCACGCCGTGGTCAACCGCGCCGATGCCGCCACGCTTGCCCAGATCATTCAACCGGTCATCGCCGACAACAGCCTGTTTCTGCACACCTATCGCGACACCCAGCGGCGCATCGCCGAAGGCAAAGCCTAGCACTCGCGGAAGGCTGACGGTGGCTGGAGTGGTTTTGTGTTCCGTGGTAGTCTGTGTGAACACGCCATGAAAGCACCAACTGTCAAAGTCATAGTTGCGATTTTTCTAGCCGTTGGCGTGTTTGCAGCATATGGAGCTTACGTTACGTGGTTTCATTTTTCCTCTTGGCTCGGCTGGCCGAGTCTCGGTCTGGCCCGGTTTGGTATTCCACATTCTTGGATTGCTTCAGCGATTCTTTTTGTCGGTGGATTTACTTGGCTCGGTTTCTGGTCGCGCAAACGAGCGTGGAGTTGGGTTGTAATCGTCAGCTTGACCATCCCTGCCAGTTACAGCGTGGCCGGGTACTGGTTTGTTGCGCGTGCTCCCATTCCAGTTCCTGCGGCGACACCATACGATTCGACACCTGCACAACGAGCGGCTTATCTTCAGGCATACGACAGTGGCTATCGCTATGGCACGCTCGGCGCGTTGCAAAGTTACTGCTTTTCACCGGAGGCGGAAACTAGAGGCTGGTACGACGGCACGTATCAGGGCGTCGTTGTCTGGCATCGAATGTTTGGCCGAACGATGCCCGACCACATCAAGAGGTGGTTTAGGGGATCTGCCGCGATAGATGGAGTTAGATTGGAGTCGAAATGATGCAGGCTAGCCAAAACGCCACAGCGAAGCGCCGTTCCGAGTGCCACGATTGAATGTTTCGTCTCGATCAAATTCTCGTTGAACGCGGCCTGTGCGACAGCCGTGAGAAAGCCAAGCGCGCCATCATGGCCGGGCAGGTCAAGGTCAACGGCCATCCCGCGCGCAAGCCGAGCGATGCCGTGCGGCCGGCGGATCAAATCGAGCTGGCCGCGCCGGAGAAATTCGTCAGCCGCGGCGGCCACAAACTCGAACACGCGCTGGAACTTTTTCAACTCGACGTCACCGGCCTGACGGCAATTGATCTCGGCGCGTCCACCGGCGGTTTCACCGATTGCCTGTTGCAACGCGGCGCGAAAAAAATCTTCGCCATCGATGTCGGCCACGGCCAGCTCGCGTGGAAACTCCGCCGCGACCAGCGCGTGGTGGTGATGGAAAAAACCAACGCCCGCGACCTGACGTCCAAGAAATTCCCGCCACCGTTCGCGCCCGCGGATTTGATCGTGGCGGATTGCTCGTTCATTTCGCTGCGCAAGATTCTGCCACCCGCCGTTGCATTGCTGCGCGCTTCCGGTAGGATCGTCGCGTTGATCAAGCCGCAGTTCGAGGCCGGCAAGGCCGAGGCGGACAAAGGCGCGGGCGTCATCACCGATCCCGCCATTCACCGCCGCGTGCTGGCGGAACTGGAAACGTTTGTGAAGTCCCTGCCGGGACTGGCCTGGCGCGGCGTGACTGAATCGCCGCTGCTCGGCCCGGCGGGCAACAAAGAATTCTTGGTACTGTTGGAATTAAAATGACGAAGAAAATAAGGAATGCAGGAAACCGCCGGACTGGCATTGTCGGCTTGCCTTTACTCCCTTCCTTATTCATCCCCTCCTCGCCTTGAAAAAGCTCGCTGAAAAAATCAATCGCGTCGGTCTCATCGCCAACACGGCAAAGCTCGCCTGCCGCGCCGCCGTGCAGAAGGCGGCCGCGCTCATCGTCCGCAGCGGGCGCACGGTGTTGACGGAAACCACCACGGCGGAGATGGCGCGTCTGCGTTGCGTCGTCTGTCCCGATGCCGCCACACTGGCGCGGCAAACCGACCTGCTCCTCGTCTTCGGCGGCGATGGCACGATGCTGCGCGCGGCCCGGGAGATTGCCGGTTCAAATACTCCCATCCTCGGCATCAACGTCGGTGGCCTGGGCTTTCTCACAGCGGTTTCCTCCTCGCAACTCGTCCCGGCGCTGGCGCGAGTGTGGGCGGGCGAGTTCACGTTGGAGCCGCGGCCCTTGATCAAAGTGACCGGCCAGGTGCGCGACCAGCCACTGTTACAACGCGCGCTGAATGATTTCGTCATCAGTCGCGGCGCTGGCTCGCGATTGATTGAAATCGAAGTGTCCGTCGATGGCCAGTTGCTCACGCGCTATCGCTGCGACGGCTTGATCATCAGTTCGCCCACCGGCTCGACGGCGTATTCGCTGGCGGCGGGCGGCGCGATTGTCAGTCCGGAGGCGGAAGTTTTCACGCTCACGCCGATCTGCCCGCACACGCTTTCCAATCGCTCCGTGATTCTCGGCCTGAACTCCACTTTGCAGGTGAAGGCGCTCAGCGAGAAACCGGAAATCATGCTCGCCGCCGACGGTGAAATGCTGGGCGACCTGCCGCGCGGCGAATCGGTGACCATCGTGCGCAGCCGCCGGACGGTGAGGCTGGTGCGTTTGAAAGGCAGCTCGTTCTTTCAAACCCTAGGGCAAAAACTCAACTGGAGCGGGTCGAATGTGTGAGCGGCACTCATTTTGAACGCTATGGACTCAGCGGGACAACGGCGTTTATCAAAGTCTAACTCGCTTCCTGAGTTCTTAGCCATCCAGCAACTCTGGAAGGAACACATGAGTCGGCCATTTCCGAACAAGTTGGCCGGTGAAGAAATCAATGGCGAATGTCTGGTGCTGCTCGATTCGACAGTGGCTGGTTATATTACGACCTTTGTCGGCGGTGCGGGCGCACGCACTCTCAACCACGAACAACTTCGAATACTGAGAGACTGTGAAAACCGCTTTGAAAAATATGCCCGCAGTTGCCAGCCGAGCATCGGTCTTACTTTGAATTGTTGCGTGAGATTTCAGAGCGAGTCGTTCGCTATTGCCAAAACGATTGAAGAATAAAATGGTTCGCCTAAAAGACATCGCTGCGCGCGCCGGGGTTTCGGTCATGACCGTTTCCAAGGCCTTGCGCGACGCACCGGACATCTCCGCCAAGACCAAGGCGCGCCTCAAGTTGCTGGCCCAGCAGCTGGGTTACATGCCCGACACCGCGGCGCAGGGCTTGCGCACGCACACCACCAAACTCTTCGGTCTGGTAATTTCCGCCGTCACGAACCCGATTTTCGCGCGCGTCGTCATGGCCATCGAGGAAGGCGCGCACGAGGCCGGTTATCAGGTCATCCTCACGCATTCGCTCAACAACCCGGAGCGCGAAGAGGCCTGCCTGCGCCGTCTGTTGGCACGCCGCGTGGACGGCCTGTTTATTTTCCCCGCCTATCGCCCGGAGCCGACTGCGCCGATTTATGAGGAGGTGCGGCGGCGTGCGATTCCCACCGTCATCCTCGGACACAAGGCGAAATTCTGCAGTCAGTTCGCCAATGTGGAAACCGACGATCTCGCCGCCAGTCACGCGGCCACGCGGCATCTGCTCGAACTCGGCCATCAACGCATCGCCTTCTTGAGTGGCCCGCCAGTGTGTCCGTGGGCGCATGAACGCTTCGAGGGTTATCGCCGCGCGCTGCGCGAGGCACGCGTCGAGATGGATGACCGGCTGGTGTTCAATGCCGGCGCGACGATTGAGGAAGGCGAGAAGGCCGCGTTGCAAATGCTAAACGAACACCTCGACGCCACGGCCGTGGTGGCGGTCAACGACCTCGTGGCCATCGGCGCAGCGAACACTTTTTTGCAACAGGGGATCAAGATTCCGCAGGAGCTTTCCGTCGTGGGCTTCGGCAACGTGCTGGTGAGCGAGTTTTTCCGCGTGCCGCTGACGACGATTCGGCAGCCGAAATTCCGGCTCGGGGTCGCTGCCGTGGAGGCAATGCTGAAGTTGTTGCGCGGCGAACGCGTGGAAACCAAACGGTTGCCGGCGGAGTTGATTATTCGTGCGAGCACCAGCGCGCCGAAGAGCGGGGCAAATCCGTCGGCCCGCTAATTTTAGGCTCCCTTCCGGCGCCAAGCGGCGACGAACATGCCGTTGCCTTGCGTGTCTTGCGGCCAGAGCCAGAGCGGATGCGTTTGCGGCAGAACCGGTGCAAACAGGTTCGTCAGCGGGAGCGGCTCGAAATCGGGAAACGCCTCCGAGAAACCCTGTGCCACTTCCTCCGTTTCCTCCCGCGTGAGCGTGCACACGGAATAAATCAATTTGCCGCCGGGCTTGACCGCCGGTGCCACCCGCGCGAGCAAGTTCGCCTGCACGCCGGACAATTCCCAGACATCTTCGGGTGTCGTCGTCCAGCGCGCGTGCGGATTGCGCTGCCACGTTCCCACGCCGCTGCACGGCGCATCCACGAGCACGCCGTCGAATTTGGTTTTCGTCGGGAGTTTTGCACCGCCATCCCAGAGCGCCATCCGATAGTTGAATCCTCCGGCGCGTCGCGCCCGCAACTTGAGTTTCTTCAACCGCCAGTCGGCCCGGTCGCTCGCCCAAATGAGGCCCTTGTTCTGCATCAAGTCGGAGAGGTGCAGCGTCTTCCCGCCTTCGCCCGCGCAGGCGTCCCACCACGTCTCGCCCGGCTGGGGATTGCACAACAGCCCGACGGCCTGCGATGCGATGTCCTGCACTTCAAACTCGCCCGCCTGAAATTCCGGGGTGCGAAACAAATCCTCTGTGCCCTGATACTCGACGGCATCGGCGAACGCGGACTGCGGTGGAATCCAGCACTCGCCCAGCGATTGGGCGAGCGCCCGGCCTTGTCCGCGTTTCGCCCGCAACCAAAGGCGCGGCTCCGCTTGCAACGCGCGCAGCCAAAAGATTGAAACGTCCATTCCTTCGTGCACCCACCCTGGTACGACGTGCTTAAAATATTCCTCTGGAAAGCGCTCAGGTGAATCTACAAATCTCTCCGCCAGTAATTGTGTATCGGCCAATTGCCGTTCCACTGGACCCAGCAATCCCGGCCAGCTGCGCTCGCGGGAATAGGCTTCAAGCGCGCCCCGCCAGCGAAAATAGGCGAAGACCGCGCGGCTGATTTCCCGCGCCGCGCCGCGGGGCAGGCC
>JBKJSC010000189.1:0-12609 GCA_046593035.1 Limisphaerales bacterium | reverse complement strand
TCCGTGATTCTGCCCAGATTGGACGAAGTCTCGGTCCCCATTCACCATCTTTGGCCAAAGCGCCTGCTCCACGTCCAAATCGATTCTTAGCCGACACCGATCAACGCCAGGCTTGCTCTCGATGTCCATTCCTGAGACTGTGGGTTGAGCGGGCAGGAATTTGCTCGTTAAATCAAAGGAGCCGTGATAGACCAGAATTACCAGGAAGTCGCCACACTCGTTGCAGGTTTTGATCCCAGCACTCTCAGCAAACAGACTAGTCTATTCAAATCCAGCATCAACAATTACCCTCCACGTGGAAGGTGAACGAAAGTTGTAAAGTGCTGGGAGTACGTACATTGCGGAAAGTGCTCTCAGAAATAAGCCCTAAAACACCGACATGCCACCCCTCACATGTTTTGGTTCCGGATCTCAGGTAAGCCATCAGGATCGACGGTGATCCTGTAAACTGCCCATCATGATCGATTGGCTGCGCGCATCTTTCAGGTGTAGGGTTGGATGTGACCAACTCGGACATCATCACAGCAGAGTGAGGGCAAATTGACCGCTGCCACCGCCTTGGAGTTTGGGCGTGTTCATGGATCAGAATTCGCTTTACACCCTTTGAATTATTTCCAAGAGTGATGCCGATCAAAAACCCAAATCGCGACGAGAATTCATGACGTTCGATGCCCCTTCGGCGGCTCGCGCCGGTTCGTCAGGTTTTCCGGCCCGGCATTATTCTTGAGACCGATGATTATTATTTTGCAGATTGAGACAGGGAGCAATTCGTTCAGTCGTTGGGCGAACAGCCGGGCAATGATCCTCCGCCTCGTTGAACTTGGATGGCGTTCACCGGGTGCGGTGTGCCGGGCGGTTTTCTCAAAAGTATTTTTTAATTTATCCTCATGAAAAAACCCATTGTTTTACTGGGCGGTGTGCTGTTCGTGGGCACGTTGCTGCTGCTTGTGTTGTGGCCGGGTCGCGCGCGGGAAAGTGCCCCGGCCCAATTGCCGGTCGGGCAGCAGAAGGCTGCGCCATCGAAATCGCCGCCGGCTCCGGCTGCGGCCCTGGCGCTGCTCTCGCTGCCAACCAAAGCCACCGCGCCCCAGTCGGCGGCTGCGCGCGCTAATGAAAGCGCGACTGGAACGCAGTTTCGCGACTGGTCGGAACGCTATGCGAAGGCAGGGGCGGGTGAACGCGCGGCGCTGTTGAAGGAAGGCGGGGCACTGGCGTTGGAGCGACGCGAGGTGATGTCGAAATTGATCGAAACAAATCCCAAAGAAGCGCTGCGGCTGGCGGTGCCTTATGACATCCGCAAGAAACTCCCGGCGCAGATCACCGAATTGTTGGAGACGCCAGTCAATGGGCGCGGAGATTACACGGTGCAACGCTTGTATCCATTGCCCGGTCAGGTGTTGGAGAAATCCACCTTCCGGCAGGTGTCGATGGACGGACAATCGTACGACGCCTTCGTTTATGGCTCGCGCAATTTGCAACCGTCGGGCCGCGGCGTGGCTCTCTGGGGTGTGGCGTTGGATGGCAAGATCGCCGTGGCGGAATCTCCGCTGCGGATTCTCGGCCGGGAGGAGGCGAAGGATGTGACGTTGGCTGGCAGAGTGCCGGCGGATCCAGTTTGCTCGGTGTCCGCCAAGCCATCGACGGCCGAGAAACAGGAAACTTTGGGGGATTTTGCCGGTCAAATCATTGCCTTCTGCAAAACTTCGCATGCGGTTTCACAAGCCAAGGTGCTGGCCAAGAGCGCGGCGAAAGACGGATATGCGGCCCTGGGAGGCGGGGGTTCGGGTTGGACTTCTGACGGGGCGGGGCCCAAGCAGGGAACCAAGACCCTGCTTTACTGCCGGCTGGTGTTTCCGGACGACCCCATCGAGCCGATTTCGATGGAGAATGCGTATCAGGATTTGGATGACCTGAATCAGTTCTTCATCAAGAGTTCCTACCACACGTTCAGCATTTACGGCACCGTCACTCCCACGCTCATGATGCCGTATCCCAAGAAATGGTACGAAATCCCCGCCCCGACTCCGCCGTTGACGACGGCTTCGACACCGCCCCATGTGTTCGACTTATATCCGCAAGCCCAGGCCGCTGCGGCGGCCTTGGGATATAATTTCGCGGATTACGACTGGACATGCGTCCGGTTTTCGCAGGTAAAGGGCGCAAATTGGGGTGGTCTGGCAGGCGGCGGCGTCTGGCTTCAATCCAGCGGCATGGGAGTGTTGGCGCATGAGTTCGGCCACATTCTTGGGCTGGCTCATGCGAACGTCTGGGATACGTCCATATCCACAAAGGATGGTGCCGCCGTGGCCGCTCCCGGCACGCCGGTGGAAACCACCAGTGCGATTGGGCACGAAACGATCTTCGGGGCCGGCAAGAGCATTGAATACGCCGACCCATACTGTGCCATGGGCGCTGTTTCTGCCGCCCCTTTCAACATGCGTCAAAAGTGGCGGCTCGGCTGGATGCCCGAGGAAGGCGTCCAGCTTTTCAACGCGCCCGGCAGCAGCAACGTCCGGCTCTACTCAATGGACGCGGATACCATCGTCTCGGGCAAACGATACGCCATCCGCGTGCGGAACACGGGCGACCGGGAGTATTGGCTCCAGTACCGCACCGCCGTACCGGGTAACACTTATCTGACCAATGGCGTGCAAGTCATTTGGTCTGGAAACGCGCAAACGGCAGGGGAGACGGACATTCTCGACACCACACCGAACTCGCCGGCAGGCACGGCGGATACGCCCCTGGCTGTGGGCCGCACGTTCCATGATCCAGCCATCAACCTGTTCATCACTCCCACGGGTGTGGGCGGCGTCAGTTCCAACAGCTTCATTGATGTCGTGGTGAACATCGGCACTTTTCCCACCAATCTGCCGCCCAATTTTGCCGCGCTCAACAGCAGCTTCAACAACATCAACCCGGGTGACACGGTGGTGTTCACCGCGTCCGTCACGGACCCCAATCTCGACGCGCTGGCCTACTCCTGGACGTTCGACGATAACGGCGTCGCCCCGAGTGCCGCCACGGTCAGCCACACGTTTGGCACCAATGGCGAATACGTGGTCCGCTGCGTCGCCTCTGACATGAAAGGGGGCACGGCGAGCAAAAGCATGGTCATCACCGTCGGCACGCCATCGACGTACCGCATCGGCGGGTTGATTCGCACGGCCGGCTTCGTTCCCGTTGCGGACGTGCGGGTGGACAATGGAAAGACCGGGGCAGCCTACCGTTATGGTTTCACCGATTCCGATGGCACGTACGTCATCGCGGGAAACCCCAACGGGACCTACACCGTCGGCGCGTGGAAGTCTGGCCAGCATATCGAGCCGTTCAACACCAGCATCCCCATTACCATCGACAATGATCACGATCTGGCGGTGAACTGGACGGCCACCGCCACGACGGCCGTATGGATCAGCGCCAAAACAGACGCTACCGAGGGTGCCAATGCCACGGTGACGTTGACCCGGTCCGGGCTTTTGGACAAACCGTTGCCGGTTCTCTTCCGCTCGCCATCGGAAACGATCCAGGTCAACACTGCGGTTGCGGGGACGACCTTTTCCACGGGTATTGACTTCTTGCAGACCAACGGAGTGACCGTGACCCGAACGAATGCCCTCCCGGTCGCCGACGAGGGTTCTTGGGATTTTCAACAAATCACCTTCCCGGTATTTGCGAACACGGTGACGTTGACTTTCCCGACCACGAACGATTTCGTATTTGAAGGCCCGGAGGTTTTTTACGTGGATTTGCAATATGAAACCCAGCGATACTTCTCGTATAATTACCTTGATCCAGTGCTGGGTTTGAAGACGGCGACCAATGATTTGAGGATTCCCTCGTGGTGGCAGAATTTCCAACCCACCTTCAACCTCCCGCCGGGCAATCCGAACAACAATCCCAGTTATCTCAGTTTCCTCCCCACCAACACCTTCGTCCAGGTCGATCCGGGTTACGTCATCGGTCGTCCGGCGATGGACTGGCCGGCGACGACCATCCTGGACGCCAGCGCCCAGGCTTTACCCACGGTGTCCGTGGTCGCCACCGGCAACAACGCCACCGAGAGCGGCAACGGTGCGGCCGAATACAGTTTCACTGTTTCGCAAGTGCTGACCAATCCTCTAACCGTGTTTTACACGATGAGCGGCACCGCCTCCAACGGGCAGGATTATGTATTTCTTCCCGGCTCGTGCGTGATCCCGGCGGGGGTGAGAATCTTCCGGATGCCGGTTTTTGCCATCAACGACTACTTTGTGGAAGGCCCAGAGACGGCGATTCTCACGATCACGGCCAACCCGGCCACTTACAACCTGGGTGGCGGTTCGGCCAGCGTGAATATTGTGGACGACGACCTGCCAGCCGTGAGCCTCTTCTCCTTGAGAAGCACGGCGACGGAGGCCGGTGCCGTGGGCACCTTCAGCTTCACCCGCACGGGCGACCTCGTGCGACCGCTCACCGTGAATTACCTGGTCTCCGGCACCGCCACCAGCGGGGTTGACTTCAACACCCTGCCTGGCTCCGTCACCATCCCCGCCGGTCTGTCCACTGTGACCGTGAATGTGGTGCCGATCCAGGACGCGCTGGTGGAGGGCGACGAAACCGTGGTGATAAGGATTACGGACTCGGTGTTGTACGATATTGCTTTCCCGAACGTGGTGACGATCACGATCCAGGATGACGAACTCCCCACCGTCACCGTGGCCGGCACGGGCAACGCCACCGAGGGCGGGGCGAATGGCCAGTTCACCATTACCCGGACCGGCTCGACCAACAGCAGCTTGAAAGTGTTTTACAGTGTGGCGGGCAGCGCCGTGGCCGGGGTGGGAGCGGACTATAATTCCATCGGCACCAGCGTGACGATCCCGGCGGGTTCCTTGACGGCCAACGTCGTGGTCACTGCGCGCAACGACGGCTTTTTTGAAGAAACCGAGACGGTGGTGATGACCCTCAAGGCGAACGCCAGCTACGATCTGGGCACCCCAAATCAGGCCTCCATCAACATCCTCGACAGCAACGGCAGCGCCAATGGGGCGGTGGGTTTTCTGGCGGCCACCACTTCCGCCTCGGAAAGCGTCACCTCGGTGAAACTCCCCGTGTTTCTTACCAAGCTGCCGACGCAGGTTAGTTTTGCCTCGGCTGCCGTCGTCCCCAATGGCACACCGGCCATCCTCAAAGTGGACTATGGCGTTTCCGGCGGGAACGCCACCAACGGGTTTGATTTCTTCCTCGCCAGCGGGACGTTGATCTGGACCAATATTTTGCAGACCAACCCCGGCCTCAAGGCGATCCAGTCAGATCTGATCCAGAATATTTCATTCATTGTGAATAACGACGCCCTGGTGAACGGCGACCGCAGTTTTGTGGTCACGCTCTCGAACCACGTTGAAAACGTCTTTGTGGGGCCGACCCACCAGTATTTGTCACGGGCCGTGGCCGCCGGGAACGCCGAGGATCCAAACTTCCAGATCGGATTTGGCCCGAACCGAAACGTTAATTCCCTGCTCATCCTACCCAATGACGAACTGATCGTCGGCGGTACTTTTGATTTGATCAACCTCACCAACGCGGTGCGCTTGGCACATATCAGGACCAGCGCGCCCTACGACGGGCTGGTAACGAACAACTTCTTCGCAGGTGCGAACAGCAACATTCTGGCGATTGGCCGGCAAACTGTCGGCACCAACGCCGGCAAGTTGATTATTGGAGGCCTTTTCACCAATACCATCGCCCCCACCAACTTCTTTCCGACCGGGACTAATTTCAACTACCGTCGGCTGGCGCGGGTCAACGTCGATGGCTCGCTGGACACAAATTTTGCCGGCGGTGCCATCAATTTTGACTTCGATGTCCGGGCGATCGCCGTGGACGCCAGTGATAACATCTACGTCGGCGGCGGCTTCACCAATGTGAACGGAGCGACTCGCCGTGGCATCGTCCGCCTGCTTCCCAACGGTGGCATTGATGGGAGCATGACTAACACCGTGGGCACGGACGGGACGGTTCGCACCATCTTGGTTCGCACGAACGGTAGCGGTCAAATAGTGATTGGCGGAGATTTTGGCAAATTTAACACCGTCGATGCCACCCGAATTGTGCAGATCAATTTTGACGGCTCCATGGATGCGAGTTTCACCGCCGCGGGTGCCAAGGCCGACAATAGCGTTTACGGCATTGTACACGCCCCGGCTGCCCGTGGTGCCAACAGCATTCTCGTGGTGGGTGCATTTCTCAAATTGAATGACATCGATGCCCACCGCATCGGGGTGCTCAACGCCAGCGGCAGCTACAACGGTGCCTTCGCTACCACCGGCTTCCAGGCTGGCACCGACGGAATCATCAATAGTGCGGCCGTACAGTCGGACGGCCATGTGGTAATTGGCGGTGCTTTCAATAATATCGGTGACGCGGTTCCAGGCTCCCCTGTTAGCGCACCCAACCTAGCCCGGTTGAATGCAAACGGCACCTACAATGCCTCCATGCCCACGTTTCCCGACAACCGAATTCCGTCCGCCGCCGTGAATGTGGTCAAGGTGGATTCGTTGGATCGCATCTATTTTGGCGGCGATTTTCTACCAACCGTTACGCTTTATCCCAACAACTACGCATTCGATATTTACCGCAATCATATCTATACCATTTTGGATGACGATGCGGCCTTGATCAACATCACCTCCAATCCGGGAGCACATCCGCTGGCTCAAAGCACGGCGGTTGAGGGCGGGCAAAGCGGGGCATTCGTGATTACGAACAGCGCCGTTACCGCCGTCCCTCTCACGGTCAACTTTAGCGTCTCAGGTTCGGCGGCCCGCGGTTCCGATTACGTTTTGAAGACCAATGGCGTGGTGTTGACGGCCAACACCGTGACCATTCCGAGCGGAACCAATCTGGTCGTCGTGGTGGTCGAGCCGATTGACGATGCGTTGGAAGAATTCGCTGAGACCGTGAAAATCTCGCTGGTGAGTGTTCCTTCCGGTCATTTTGGCCCTGCGAGTTCCGCCGTCGTCACCATCTCCGACAACGATGGTTCCCTCCAATTTGAATTCGCCTCCTATTCCGCAAGGGAGGACATTGGCGTCGTGCCGATCGCCCTGCGACGGAGCGGGAGTGACACCAACAGCCTGGTGACGGTGAACTATTTGATAAGCAATGGAACCGCCATCAACGGGGTGGACTACTTTGGCACGAACGGTACCGTGACCTTTTTCCCCGGCCAGCTCACCACCAACTTTAACATCACGATCGTCAACAACAACGTCGTGGACGGCAACCGCACCGTGAATCTGGCGCTCGCGAATCCCACGGGCGGCGTGCCGCTGGGCGGACAAAATACGGCCACGCTGACCATCGTCGATGAGGACACCGTGTTTCAATTTGCCGTAACCAATTTCGTGACCACGGAGTTGAGCACCAATGGTGTTGTTACCATCTATCGCCTGGGGCAGCTTACCAACACCGACTCGGTGGTATTCACCGCCACCAACGGGACGGCAATTCACACCGTGGATTTTATCGGAGTGACCAACATGGTTTCCTTTGCGCCCGGTGAAACAATCAAGACGGTTTTGGTCCCCATTCTCGATAATACTAACTTCACAGGTGATCTCACGGTGAGCCTGCGGTTGCAAAACCCCAGCGGAACCACCTCACTCGGAACGTCGAATACCGTCGCCACTCTGACTATCCGCGACGACGAATCAAAGCTCACGTTTGCATCGAATCAGTATTTTGTCAGCGAGCACGCCGGCTTCGTAACGCTCACTGTCAACCGAGTCGGCGGCACGATCAATCCCGTCTCCGTCAATTTCAAAACCCTCAACGGCACGGCGATCGCAGGATCCGACTACTTCACCAATTTTGGAACGTTGACCTTCACCGGAGATTTGCTTGGCACAGCGGCGGACGGGTCCGGCGTGTCAGTGCTGGTGCCGGGCGAGGCCACCAAAACCTTCACCGTTACCATCGTTGATGATCAGCTAGGTGAATTCGATGAAACGTTCACCGCCAATCTCTTCACCCCAGCTGGCGGTCCCGCGTTTTCCACCACCCTTGGATCCAATCCTTCCACGACCGTGACCATTGTGGACGACGAGCAACCCGGCGACGTGGTTTACGAATTCGCCGTGGGAAGCGGTGCTGATGCCAGCGTCGTGGCCTTGGGTCGCCAGAGCGATGGCCGGGTGGTGATTGGTGGCCAGTTCACAACGGTCAACGGCATCAGCTTTAACCATGTGGCCCGTCTCCAGACCAACGGATTGGTGGACGGCAGCTTCATTGTCGGCGCCGGTGCCAATAGCAACGTCACTGCGATGGCCGTGCAGAGCGACGATACGGTTTATGTCGCGGGTGCTTTCACCACGTTCAATTTCACCAATCGCGCTGGGATCGCCCGGCTCAACTCCGATGGTTCCCTGGATACCGGTTTCAATCCCGGCACGGGTGCCAGCGACGTGGTGCGCTCCATTATCGTGCTGTCCAGCGGCCAGATTATCATCGGTGGTGATTTCACGAACTACAACGGTGTCACCGCCACGCGTTTGGCACGGCTGAACGCGAATGGTTTGCGCGACCCAAGTTTTACGGCCACGGCGAGCGGGCCGGTTTACAGCCTGGCACTCCAGGTGGACGGCAAGATTGTGGTGGCAGGATCGTTCACGAATGTGAACGGCACAGCGGCCACCAATATCGCGCGGCTCAATGCCAATGGCACTGTGGACAACACCTTCATCGGCCAAGGCACCGACGCGGCCATCTACTCGGTCGCGCTCCAGACGGACGGCAAGATGGTCATCGGTGGCGTGTTTACTTCGGTGGAGGGCACGTCCCGGAAATATCTGGCCCGCCTGCAGAGCAACGGTGTGCTCGACACCGCTTTCGGTCTCGGTGCCGGCCCCGACAACAGCGTGAATTCCCTCGCCATCGACACGAACGGCAAAATCCTCATCGGCGGGGATTTTGCAACTTATGACGGTGTCAGCCACAACCACTTGGCCCGGGTCAAATCCAATGGCGAGGCGGATGCTTTCTTCGACATCGGCACCGGGCCGAATGCGTCGGTGCGGGCGGTGCTCATGCAGTCCGACACTTCGGTCGTGATCGGTGGTGATTTCACATTTGTGAACGGCATTGCGCGCAACCGGGTCGCCTTGATTCACGGTGATGAGGACACGAATATTTCCACCATGGAGTTCGCTGGCGCGACTTACTCCGCGAATGAGAATGCCAGCCCGGCCACCATCAGCTTCGTTCGCTACGGTGCCACCAATACTTCATCCTCGTTCACTCTCTTTACGACGGACGGTTCGGCCGTCAGCCCCACACATTACACCGCCGTCAACACCACGGTGACGTTTCCCATTGGTTCGCGTACTACGACCGCCCCGGTTCCGCTCGTGAACGACGGACTGCCCAACAGCCCACGCACCGTCAACCTCTACATGACCAATGCGGTCGGCGGCTTCTTGGACACGATCACCAATGCTGTCCTTACCATCGACGACAACGAAGTGCAGTTCTCCTTTGTGGCGGCTGACTTCCCGGTCAGCGAGGGACAGGGTACGGCGACAATCGGCATCCTGCGCACGGGTTCCACCAATCGTGCCGCGAGCGTTTACTTCTCGACCAGCAATGGCACGGCGAGTTCTCCGTCGGATTTCACCGGGCAACTCAATACGCTGGTGAACTTCGCGGTGGGGCAAACCTCCACCTTTGTCACTGTCACCATTATCAACGACACCATTATCGAGCCCACCAAAGTGGGAAATCTTCTGCTGAGTGACACCGGGACCAACGTCGGGCTGAACGTGCTGGCTACCACTCCGTCCACGCTCACGATTCTCGATGACGACAGCACGCTTCAGTTTGCCGCCAGCACCGCCAGCGTCGGGGAGAGCGCGGGCAGCGTGGCGCTTCTGGTGACACGCATCGGCTCCACGAACAACACAGTCACCGTGCAGTACAGCACCGTGAACCAGACTGCTGCGGCCGGGTCGGATTTCACCGGTGCTGCTTCGGCGCTGCTGACGTTTGGGCCGGGCGTTACCAGTCAGTCGATCAACATCCCGATCCTCAACAACAAAACTCAGGAGACGGATGAAACTTTCCTCGTCAACCTCAGCTCGCCGGGCGGTGGAGCGATTTTGGGCGCGACGACGACCGCGCAAGTGACGATCCTCGATGATGACAGTTCGTTCACCATCGCCAACGCGTCGGTGGCCGAGGCCGCCGGCAGCGTGACTCTCACCGTGACGCGCAATTTCTCCAGTCCGGGCGGAACGAACAACACGGCGACTGTCAACGTCTCTACCGCACCGGGCACGGCTTTGGCCGGCACGCATTACACGACGACCAGCGCCCTGCTGACCTTTGCGCCGGGCGTGTTGAGTCAGCCGTTCATCGTTCCGATCATCAACAACACGGCTACCAACGCCAGTCGAACCTTCACCGTGAACCTCGCCACTCCGGGCGGCGAGTCTTCACTGGGATCTCAGAACGCGGCCACGGTGACGATTGTGGACGACGATAGCGCGTTGCAATTCACTTTGAGTGCAGTGAGCGTCTTGGAAGGTTCGGGGCCGGTGTCGCTCACTGTCTCGCGCACGGGCAACATGTCCGACACCGTGTCCGTCCCGGTTGTCTTCACGGATGGCACGGCGACCAATGGCTCGGACTACCTTGGCACGAACACCACGCTCGTGTTCGGCCCGAGTATGACGAGCCAGATCGTCGTCGTCGGCCTGATCAACGACACTGTGGTGGAGAACAACCGTACCTTCACAGTGAGTCTCGGCACGCCCGTGGGTGAAGCGTCGAAGGTGGGCAACACCGCCGTCACGGTGACAATCTTGGACGATGACAGCCAATTGCAATTCGCCGCGCCGACCCTGACCGCATTGGAGACTTCTGGCACGCTGCCGGTCGTGATTACCCGCATGGGCTACACGAGCAATTCCGTTTCGGTCACGTTGAGTTCGTTGGACATCACGGCCCTCAACGGCGTGCATTACACGGCGGTTAACTCCAATCTTGTGTTCGCCGCCAACGAAACGAGCAAGACGATCAATGTGCCGATCATCGACGATCCGTCCACCGAAGGCACCGGGACGTTTCGCATGGACCTGACCAGCCCGGTCGGTGAAGCCTCCTTGGGCGCGCAATCCTCCGTCGTGGTCACCGTGTTGGCCGTCAACGACGCGCCGACGCTGGCAGCGTTGAGTTCTTTCGCCATCAACGAAGACGGCGGGCTGCAGACCGTGAGCTTGAGCGGCATCGCTTCCGGCCCGGCGGGCGAGAGTGCGCAGACCTTGAGTGTCACCGCCACCTCAAGCAACCCTGGCGTGATTCCCAATCCCGCAGTGAATTACAATCAGAACAGCCAGGATGCGACCGGCTCGATCAGTTTCACGCCGGTCGCCAATGCCTTCGGCACCACGACCATCAAAGTGGTGGTGAAAGACAATGGCTCCACGGTCAACGGCGGGACCGACTCCGTGACCAATACGTTTGTAGTGATTGTCAATTCGGTGAACGACGTGCCGATGTTGACACCGTTGCTTCCGTTGACGATCAACGAAGATTCCGGATTGCAGACCGTGCTGTTGACGGGCATCAGTCCTGGCCCGGCCAATGAGAGCGCGCAAACCCTGACCATCATCGCCTCGTCCGACAACCTCGGCCTGATCCCCAATCCCACCGTCGGGTACACCAATGGCAACTCCATCGGAACTTTGACCTTCACGCCTGTCACCAACCAGTCCGGCTCGGCCACCATTAAAATTGTGATCACCGATGACGGCGGCACCGCCAACGGCGGCGTGAATGCCTTCACCAACACGTTCACCATCACCGTCAATCCGGTGAATGATCGTCCGACCCTCAATCCGATCGCTTCGTTCACGATCTTGGAGGATGCGGGATTGCAGACTGTGAATCTTTCCGGCATCACTGCCGGTGGCGATGGAGGCGTGCTGACGGTCACGGCCACGTCCGATAATCCCGGCCTGATTCCCAACCCCACCGTCGGTTACACCACCGCCAACCCCACCGGCACGCTGACCTTCACGCCCGTGCCGGACGCGAACGGCACCGCTACGATCATGGTCGTGGTGAACGACGGCGGCGGCACGGTCAGTGGCGGCATCGAAGCCGTGACCAACTATTTCACCGTGACCGTCACGCCGGTGAATGACACGCCCACGCTCGACCAACCGGTAAACCTCACCCTCAATGAAGACGCGGGGCCGCAAGACGTGATTTTGACCGGCATCAGCGCCGGTCCCGCCAATGAAAGCGGGCAGGCCTTGACGGTGACGGCCATCACGTCTAACAACCGCAACTTGGTTCCTGACCCGACGGTGGTTTACACACCGGGCGCGACGACAGCCACGCTGACCTTCACGCCGCAGGCCAACCAGTTCGGCACGGCGGTCATTACCGTGACCGTGAAAGATAACGGCGGCGCGGCCAATGGTGCCGTGGATTTGGTGATGCGCACGATTGTGGTGACGGTCAATCCGGTGAACGATGCGCCCAAGCTCGCCGCGCTGCCGCCGTTGACGGTCAACGAAAACGCCGGTCTGCAGACAGTGTACTTGGCCGGCATTCTCGCCGGTC
>JBKJSC010000164.1:0-6858 GCA_046593035.1 Limisphaerales bacterium | reverse complement strand
GCGCAACATCGCTCGAAAATCCCGCTCCAAAACGCGCGCCCGGCGCAGATACTTGTTTCGCATTGCCATTCCTAGTGTTCCAGCAGGTTCCCACCCGCTCAACTAGGAAAGACCCTTGTTAAATTGTGCGGGTTGCTCTTTGCTCTCCTCACTCGTGCACCGGGTCATTTTCCATCTCGACATGGTTCTAAACGCACTCGATGAAGTGGTCCGGCAGGCGGAGGAGGAGGAAATCCGCGTCATGCCGTTGGGATTTGCTCAACGCTTTGCACCACTGCCTTGATTGCGTCCATGGCTTCTGGAGAAAACGGATGTTCCGTCGACACATGGAAGTGCAGGATTAGGTGTTCCAGCTCCACAAACCAATGTTGACGAAACTGTGTCCGCTTTTCTTCCGGAACGCGCAAAGCCAGATATCGGGCAGGATGTGGGCCGGCGAAGAAAGATTCATCAACGACCAGTGTTGTCTCGTTCCGCAGCGTGAAGAACGGCCCGACTTTTTCGGGACGGATTGCGATGGCTGTGACAGCCACCCCTCTCGCAGAAAAGGTGAACACCTCGTTGGGCATCTTCAAGATCAAAAGAAGCGGATCGGTGGAAGATGAAGGGGGCTTCTCTGCAGTCTTGATCCGGCATCCATATTGCCGATTTACTAGCCACTCTCCGTCGCGTCCGACCGGCTTTTGCTGGCTCGACGCCATGGCATCTATCAGCGGGTCCCCAGTTTTGCCTTCCACTGTCTTGCGGATCTGGCGTCTGAAGCCCCAACGCAGGATGGGGCCAAAAACCCAAAAAAGCCATTGCACTGGTTTGAGTACGAGGCCGATGAGTTGAGCCAATTTTCGAAAATGCTCCGCCACCTCGGGATCCAATGCAGGATGACGCGGGGGGTTCGTTTCAAACTCACGAACCGCAAAGGAATGCAAGATGAGTGGTCGCGCCTCCTCTCCGAACTGATGCCGCCGTTCGAAGTAAAGTGGCTCGATACACCAGATGCCGACATTTTGCACCCCCTGTCGACCGTTGTTCCAACCTTCAAAATCGCCAAAAGTTAACCCCCCAGCCGACGCACCGATCAGGCGGCAAAAGGCTTGGCACGGGAAATCGGCAAAGAACGAGCGCTTGCGTTGTAGTCGCCGTATCTCGGCTTCACGGCCCTCCATGCCGAGAGCTAGACAAAGTCGCTTTGGATCACCGTTTTTCGACAATTTGAGATCGTTGCCGCCAAAGTAATGTGGATCTGAGCAAAAAGCGGCCGTGAGTTCTCCTTGTTCGATCAGCTCATAATACCAAACATCGCTGTCGGCAATCGCGGTTTCCAGGACGACGGGCAACCCATTAAGTTCTGTTAACAGGCGATCACCTTCAGCGAATGCCTCCTGGTAAAGAATTACGGACCACTGCGCATTGGAGACCAGGAACGCTGCCCGCTCGTCGTCGCTGGCGTCAGCGAACACAAATGTCCGCTCGACTCGGTCAAATCCCTTCCGCTCCAACCACCGAACGAGGGTATTGCGCAGTGCGTCCGGATCCGCTTTGGGTACGAGAAAGTTTCTGGTCCAAGTCCCCATGTACTAATTTCGTTTTCCCCGGCATTCCGAGTCCGGCGACAGAAACCTGTAATGGTGCGCACCCCTGCTGCGGACGAACGACAGCGGATACGGCTGCGCCGCGATGATTCTGTGCAGGAATGTGTCGGTGTTCATGGCTTCACAAGCGCGGATCCACAGGTTCGCTTTCCAATGCCAGCACGCCAAATACGGCTTCATGCATACGGCGTAAGGGTTCTTTGCGCACAAACCGTTCGAGTGCTTCGATTCCAAGCGCAAATTCGCGGAGAACCAGTGACCGTTTCCTGGAAAGACCGCGAGCACGAAGACGTTCAAGGTTCTCGGCGGCGGTATATTCCGGGCCATAGATGATGCGAAGGTATTCGCGGCCACGGCACTTCACGGCTGGTTGAATCAGCCCACGCCGGTTCTTGGCGATGAATTCCTGTGGCTTCACGACCATGCCCTCGCCGCCACGACCGGTGAGTTCCTCCCACCAGCGGATGCCTGCGGCTTCGCTTTCGGGATTGGTCACATCTATCGTGAGAAATGGGGTCGCGATGATGATTCCACCCGCGAGCCGCGCCAGAGTTTGCATGTGCCACTCGTGAGTCTTATCCACATGCACCTGCCCTTCGCTGGCGAGCAGGTGAAATGGCGCAAGTTTGAGATCACCCACTGAGTTCACCGGCCAGCAATATCGGCGATAAGCGGCGATGTAATCGTTGACCATCTGCTGGCGCGCGGTCGTGGACGCCAGCAACTCACCCACATCCAAGCCTTGCGCCGCCGCCTGCTTCAACGCCGCCACTTCATCCGCAAGTGTCGCCCGAGCGGAAGCCCCCACTGCGGCGTATTGCTGTTTCAACAACTCCTGCGCCTTGGCGGACCACGGCATGAGTTCACAGTCGAGGCAGAGCCAATCGGTTTTGAATTCGTCCCAGAATCCGGCGTGAGTGACGGCGTCACGGACACGCTCAAGAAACTCGGCTTGCAGCCCCATGTTGTCGAAAAACCGCCGCCCGGTGCGCGTGTAGCAAATGCCGATGCCTTCGCCGGTCACGCCAAAATGCTTCCTCGCGGCATCTTCATCGCGACAGACGATGACCACAGCACGCGAACCCATGTGCTTTTCTTCGCAAACAACGCGAGGCACGCCCACATGACGAAAGTAAGCGAACGCTTCTGCCGGATGTTCGAGTAATCCCGGAGCATGACTCGTCTCGCTCGGCGACATGGTGGGCGGAAGATAAATCAGCCACTTCGGATTCGCGGCAAAGCGGCTCATCACCTCCAGCGCGGCGGTGGCATTCTCCTCGCGGATGGTCACGTTGCCGTGCAGCCGTGTATTGACGATGCGCTTGCCTGTCACGTCGGCGAGATCAAGCAAGTCATCGTGTTGTTGTTGCGCGGACAAAGTCGGCGCTTGGTCTTCTGGCGGCAGAAACGGTTTGCGCGATTCGGCGTAAGTTTGTTTCGCGGGCACAGAAACGATGTCCTTATCGGGATAGCGCAGCGCGGTCAGCTTCCCGCCGAAGACGCAGCCGGTATCAATATTGATGGTGCGATTCAACCACTCCGGTTCAGGCACAGGCGTGTGTCCATACACGACCGAAGCTGTGCCGCGATACTCTGCGGCCCAGTTGTAGCGCACCGGCAAACCAAACTCGTCCGTCTCGCCGGTGGTCTCGCCGAATATGGCGAACTCCCGCACCGCGCCCGAGCCGCGTCCTTGCATGGATTCCTTCATGCCTGCGTGGGCAACGACGAGTTCGCCGTCATCTAGAACGTAATGACTTACGAGGTCGTCAATGAATTCCGCAACGCGCTTGCGGAAATCTTCCGGCTCCTCGGCCAGTTGTGCCAAGGATTCCGCGAGGCCGTGAGTGATTTGCACGTCGCGCCCGCGCAGCTTGCGCATGAGCTTCATGTCGTGATTGCCCGGCACGCACAACGCCGCGCCGCTGGCGACCGCGTTCATTACAAGTTTGAGCACTTGCGGAATTTTTGGCCCGCGATCCACCAGGTCGCCGACGAACACCAGCTTGCGTCCATTGACAGGTTGAATTGTGAAGCTCGTTTCATCCACGCTGCAATCCAGTTTCCGCAGCAACTCCACGAGTTCGTCGAAACATCCATGCACGTCGCCGATGATGTCGAACGGTCCGCGCTCATGCTTCAAATTATTCCACAACGGCTGACGTTCGATGACCGCAGCTTCGATTTCCTCCAGCGATTTCAACACGTGGACGTGACGAAACCCTTCCCGCTCCAGTCCACGCAGCGAACGATGCAATTGTTGCGATTGCTGGCGAATGACGTGCGGTCCGAAATCCCGGTCGGGGCGCGACATGTTCCGGTCATGCGCCGCCCGCTCCGGCAAATCCAAAACAATGGCGACAGGCAGACAATGAAACTCGCGCGCAATTCCGACGAGCGATTTACGCGATTCAGGTTGCACGTTCGTCGCGTCAACCACTGTGAGCTTTCCTGCCGCAAGGCGCTTTCGAGCGATGAAGTGAAGCACTTCAAAAGCATCCTTCGTGGCGGCCTGACTGTTCTCGTCATCCGACACCAGCCCGCGACAATAATCGGAGGACAGAATCTCCGTCGGCTTGAAATGTTTCCGCGCGAAAGTGCTCTTGCCCGAACCGGACACGCCGATCAGCACGACAAAGGAAAGTTCGGGAATGGTGAGTTTCATTTCGTTGCAATTCCTAAATCGTGAAGCCTTCGACCGCCGATACATTTGTGAGCAGCCTCGGAAGTTCCTCAATTCGTAGGGCTAGAAGCGTTTCTTGTTTCGGCAAATCAACAACGATACTTGATGCGATTTCCTTCGCTGGCCCGGAGGGGATGTTTTCCAAAGCTAGTCGAAGATGTTCCTTGAAGTAATCGACGCTCAAGATTCGCCGGAAGAACGAGAGGTTATGCTCGGCCCAGCCAACATCGAACATGTGACAGCCGCACTCCCACAGCGCGGGAGCGCCACCGCCCTTGTCACGCGTCCACGGTGCAAAGACCGGATTCCTCTCTGCTTCATACAAGAGTGCTGAAGCATATTGAAATGCAGCTATGGCATGGCCGGGTGTTTTCGTCTGCCACCATTCGGTCCAGAGCGTCTCAATGTCAGAAAAAATAACGCCATAGGAGGCAATCGCCTGAAACCATTGATAGGGTAATGCCCCCATGCCCGAGAACCGAAGTGAATCTTCGGCGTCCAGCCGGTCAAGAATACTATCTCGCAAGTAACCGATGAACGTCACGCGCTCGCGTTCGGTAAAAACTTTTTGAAGCGCTGCTCCTTTCAATAGAGCAGGCCAAAAGTATTCCACGAAACCTCCGTAACCTGCGGCATCACCTTCGAACAAGTCGCGCCTCCAAGCAGCAAGCAACACCGGCGTCAAATGACGAAAAAGGTCGGGTTGAAGATCTTGGTATGTCATGTCCAAAGCGTAATCTACCAAATCAATGCTATCAGGATGGCTGCCTTGAAGCATGCATAGCCGCTTATAATGACCGGGATCATGGTCGAAGGGTTCTTGCGTGATTTTGTCGGGAACACCGCTTGATCTGATCACCTTCGTCACATCTTGTAGTAATGCTCGCATACCAGTTCTTTCAGTCATTTTGTTTTGCTGAAAACCCCCATTTGTGTTGGCGAGCCAACCGTTGAATCTTCCAGGCCGACGGGCAGGAAACGCACGTTGTAACCGAAGCGAGTGGCGACACTGTTCGCCCAAGCCTGAAACTCCGCGCGCGTCCACTCAAAGCGATGGTCGCGGTGGCGAAACTTGCCGGCGGGCAGCGTTTCCCATTTCACGTTGTATTCCTGATTGGGCGTCGTAATGACGACGGACTTCGGCTTGGCGCACTCAAACAACACGCGCTCGAACGCAGCCAGACGCGCGGCGTCCAGATGTTCGATGACTTCCACCACGGCGGCAGCATCGAAGCCCGCGAGCCGTTGGTCGCGGTAAATGAGCGAGCCATGCAACAGACGGATGCGTTCCTTTTGCATCGGTGGCAGGCGGTCGTAGTGCAGCCGGTCGCTCGCAATTTCCAACGCGCGATGCGAAACGTCCATGCCGACGATTTCGGTGAACTGCTTTTCTTTCAATAGAGCTTGAAGCAAACGGCCCTCGCCACAGCCCAAGTCCAACACCCGCACGGCTCCCGTGCCCTTCAATGCTGCCAGCACTGAACCGAGGCGTTGTTCATTGAGACTGATCTTTTGTTCGACCGCTGCTTCTTCAAGCGCGTTGGCTTCGGCAATGGCATCGGGATTGGGTTCGCTCTCGTCCACAAGTTGAGCGAGCGCATCGTCCACCAAGCTGCGCTGATGTTTGAGATAACGGCGCGTGATGACTTCGCGCTCCGGGTGCGAGGCGAGCCAGCCTTCGCCGTGGCGCAGAAGTTTTTCCACCTCGTCATCGCCGACCCAATAATGCTTGTCGTTGTCTAGGACGGGCACGAGGACGTAAAGGTGGGAGAGAAGTTGTTGCAGTGGCAGCCGCGTGTCCAACTCGACGCGGTAATATGAGCTTTCACCCCAATCCGGAAATGTTTCATCGAGTGGCAATCGCTGAGCGGATACAGTGTAGCCAAGCGGTTCAAAGAGGTTTCGCAAGAATTCCTCGCCTCCACGGCAGGGCAGCGCGGAAAGCCTCACGCGCAACGGCAGAGGTGTGTCCGCAAGCACCGGACGCTCCTTGCTTTTGCCAGACAGTGCGCTGCCAAAGACCTCCGCCAGCGCCACGCTCAAAAATGAGGATGCAGCATAGGGCCGGTCATTGACGTATTGTTCCAACGCGCCTCCTTCGCCCGCCGGCCCACGACGATTTCGCACCAACCCGACTGGATCAACTTCCAAGAGCAACGCAACCGTGCAGCGTTCCTGCGACGCTTCGGGATAAAAGACGTGAGCGTTGCCAAATGAAAGGCTGAATGACTGCGAACGTGCTGGATTCTTACGAAGCAAGAACCCGATGTCCGTGGCTGGACTGTGCGTTGTCGTGAGTGTTAGCAGCATGGGTTGAGGCTACAAAGTTGTGAAGCCAACTGCCATTCAGAATGCAAATTCTGTGACTGCGGACGGCGTTCAATTCTGGTCATTCCGTGTTCGCGATTTCCCGCCGAACTTTTTAGTCGTCGCTTACACTGAGTGCTGGCGAAAATATTGTTTTGTTGGTGAGCCATGCATCCAATGCCAATAATTAAGGTGCATTGTTAGCAACGCAGCCCCGGATCTGCGAGGCAAAAATCCACCCCCCCTCCCGTCCTGCGATTAGGCCCCCCTTTCAGTGGG
>JBKJSC010000146.1:0-42959 GCA_046593035.1 Limisphaerales bacterium | reverse complement strand
GCGGCGTGCGAAAACCAAAAGCCACAGTTTCCCGTCAACCAGGAGTTGCAGCCGTTCATCGTCCAGCATCATTTGCCGTACGATTATTTTGCCGAATTGATCCGCGGCGTGGAGATGGACCTGGATGTCAAACGCTACGAGAATTACGAGGAGTTGGACCAATACTGTTACCGCGTGGCCTCGGTGGTGGGGCTGTTGAGCATCGAAATCTTCGGCTACCAAAATGCGGGTTGCAAGGAGTACGCCGTTCATCTGGGCAAGGCGCTGCAACTCACCAATATTTTGCGTGACGTGCGGGGCGATGCCGAACGCGGCCGGATTTATCTGCCGCTCTCGGAACTGTCGCGGTTCGGCGTCCGCGAAGAGGAACTGTTGCGCTTTGAATACTCCACGCGCTTCCGCGACTTGGCGCAAAGCGTGGCCCAACGCGCCCGGCATTTTTACCGGCAGGCCAGCGAAACATTGCCGCCGATGGACCGGCGCGCCATGGGCACCGCCGAACTCATGGGCACGGTGTATTGGCGTTTGTTGCGCAAATTGGAGAGTCGGCAGTTCGATGTGTTCGGCCCGCGTCCGACGCGCTTGAGCAAACCACAAAAACTGATGCTGATCCTGCGCACCTGGTATCGACTCTCGACCGGCACCCTCAGCCCCAACTATGGAGTCCCCTAAACTGGGTCGGCGGTTGATCGTCAATGCGGATGACTTCGGTCGTTCGTCTGCCATCAATCACGCCGTTATTCGCGCGCACCAGGAGGGCATTCTGACCACCGCCAGCTTGATGGTGAACGGCAGTGCCTGTGCCGAGGCGGTGGCGTTGGCGCACGCGCATCCGCGGCTGGGCGTGGGCCTGCACCTGTCGCTGGTGTGCGGACGTTCCGCGCTCAAGCCGACGGAAATTCCCGGTTTGGTGGATGACAAATACAATTTCAGCGATCACCCCGCGTGGTCGGGTTGCCGGTATTTCTTTCAACCCGGCCTGCGCCGCCAATTGCGCCATGAAATCTCCGCCCAGTTTCAAAAATTCCGGCTGACCGGCCTGGTGCTCGACCATGTCAACGGCCATCTGAACCTGCACCTGCACCCGACGGTGTTCAGCATTCTCCGGCACCATGACGAGGAATGGAGAATCCGGAGGTTTCGTTTGACGCATGATCCGTTTTGGTTGAATGCGCGGCTGGCTGGGGGGCAATGGCCGTATCGCCTCACGCACGCCTTGATTTTCAATCTCCTGAGCCGGCGCGCGCGCCCGGAGCTGGATCGGCGCGGCATCCGCCATACCGGCGCGGTGTTCGGGTTGTTGCAGAACGGGCGCGTGAGCGAAGACTATGTGCTGAAGCTGTTACCCCGTTTGCCGGCGGGCGATTCGGAGCTTTACTCCCATCCGTCGCTCGACGAATTTAAGCACGAACTGGATGCTCTCGTCAGCCCGCGAGTCAAAGCGCAGGTGGCGCAATCGGGCATCGAACTCATCCGTTACCAGGATTTGTGAAATGCAAAAACTTCTGACAGTCTTAATTGTCGCGTTGGTGGTCGAAGCCATCGGCGTGGTTTATTTGAGCAAAGGATTGAAGCAAATCGGCGAGGTGCAATCCATCTCCGCCGGTGAAATCTTTCGCGTGGTCAAGCGCGGCGCGACCAACGGAAACATTCTCTTCGGCGTGCTGCTCGAAACTATTTTCTTCGGCGCGCTGTTGTATCTGCTCTCCGTGCGGGATGTCAGCCTGATCTGGCCACTCACCTCGCTCGGTTTCGTGCTGACCGCTGCGGCGGCCAAGTTCATCAATCACGAGGAAGTTTCCCCGCTGCGCTGGTGTGGGATTCTGCTCATCGTGGCCGGCGCTTCGCTGGTGTCTTGGAGCGAGAAACAGAAGGAACGCACCGCCACACCACCCGCTTCAACCACCGCCACCGATGCGGGGCGATAGGAGCTTCACCAACACGTCGCCAAGATTGTCTCTCGCCTGCGCGGTTCGCTTCTGTAATTCCAGCAACCGGGGAATTTTCGCCGGTGATTTCGCCAATTGCCACGCCAGCTTGGCGAAATTGATTTGATGCCCGGACGTCATCAACGCGTTGAAATCCAGCGGCAAGTCTTCCTGCGCCGAATCCGAAATCACGCGAATCGTCGCGCTGGGAATCTGATGCCGCCGGCAAATCTCCCGAATCACTTCTGATTCCATCTCCACGGCATCCGCGCCGGTGAGCTGCCAGAGTTGCTGCTTTTCCGCCGCCGTGATGGCCACGCGCCCGGCGCAATGAAATCGCACCGGAACCGCGCCCAGCGCCGACAAGTCCAAGGCTAATCCTGTTTTCTCATCCACGGAGAAGACCACGGTGCGGCCCGGCAAACTGGGATTCAGTCCGCCCGCGAAGCCACACGTTAGCACCAACGCGGGTGGATTTGCGGACAGCCTTCGCTCAATTCTTTCCTCAGCGTTCTTGCGCCCCATGCCGGTGACGAGCACCTCAGCGCCCGAGTTCAACACCGATTTGCCGATCTCCTCCCGCACGGCGAAGCAGATCAAAGCTGAGGCCGGGTTTATCATGGGAGTTCAACTCTCGCGGAACCTCGAAACGAAATTGATTCAACGAACACCATTGCCGCAAGGATTTGTAGCCGCTTCGGAGGCGGCGTGAGTTCAGCGTTTGGCACCGTTGATCTGGTTCTCGGCGGGAACCCCTTTCACCAGGTTCCGGTACGCCGCCAGCGCGAGCAGCGGCCAACTGTTCCGGTACATGTCGTATTTTAGATAGAAGACTTTCGGAAAACCCGTGCCGGTGATCTCGTCCTCCGTCCAGGAGCCATCCGTGTTTTGCGTGTGGATCAAATACTCCACGCCGCGCTGGAGGGCGGGGTTGTTCGCTTCGTCGAAGGCGCACAACCCCATCACCGCCCACGCGGTTTGCGACGCGGTGCTGGGTCCCTGGCCTTTGAAGACCGGATCGTCGTACGTGTTGCAACGTTCGCCCCAGCCGCCGTCCTCGCGCTGGACACTTTCGAGCCACATGCGCCCGCGCTGCAGCCAAGGCTCTTGCATGTTCCAGTTGAGCGCGCGCATGCCGCGCAACACCTGCCAGGTGCCGTAAATGTAATTCACGCCCCACCGGCCATACCACGAGCCGTCGTCCTCCTGATGTTCGCGCACAAATTGCAGCGCCCGCCGTACCTGCGGATCGTCCACGGAAAACCGTTCGTAACCGAGCAATTCCAAAATGCGCGCCGTGATGTCGGCGCACTCCGGGTCGAGCATCGCGTTGTGATCGGCAAACGGGACCTTGTCCAAAATGCTCTTGGTGCAATCTTTGTCGAATGCGCCCCATCCGCCGTCTTTGCACTGGAAGGTCAGCATCCATTTCAACCCACGCTGGAGACATTCGTCGCGTCGCTGCGGATTGTCCGTGGGAATCATCCGCAGCGCGAGCAGCACCATCGCGGTGTCGTCCACATCCGGGTTCCATTTGTTTTCGTATTCAAAGACCCAGCCGCTCGGCTCCACGTCCACCGGGTTCTTGTGCTGCCAGTCGCCCTTGAAACGAATTTCCTTTTGGATCAGCCACTCGGCGGCTTTCTTCAACGCGGGATGACCGGCGGGAAGGCCGGATTCGCGCAGGCAAATCGCGACAATTGCCGTGTCCCATACGGGCGAGAAGCACGGTTCAATGCGCACGCTGTCCGCCGTTTCGTGTTCGAGTTTTTTCAGCTCCCGCTCCGTACGCAACACCTGCGGATGGTCGTCGGGATAGCCCAGCGCCTTGAGCGCGATCAGCGAGTTCAGCATCGCCGGGAAAATCGCCGCCAAGCCGTCCGAACCTTCAAAGCGTTCCAACATCCACGACTCTGCTTTTTTCAGTGCAATCTTGCGGAACGGATGCAGTCCCAGCCGCTGCACCCATTCCGCGAGACGGTGCAGGCGGTTGAGCCAGAGGAAAAAATTGCGCCAGCCAAAATCGAAGTATCGCGGGCGCAGCGTTTCATCGAGTTCCCATTTTCCGTTTGGGTACAGCTCGTCGAGATTCGTGCCGCAGCGCAGTGGTCGCGTCGGCTTGAAATGATTGATGATAGCCAGCGGCACGAGCATGGCGCGCGTCCAGTTGCTCATGTCGTGGAAGTTCACATGAAACCATTTGCCGATCAGGATCACTTCGCACGGAATGACCGGCACATGATCCCAAGTGACCAAACCAAGCAAGGCGAGGTACAGCTTGGAAAAAGTATTCATCCGCGGCACGCCGCCGAGGTTGCGGGCCATTTCGCGCGCGCGGAGCATCCGGGGATCCGTGACCGAAACGCCGGCGAGTTTGAGCGCGAGGTAGGCCTTGATCGTGGCGTTCACCTCGGCCGGGCCGTGCGGATAAATGTTCCAACCGCCGTCTTCGAGCTGCTTGGAAAAAATGTGGTTCACCGCCTTGCGCTGCCAGGCGGCATCCACTTTTCCATTCCAATGGTGGTAACAAATCGTGTCGGAAACTAGCGTGGAATCGACGATCAATTCGCCAACCCAATAGCCCTCCGGCGTTTGTTCACGGAGCAGGAACTCTTGCGACCGCCGGATGGCGGCCTCCAAATTGGCCGGGGCCGGTTTTGCGAAAACGTTTGGCGGCGTTGCTTCGTCGAAGCGCTGCGCCTCGGATAAACTTAAAGACACGCCGGATGATTTGCGGAACGGCGGCGGGGTGTAAAGCGGGAATTGAGCCGGAGGCCAGTTGATAAAAATATCCAAGACTCCCGAAGTGGCCGGTGATAGTTTCCAGTCGCATGTCCGAGCCGAACTGTTTCAAAGGTGCCTGCCAGCATTGCCGGGGGCACATTGAGTTTCCGCCGAACGCATTGGGCACGCGGGTAAGTTGCCCGCATTGCGGACAGCAAACCGAGTTGCGCGATCCCGCCAAAGCGCCTTCGCTCAAGGCGTACTGCCAGAGTTGCGGTGGACGCGTTGGGTTTCCCGCCGAGGCCGCCGGTTCGGTGGTGAACTGTCCGCACTGTGGGGTTAAAACGGAGTTAATCGCCGTTGCCTCGTCTGCGCCGGTCAGTCGTCTAAAACGACGGGCTTGGATGATTGCAGGAGTTTCAGTCGCGTCGGTGGGCTTGCTGGCGAGATTGATCGTGGCCGTCGGAAAACTGGGGCGGGGCAATGGTGAGGAGGTGGAATTGAAGCGCTTCGAGTTGCGTCCCGCGAATGGTGGTGAAGCCGCTTGTGTCGCGGGAAAAATCATCAATCACACCGCCGGGCGCTTCTATTCTGTCAAAGTGGAGTTGGACTTGTTCGACAAGGACGGCAAACAAGTCGGAAGCGCTGCCGAGTATCTGTCGATTCTGGAACCGAAAGATTCCTGGGACTTCAAAGCCGCGGTGTCGCGTCCAGATGCGGTGACGGCCAAGCTGGTGAAACTCGCGAAAGAAAAATAATCGTCGCACGAAGAGAGTTGCCGGAGGGGCAGGGGGATCGCTTGGCGGTGCCGCTAAATTCACGCAAACTTTTTTTTGAACATCCTGCCAATTGCCTGTCCAACAGTCGTATAGTCGGCAAACAATCAGCCGGAGCCGTCGGAATAATGTTTTACAGGTTGGATGGGACAGGGTATTTCGAGCGCTCACTTTGAATACAAAGCAGATCAAGCGACATGATTAAGGTTGAGAATCTGGTGAAGAATTTCGGGGCGAAACGGGCCGTCGATGGCGTTTCGTTCACGGTGGAGCGCGGGCAGGTGCTCGGTTTTCTCGGCCCCAACGGCGCGGGCAAATCCACCACCATGCGGATGGTCACGGGCTTTATCCCGCCCTCGTCCGGCCTGGTGTCGGTCGGCGGGTTTGACATGGTGGATAATCCGCTGCCGGCGAAGCGGCTCATCGGCTACCTGCCGGAGAACGCCCCGGCCTACACCGACATGACCGTGAACGGATTTCTCAGGTTTGCCGCCGAGTTACGCGGTTTTCGCGGTGAAGTGCGGAACAAGGCGGTCAGCCGCGTAGTGGAGATGTGTTTTCTGGAACCGGTGCTGCACCAGAGCATTGAGACGCTGTCCAAAGGCTATTTGCACCGCACTTGTTTTGCCCAGTCGATCATCCACGACCCCGAGGTGCTGGTGCTGGACGAACCGACGGACGGATTGGATCCCAATCAAAAACAGGAAGTGCGCAATTTGATCCGCCGCATGGGCGAAAAAAAGGCGATCATTTTCTCGACGCATATTTTAGAGGAAGTCGAAGCGGTGTGTTCGCGCGTGATCATCATCGACCGGGGCAAAGTCGTGGCCGATGGCACGCCGCAAGAGTTGAAGCAGCGGTCTGAACTGGCCGGGGCGATCACGGTGAGAGTGAACGGAGCCACGGCCGCCGCCGTCACGCAAAAACTTTCGCATCTGCCGCTCGCTCGCAAAACCAACATCCTTCGCGAAGAAGGAACTGTGGTCACGGCCCGCGTGCTGGCCAAAGGCAACGCGGCCAATGGCGAACTGGCCCGCAGCGTGGCCGAGGCGTTGCAGGGCTGCAAGCTGGAGGAGTTGCACACCGAAGAAGGACGGCTGGACGAAGTCTTCCGCAGCATCACCTGGTCGGAAACGGCGAAGGAGGAACGGAAATGAATGCGTTGAACAACATCAAAACCATCGCCAAGCGGGAATTGGGTGCCTACTTTTCTTCGCCCGTCGCGTACGTGTTCATCGTGATTTTCCTGCTGCTCGTGGGTTTCTTCACATTCATGATCGGCGGCTTTTTTGAGCGGCGCGAAGCGTCGTTGAAGGATTCGTTCTTCGTCTGGCACCCGTGGCTGTACTTATTCCTGGTACCGGCGGTCGCCATGCGGGTGTGGTCGGAGGAACGGCGCTTGGGCACGATGGAATTGTTGCTGACCATGCCCATCACGCCCTGGCAGGCGATTGTCGGAAAATTTCTGGCGTCGTGGCTGTTTCTCGCGCTGGCGTTGGTACTGACGTTTCCAGTGGTCTGCACGGTGAACTCCCTCGGCGACGCCGACAACGGCGTCATTTTTTGCGGCTACGTGGGCAGTTTGCTTCTGGCGGGCGGCTATCTGGCCATCGGCTGTATGACCTCGGCCATGACGCGCAATCAGGTCATCAGCTTCGTCTTGTCCGTCGTGATCTGTCTGTTCCTGATTCTAGCGGGTTGGCCTCCGGTGACGAATCTTCTCGTGCGCTGGGCGAAACCTTGGATGGTCGATCTCGTGGCGGCGTTCAGCGTCATGCCGCACTTTGAAGGGTTCCAGCGTGGCGTGCTGGATTCACGCGACATCGTTTTCTTTCTGTCGATCATCGGATTCCCGTTATTCGTCACCGGCGTGATCCTGCGCGGTTTGCGATCGGGATAGTTGCGCTGGCTGCGGAAATGTTTGGCAAAGGCAAGCAATGAAGAAGCAATTTGAAACGATCCTCTACTCGGTGGCCGGCGTGGCCGCCATGTTCCTCATTTTGGTGGCGGTGAATTTCATCGCCGGCACGTTCAAGCAACGCTTCGATTTGACGGAGAAGAAGCTGTACACCCTGTCACCCGGCACGAAGGCGGTCGTCGGTTCGTTGCCGGGCAAGATTGAAATTCGTTTCTATTGCACGCAGGGCGAGAACGAGATGCCGGTCATGCTCAAAGGCTACGCCCAGCGCGTGGAAGATTTGCTCGGCGAATACCGGCAACTCGCCAAGGGCAAGATCGACATCAAGAAACTGGATCCCAAGCCCGATTCCGACGCCGAGGAATCGGCCACGCTCGACGGCATTGAAGGCCAGCCGCTGGCCTCGGGCGAGAAATTGTATCTCGGCCTCGTCGTCAACTACCTGGATGAAAAGGTGGCCCTGCCGTTTCTCTCGCCCGATTCCGAAAAGCAATTGGAATACGAAATCACCCGTGCCATTGCGCGCGTGAAAGAGTCCAAACGGCCCATCATCGGCATCATGTCGGGGCTGCCAATCTTCGGTCAGCCGCCCAACCCGATGATGATGCGGCAGGGGCAGATGGGCGGGCAGGAGCCGTGGATTATCATCAGCGAGCTGAAGAGTTTTTTCGAGGTCAGGCAGGTGGAGTTGACCGCCGATAAAATCGACGACGACATCAAGGTGCTGCTGGTCCTGCACCCGAAAAATATTTCCGAGACGACGCAATATGCCATCGATCAATTCTTAATGCGTGGCGGCAAGTTGATCGCCCTGCTTGATCCCTTGTCGTTGCTGGATCGCCAGGGCGGAAATCCGATGATGGGTGCGATGGGCGGCGGCTCCACGCTGGACAAGCTGCTAAAGGCTTGGGGCATTGAATTCGAGACGGGCAAGGTGGTGGCCGATAAAACTTACGCCAGCCAGATTAATCGCGGCAATCGTCCTGAAAACGCCCCGGCGGTTTTGTCGCTGAACCAGGAGGCGATCAATCGGGACGACGTGGTGCTCGCCCAGATCGACAGTCTGCTGCTGCCGTTTGCGGGTGCTTTCACCGGCACTCCGGCGGAAGGTTTGAAACAGACAGTTCTGTTGCACAGTTCGACCGACTCCCAACTGGTCGAAGGAATGATGGCGCAGATGTCAGGTGAGCAAATCGTCAAGTCGTTCAAGGCTTCCGGCAAGCAGCAGAATTTGGCGATTCGCTTGACGGGTAAATTCAAAACCGCGTTTCCGTCCGGCAAGCCTGACGACAAGGCGGAGAAGGATGAAAATTCACCCGACTCCGCAGCGGACAAGAAGTCCAAATCGCCCACGGATAATTCGCTCAAACAATCGACGGCGGAAACGACGGTCGTGCTCGTGGGCGACGCGGATTTTCTTTACGATCAATTCTGCGTGGAGGTGCAGAACATGTTTGGCCAGCGGGTGATTTATCCGCGCAACGGCAATCTGGGACTGGCCCAGAATCTCGTGGAGCAATTGGCCGGCGACAGCAATCTGATCGGGGCGCGCAGCCGGGCCACCGCCACGCGACCGTTCACCAAGATCAACAAGATGAAGGCCCAGGCCGAGGCGAGCTATCAGAACAAGATCAAGGAACTGGAGGACAGCCTGGCCGAAACCCAACGCAAGTTGAACGAATTGCAGAAGAACAAGGAAAAGGGCCAGCGCTTCATCCTTTCACCCGAACAGCAGACCGAACTGGCCAAGTTCAAACAAAAGCAGGCCGAGGTGAAAAAGGAACTGAAACTCGTCCGGCGCGGTTTGACCCTCGATATTGACAATCTGGAAAACCGGCTGAAATGGATCAACATTGCCACCATGCCGGCAGTGGTCACGTTCTCCGGCCTGCTCCTCGCGTTCTTCAAACGCAAACGTACGACTGCAAAATGAATCGGAAACAACTCACGCTCATCCTGGTTGGTCTAATTGTTCTCGGCGGTTTGGGGTTGCTGGTGAACCGCAATAAGCAGAGCGATTGGCAATCAAATTCCAAGGCGGAGAGCCAGACGGTGCTCGGCAATTTTCCGTTGAACGACGTGGCGCAGATTGTCATCAAGCAGACGGGCGGAGAATTGAACCTCGCCAAGAAAGACGATCTGTGGCGCGTGCGTGAACGGGGGGATTATCCGGCGGACTTTTCGGCGATCAGCGATTTCATCCAGAAGGCTTGGGAAATGAAAGCGGTGCGAACCTTGCAGGTGGAGCCTGCCGAATGGCCCCGGCTGGAACTGGTCGAACCGGGCAAAGGCGCTTCCGCCGGAACATTGGTTGAGTTCAAAGACAAAGCCGGCAAGCTGATCAAGTCGGTGTTGCTCGGCAAGAAGCACCAGAAGGACGGTGGCAATTCGCAATTCGGCGGCGGCGGTTGGTCGGACGGGCGGTATCTGCTCGTGTCTGGCGACTCAAAAAATGTCCGCCTGGTTTCCGAGCCGTTCAACAACGCGGAGCCGAAACCGGATGCCTGGCTGAACAAGGATTTTTTCAAGATCGAAAGCATTCGTTCTGTCTCCGTCACGTCCACCAACGCCACCAATACCTGGAAACTTTCCCGCGAAACACTGGACGGTGAGTGGAAGCTGACGGATTTGAAGCCGGGCGAACAGACCGACGGGCCGCGCGCGTCCGGGCTGGCCGGGCTGCTGGCCAATCCGAGTTTCATTGACGTGGTCCCGCCCGGCAATACCAACAGAGCCGCGAAAGACCAGCCCGTGGAGGCGGTGCTGCAATCGTTTGAAGGGCTGACTTACTCGTTGAAATTAGGCAAGCAGGGCGAGGAGGAAAAATATTTGCTGACCCTTTCGGTGTCGGCCGACTTCCCGAAGGAACGCCCGCCGGGCAAGGATGAAAAGCCCGACGACAAAGCGCGACTCGACAAGGAATTTCAAGCGAAACAGGAAAAGCTAAACGAGAAATTCAAAAAGGAAAAGGGGTTTGAGAACTGGTCGTATCTGGTGGCCAAATACACCATCGACACGCTTCTGAAGCCGCGTTCCGATTTTCTGGCGGAGAAAAAAGAAGAGCCGAAAAAGGAGAACCCGGTCGGCCCCAAGGACGCGCCGCCACTCGTTCCCAAACTGCCCGGCAAATAATCTTTCGATTGGGCTGACCCGCAACGCGAGCGCGGTTCACCGGTTTTGAAAGCGCGCGCCCAACCAACGCTTGCCAAGTTCACCGACGGTCACTAGTTTTTCGGCCTTTATGGAACAAGTCGTCATCATCGGAACCGGTTGCGCCGGGCTTACCGCCGCGCTTTACACCGCGCGCGCCAACCTCAACCCGCTCGTGCTCACCGGCCTCATGCCCGGCGGCTTGCTCACCACGACGAGCATCGTGGAGAATTACCCCGGCTTTCCCGAAGGCGTGGATGGTTACGAATTGATGACGCGAATGCAGAAACAGGCCGAGCGTTTTGGCGCGCGAGTGCAATTCGGCACCGTCGAGGGCGTCAACCTGGCAAAGCAGCCGTTTGTTCTGACCGTGGACGGCGATCCGGTGGAAAGCGAAACCATCATCATTGCCACCGGTGCGGGCCATCGTCATCTCGGCCTCGAAAGTGAAGACAAGCTGGAGAAAAAAGGCGTCACCTATTGTGCCACGTGCGACGGGGCGCTGCCGATGTTCCGGAATCAACCGCTTGTCGTCGTGGGCGGCGGGGATTCTGCCTGCGAGGAGGCGACGTATCTGACGCGCTTCGCCTCAGTGGTTTATCTGGTGCATCGCCGGGACACGCTGCGGGCTTCGAAGATCATGGCCGAACGCACGCTGGCTCATCCCAAGATCAAGCCGATCTGGGATTCGGCGGTAACGGAAGTGCTCGACGTCAAGCAGGACAAAGTCACCGGTGTGCGCTTGAAAAATCTGAAGACCGGTGCGGAGAGCGCAGTCGATTGCGCGGGCGTGTTTGTCGCCATCGGCCATGTGCCGAACACCCAGCTTTTCAAAGGCGTCATCGACATGGATGCGGGCGGCTACATCATTCCCAAGCGTGGCACGGAGACGAATGTGCCGGGCGTGTTCGTGGCGGGCGATTGCTCGGATCACGTCTATCGTCAGGCGATCACTGCGGCGGGCTTGGGTTGTGCGGCGGCCATCGACGCGGAACGTTATCTGGCGGCGCGCAATCATTAACCTTCGAGTCTCGTCCTCGAATTTGCTTTCCGAAATGAGCCGGCAAATTTCTCCCGCTGAGCTGGCGGAACAACTCAAATCGCCGCACCCGCCGCATTTGCTTGATGTGCGCGAAATCGAGGAACATGGCCTGGTGGCCTTGCCGGAATCCAAATTGATCCCGCTGGGAGAACTCGCTCAACGCATGGGGGAAATCGAAGGCTGGAAGGAAGGGGCAATTGTGGTCTATTGCCATCATGGCATTCGCAGCCTTCACGCCATCGGCCTCTTGCGGCATTTTGGCTTTGCGAATCTTGGAAATCTTGCCGGCGGCGTGGACCGCTGGGCGTGTGAGGTGGACACGACCTTGCCGCGCTATTAATCCATAGGAAATCTTTCGGCTCTGCTGGAGGTAGGTGGGTCTTCGGGCGCAAAGTGAAACAACTGTGCGCCGTGCGCGGGCAGGTCGAGATAGAGGCCTTGATTGTTCAGGTCGTTCCCGTCGCGCTTATACGTTTCTTCGCCGAGCATATCCCGCATCCGCCAAGTATGATTCGCTAGTTCAGGCGCGGGGAGCGCCACGCGGCATTGGCTGCGGTGTGGCGCGAGGTTCACGACGACGAGATCAAATTCCGGTGGGGTCATCTGCCATTGCATGATGACGAAAAATTGTGCCGTGGGATTGTCCGCCCAGGCGGGGGCGGGGTGAAGCATTTCGCATGATCCACGACCGACCGCCGTTTGTTTCAGTGCCGTGAGCAATTGTTCATAGAGCGCGACGATGTGCGGGTCGTTTGGTTCCTTTGGGCGGCGACCAAGTTGCACGCGCGTGAAGCTGCGCGCACCGGACAGTTGCCCTTCGTGCAACAAGCGCAGGCCGGGCAGACCGAGCATCAACAGCGCGGCGGCGCGATGTTCCTCCAAGGAAAGCAAGGAGGCCACGCGCGGCTCGTCGTGGTTTTCCAAAAAATGCGCGCTGGCTCGGACGTAATCGGGCGTGGCTTCAAGCAGGCCCGGCTGAACCGCCGCAGGTTGCCGGTGAACCAGTTGATCGCGCAGTCGTTTATCGTACGTGAAATCAAAGTCGAGCGATTGCAGCCGCGCTTCCAAGTTCCAATACACTTCGGCCAGGAATAGAAAATCGGGCCGGGCTGACTTCACCGCCGCGATGGTTTCCTCCCAGAACTCCGTGGCCGGCGCCGGGACGGGGTAGGGGAGGTCCGCCCAGGTTTTGGTGAACACCTCGTTCAGCAGCAGCATGGCCATGTCGCAACGCACCCCGTCGCAGCGGCGGGCGATGGCCGCGAGTTCGTCCCGCATCAGCGCGCGTGTATCCGGGCGGCGGTAGTCAAGTTGTGCCGTGTCCGGCCAGGCGGGGAAGTAAGGATCCTTGCCGTGGGCGAGACAGCGAATCCCGTTCGTGGTGATTTGCCGAAATGCTCCGGGCGTGCGCGTGCGGCCTGGCACAAACAACTCCGGCCGTTCCTTGAGCCACGGATGATCCAGCCCGACGTGGTTGGGAACGAAATCGAGCACCAGTTTGAGTCCGTGGTCGTGAAGTCGTTGCCGGAAATGTTTCAACCCTGCCTCGCCGCCCAGTGCCGGAGCGACTTGGTAACTGGCGATCGCATAGGGAGAGCCGACAATATCCTTTGGCTGCCAGCCAGGGAGGGGTTCATCGCAATTGCGGCGCACATCGGCATCGCGGAGCGCCACGGCGCGGCTGCGCGGGCCGGTGGTCCAGACGCCCATGAGCCAGACGTGCGTGAAGCCGAGCCGGAGCCAGTCGGTGAAAACCTGTGCCGGGACATTGCCCAGATCGATTCGCCGACCGTGCTGTTCGCTGAGTTCCCGCAACCAGCAGCGGGTGTTGATTTCGTAGAGCAACGGGTGATGCATGGAGACACGCCGTTCCGTAGTGGCACGGGCGTCCCGCCCGCGCCAATTTGCTTCGGCGCGCTCAACTGTTCAAAACCTTCAGCGCCTTTTTCGGATCGGACACACGCAGGATCAACAGGCCTTTCTTGGAATGGGGGCTGGTCGCGCAATAGGCGTATTCGATGTTGATCTTCGCGGCGGCGAGTTTGTGGGCGATGGCGGCGAGCGAGCCGGGTTTGTTGTCGCCATCCACCATCAGTACATCGTCGTCCACGACCAGCGTGCCGTGTTCTTCGAAGAGGTAGAGCGCCTTGTTCGGGTCGCTGACGACCATGCGAATGACGCTGTGATCCACCGTGTCGCTGGTGGAGATGGCGTAGATGTTGATTTTGGCGGCGCTCAGAGCGTCGCAGACGCGGGCCAGCATGCCCGGACGGTTGTCGAGAAAGACGGCGAGTTGTTTGGTGATTTGCATGGATTCTTTGGGTTCGGAATTAAGTTGTCCACTGACCGCAGTCTATGATTCCCGCACCGGTTTTGCAACTTGCATCCGAGCATTTCCACTTGGACTGATGGAAAACCAATGTTAAAAGATCGCCATGTTAACCCCCGCTGACGCCCGCCGACGCAGTGTGGGATTGTTTTTTCTCCTGCTCGCCGTGGTGATGGTGACGTGGGGGCAGACGGTGTTGAAGCCGCATTTGGAGCAGTTGAGTTACGTGATCTACTGGCTGGTCTGCATATTTTGCCTGATGGTGGCGGTATTCCTGGCGCTGCTGGACATGTGGGTGATGGGCCGCCGCAATCGCCGCCAGCAGGAGGAACTCTACCAACGCACCATGATGGAGATTAAACTGAAGCAGGAAGCGGCCCGGCGGGAAGAAAAATTAAGCGAGAAATCCCAGCCCGGAGCGTCGTAGCCAAGAAGCTGCGACAGCGTTTATTATCACGGCACTACCGGAGCTTTGGTTGGCGTGCGCGGTTCACTTCTTTGTTTTGAGACTCAGGGATACTTCTCGAGCTTGAAATTGCTTTTCGTCTGAGCCTTCCACGATTCCAGTTGGGCTATCGCCTCGTCGGGATTTCGCGAGAGCTTTTCCTGCACCAGGCGTGCCCTGGCCCGCTGCTCCAGCACGCACGCGGGCGTTTTTTCGTTCCTGTAGATTTCCTCGTAAATGTGTTCCAGCTCAGACAGCGCATCCAGAGCAGCAGGATAATCCCCAGCCTTTATCAGCGTGTAAGCGAAGCCCTCTAGCGTATGGGAATCCACGCGCGGTCTCGTGAGTTCAATTTCCCTCCTGAGGTAGTCGAGCGCCCCGTTCAGCGTGGAAACGCTGTTAAGAAAGGGAATCGCTTCGGACTGAATGGTCTCGTGCAAGTTGGCGACCAAGTTAGGGTCGTCAGCAAACCAGAGTTCACGGCCATTTCTCCTAATACGGCCGCACCAAAAAGCGATGTGGTCTTGAGGGATGAAAAGTGGCAGGAATAATAACCGCACGTAAAAGTCCTTGGCTCCAGAAGTTCTTTCAAAGCATAGGCCACTCAGGAAATCGCCGACTGGCGGCTTAAGGAACAGGTGCCCTTCTACGGCAAATCCTGGGTAATAGGGGACAAGCTGTCTGCCAATTTTCGCGAATTCTTTTGTTGTCATGGCACTTCCGGTGCTTCTTGCAGTGCTTGTGTCACGAAAGGCTTCCGCCAGCAATCTTTTTGAAGGATAGACATTTGATATTCGGAATTGAAATCTCCGTGAATTGAGGCCAGAGTGCGGCGTCAAAGGTCACATGAATCCCTCCGCCATCAGCGGGCCGGTGCCAGCGCTTTCCGAGAGCCAGAAGGCGGCGCTGTTGAATTTGTTGACGGATGATGATCCCGCCATCTACCAGATCATCCGCGGTAAAATTCTTTTCCACGGTAGGGCGGCGAAGGAGTGGCTGCGCCCCTGCACCTTGAGCAGCGATCCGATCCTGCGGCGGCGCGCGCAGGAAATTCTCGATCATCTGGAGCGGCAGGCGGCGGACAACCGTTTTCTCGCGTTCTGCCTGAGCCGGGGCGAAGACCTCGACGTGGAGCAGGGCGCGTGGCTGCTGGCGCAAACCCAATATCCCAACATCAACATCCTGGCCTACCAGGCGCTGTTCGACAGTTACGCCGGCGACCTCCGCGAGCGGATTGATTTCGGCGATACGCCCGACGGCATCCTCGCGACCATCAATCAATACCTGTTCACCGAGATGGGTTTTTCCGGCAACGAGCAAAATTATTACGAGCCGGACAACAGCTACCTCAATCGCGTCATGGACCGGCGCACCGGCAATCCCATCAGCCTGTGCCTGGTGTATCTGTCTCTCGCGCGGCGGCTCCGCCTGCCGATGACTGGCATCGGGATGCCGACGCGCTTCCTCTGCCGTTTCCAAACCCCGACGTTCGAGATTTATCTCGATGCCTTCAACAAGGGACGGCTGCTGACCAAGGCCGATTGCGTCAAATATCTGCACCAGACCCGCCGTGAGTTTCACGATGGGTTTCTTTCGCCGACCAGTCCACGGCGGATGTTGCTGCGGATGTGTTCCAATCTGCATCAAAGTTACACCAACCTCGGCTGGCCGGAAGACGCCAACCGCTTGCAGCACTACATCGTTGCCCTGTCGAAATAAGGCGGGGCGGTGCAGCGCAAATTCTTTCGGTGTGTGAGTGCTGGACGTTGGAGTTCAAGCTTCAGCTTGTTCCCGGTCGAAAATAACCTGAAGGTTGAACTCCAGCGAACTGAGCCGTCAAATCAAATGCCCGTACAGAACAATGTAGGTGTTGCGATTTTTCCTCGTTACGTGTCGTCGTTCCGCTGAAATCTTCGGCTTCGGACAAATCCCGCTTGGCAGCAGAGATTCGATTTGGTTAGCTGTCCGCGCCAAATGAAAAAACCGCTTACGATCTTTTTGCTCGCCGGTTTGTTCTTCTCCGTCACCACGGTCTTCGCTGCTCCCGCCGAACCGGTTTGGGAAGTCAAGGCGCTGGCCAAAGATGGCGAATTTGAATTCGATCCGGAGACGAAGATCGTGACCGCGACGCAGGGCGTTCAAGTCAACTACAACGGCGCGGAGTTGACGGCCACCCACGCCACCCTGAACCAGGAGACCGGCGATATCACGGCAGATGGGATGGTGACACTGCTGCGCGACAACCAACTGTGGCGGGGCGAGTGGCTGGAATACAACTTCAAGACCAAGGTGATGAAGGCCGAGCGGTTCAAGGCCGGCATGACGCCGTTTTTCGTCACGGGCATAGGGCTGCGCGCCGACCCGACCAATCGCGTCCATACCGCGATGGAAGCGCAGATCACGACGGATGATCTGGCGGAACCGGGTTACAAAATCCGCGCCCGCACTTTGATCCTGGTGCCGGGACACTCCTTCGAGGCCCGTCACGCGACCTTTTATCTCGGCAACGTGCCGGTGTTCTACTGGCCGCGATATGCGCGGACATTTGGGCGGCATCCGAACAACTTAGAATTCACGCCGGGCTTCCGCACCATCCACGGTCCGTACCTGCTCGGCACGTACAATTGGTATGCGAATGAAAAACTGAGCGGTGCCTTTCACCTTGATTACCGGCAGAAACGCGGCGTCGGTTTTGGTCCAGATCTTAATTACGATCTCGGACGTTGGGGTAAAGGCGAGATCCAAACGTATTTTACCCGCGACGAAGCGCCGGGCACCAACACTCTCAACCGGGTGATGGATGACAAGCGTCATCGCCTTAGCTTTTCCCACCAAGCGACGCTGCGCACCAACTTGACCGCCACTCTGGTCGTGCGTGAACAAACCGACCCGTTCGTCATTCGCGATTTTTTTGAGCATGAATATCGCCGCAACATCCAACCCAGTACCTTTCTGGAGGTCAACCAGCTCTGGCAGAATTGGAGCCTGAACGTCCTCGCGCAACCGCAGGTCAACGATTTCTTTGAAACCGTCGAGCGCCTGCCCGACGTGAAACTTACCGGAGTGCGCCAGCAAATCGGCGTCACACCGGTGTATTACGAGAGCGAAAGTTCCGCCGGCTACTACCGCCATCAGTTTGCCGACAACGTAAAGCCTGAATTCGTCGCGTGGCGCGCCGACTCGTATCACCAGTTGCTGCTGCCGTACACGTTTTTTGGCTGGCTCAATGTCTCGCCGCGCGTCGGCGGGCGGTTCACCCACTACGGCGAGACCGAAGGCACCGGATTCACCACCACGGAAAAAAACCGCGCGGTGTTCAACACCGGCGCGGAGGTGACCTTCAAGGCTTCGCGCATCTGGGCCGGGGCGCAGAACAAGTTTTTGGACGTGCAGGAATTGCGGCACATTGTTTCCCCTTCGATCAATTACGTGTTCGTGCCTTCGCCGAACGTCCTGCCGCCGCAACTGCCGCAGTTCGACATTGAACAGCACAGCCTGCGTTTGCTGCCCATCGAGTATCCCGACTATAACGCGATTGATTCCATCGACAGCCAGAATGTCCTGCGGTTTGGTTTGCATAATAAACTGCAAACGAAACGCCAAGGTCAGATCGAAAACCTCCTTAACTGGGAGCTGTACACCGACTGGCGTTTGAAGCCGCGCACGGGGCAGGCGACGTTCGCCGATTTGTTTTCGGACCTCGATTTCCAGCCGCGCTCCTGGCTCACCTTCAATTCCGAGACGCGCTACGACATCAGCAACGGCGTGTTCAAGCAGGCCAATCACAACCTGGTGTTGTCGCCGCAAAACTTCTGGAGCGTTTCCCTCGGCCACCGTTACATCCGTGCCGACGCGGTGCCCGGTCCGAACGCGCTGGGAAACAACCTGGTTTACACCAGCCTCTACTATCGACTGAATGAGAACTGGGGCGCGCGCATGACGCATCACTTCGAAGCGCGTGACGGCCGGATGGAAGAGCAATTCTATACGCTGTATCGCGACCTTCGCAGTTGGACGGCGGCGCTCACTTTCCGCGTGCGCGACAGCCGCGTCGGCAAGGAAGATTACACCGTTGCCGTGACGTTCTCGCTGAAAGCCTTCCCGCGCTTCAAGCTCGGCCACGATCGTGACACCCCGTCGCTGCTGCTCGGAGGTTAAGGCGGGGCGAAAGTTTGCCGTGACGCTTTCTTGGCGCGGCAACTTCCGACGCAAGCTTACAAAGTCACAGACCGTCCGCTGGTCACCGACCGCTCCTCCGCCTCGCAAATCTCCACTGCGCTCACGGCGTCGGCTGCGGTCACGATGGACGGCGGTTTGCCGTTGTGGATCGCCTCGACGAAATGACGGAGTTCGTTCACGTAGCCATCGGGGCCGTCGCACTTCACGACGCGCGGTGGCTGGCCTTTTTCAAACAGCTTCAAGCCGTCCGTGCCGCGCGCGAGATCGTAGTCGGCGGTGGCGTTTTCAAAATTCACCGTGTAACCCGCGCTAAAACCGAAGCCGGGCGTCATGGCCCAACCGCCCTCGGCGTGGATGATCGCGCCGCTGGCGACGTGATACTGGGTCACGACGTGGTCGATGGCGCCGCTGAACTTCGTGTAACCCGTCGAGCACACCGCGCGCGGCCGGCCAAAACAGAACTGCACAAAGTCCGTGTCGTGAATGTGCAGGTCGAGCAACGCGCCGCCGGATTGCGCGCCGTCGAGGAAATGCCCGTGGCCCCAGCCCGGTGGTTCAGCCACCCGACGGAAGCGCGCGCCGAGCACCTTGCCATGGCGGCCTCCGGCAATCGCCTCCTTCAGCCACACCCACTCCGGCCAGAAACGCACGCACATCGCCGGCATGAAAAATCCCTTCGCGCTCGCGGCGGCGTCGGCGATCTGCCGCGCCAGCGCCGGCGTACGGGCGAGTGGTTTTTCGCAGAGGACATGCTTGCCCGCCCGCAGTGCGGCAACGGCGAGTTCGGGATGAGCCTTGGTGGGCGCGCAGATGTCCACGACGTCAATCGCCGGGTCGGCGAGCAGCGCGGCGACGTCACGGTGGGCCGTGAACGAACCGGGTTCCAACTTCACGGGCGCGTTGTCACCCACGTTGCCGGCGACGCCGGTGAAATCACCATCGAGATGCCGTCCGCTCGGATTGCACAGCGCGGCGACGCGCGTTTGCGGGATATGCCGCCAGGCCTTGATGTGCGTCGCAGCCATGAAGCCGAGACCGACGATGCCGATGTTGATCATAATAAGAAGACAGAATTCAGAATTCAGGAGCCAGAATGTGACCGATGCGCGCAAATAATCGATGGAAACCAGACACGCTCTCCCTCACCCTAGCCCTCTCCCCAAGGAGAGGGAACCGCTCCGATACCGCGTGGTGAAACCAGGCACGTCGCCTCTGTCCCAGCGCGGCAAAAGGTTCTCCCTCTCCCCGGGGGAGAGGGCCGGGGTGAGGGGAAACGCGACGCCACTCCGAGATCATATAACCGAAAATCATTGGTGCTTCGTATTAGACAAACTGCGCTTCTACGAATTGCCTCGCCGCCTTGATGTCGGCCACGCGCTGGTTGTCCGCTTCGCGTTCGATGCACAGGTCGCCGATGAATTTCAGTTCGTCCAACACGCGGAAGAACGCCCGCCAATCCACTTGGCCCGTACCCACCGTTACCTCTTTGCCCCACGAGCCAGGTACGGTCGTCTTCGTCGCGTCCTTGAGATGGCAGCTCTTTAGCCAGGGGCCGAGCGCGCGCAACGCCGCGATGGGATCGCCCTTGTCGTAGAGAATCATGTTCGCCGGATCGAAGTTCACACCCACGCTTGCGCGGTTCAACTTTGTCAAAAATGTCCCGAGCGTCTCCGCCGTTTCCTGTCCGGTCTCGAACCCCAAATCAATTCCCTTTTCCGCGAACAGGTCGGCGATGCGTGTGATGCGATCGAGCAGTTTGGCGAACTGCGGATCACTCTCCTCATGGGGCAGAAAGCCGGCGTGAAAAGTCATTTGCTTCAGGTCCAGTTCCGCCGCGAGGCGCGCAACCTCCCGGATGTTACGCCAGTTCTGTTCCCAATGCTCGTCCGGCACCACGCCGCCGGTGCGGCGGATCGACTCCATGGTCGTGTAATCCTCACCCACCGTGCCGAACATGCCGGAGACAACCCGGATGCCGTGCTGGTTGAAGAGCGGAGCAGTCTGGCCCCACACCTCGGGTCGTTCGCGCAAGGGATCGAGCGCCAGTTGCACGCGGGCAATACCGATGGTCTGGAGTTGTTCGACGAGTTGCTGCGGGCTGGCCGGTTGGAGCGACCAACTGCAAACGGCAAGCCGGGCGGAAAGGGCGGTGTTCATGTCGCTATTGTTTGAAGATTGAGTAGGCGGGCACTGGCCCCTCGCGCTTTACTCGCCAGCGGCTAAAATCAATCATCGTTGGATCCAGATAAACCGAACCATCCCGCAGCTTGGTCGTGCCGACCGCCGTCGTATTGTAGGTCTCGGTGCGACGGCTTCCGGTTTCCGCGTTGACCTTGCTGCCAACATATTTCCAATCCGACTTGGGATAGGTATGTCCGTTGAGTACTGCGAACATGAGATGGATAAACCGCACGACACCGGTCTTCTCCTCGATGGTGAAACAGGCAATCAAATGCCAACCCGAATGTCCATTGTGGCTCTCCCCACCCTTGCCGATTTGAATGGTGGACTTCACTTCCAAACCCGCTGGTTTCCCGCCTTCCCTTGCAGAAGGATTGATGAGCTCGGGATAGGCTTGGTGGGAGTTGTGTTTGTAAGGCGAGTGCTCGTGCAGGGCGTCGCAGAAAACATTCGAGACGAGGCCGCTGAAATTATTGCCCTGAATGTATTCCGGTAATGGCTTAGCTCCACTGACGAGGAGGTTTGCGTTGATGCGCGCCACTAGGCTTTGCGTTGCGTTCATCGCCGCCGAGAGGTGGCTTATCTTCATGCCCGGGGGCAACGGCACTCGCGGACGAAAATACTTCGGTTTCACAAGCGGCACCACACCCGCCGTCGGCGGGGCGTAAGCGGCCGCCACCAGTTGTGGCAAAGTACAATCCAGCGCGCCCGCCAGCGAATCTAGTACATCAACCGAAAAATTCTCTCGCCCATTTTCCAGACCGGAGAGGAATTGATAGGAAATCCCGGTCTTTGTCGCGACTTGCTCCTGGGTGAGTCTCTTTTCCTCCCGCATCTGCCGGACAAAACGTCCGATGGTGGCTTTGGCATCCATTTCGCCTTTAGTTGATACCAAGTCCGGGCTTGAATGTCCTTCGCCTATAGTTGAAACTTGCGCCGTTCGGAAATGTATCAACTCGTCCATGCCGATTGCTTCGAGTGGCTGCGCCAACGCCCGCCGCAGTCCGTTCAGGCTGTCTGCACGGACCCGCCCTATGGCGTGCTGGAATTCACCCACCAGGAAGTCGCCAAGCTGCGGGCGGGACGCGGCGGCGTCTGGCGGCTGCCCCCGACCATCGGCGGCAGCCAGCGCGACCCCTTACCGCGCTTCACCGTGCTCAACGCCGCGCAGAAACAAGAATTGAGTCGTCACTTTCGTGAATGGGCTTCGCTGCTCCTCCCAGTTTTGGTGCCGGGCGCGCACGTCTGCGTCGCCGGCCATCCCATCTTGCAACCGCTCGTGCAAGTCGCGCTCGCGGACGCTGGTTTCGAGATTCGACCGGCCATTATGCGGCTCTATTACAGTTTCCGGGGCGGCGACCGGCCGAAGAATGCGGAGCGCGAGTTCCCCGAAGTTTGCGTGACACCCAAAGGTGCGTATGAGCCGTGGATGTTGTTCCGCAAACCGATCGAAGCCCGCACCGTGGCGGAGAACTTGCGTCGCTGGAAAACCGGCGGCCTGCGCCGGCTCTCCACTGACCGGCCTCTGCCGGACGCCATCCCCAGCGGACGGACACCCGACCGCGAGGCCACCATCTCCGACCATCCCTGCCTAAAGCCACAACACTTCATGCGCATCCTCGTGCGCGCGCTTCTGCCACTCGGCGAGGGGACGGTGTTGGATCCATTCATGGGTTCCGGCTCCACGCTCGCGGCAGCGGAAGCCGTCGGATATCCCTCCATAGGCGTTGAACTGGACCAGCAATACTTTGCGCTCGCCCAGCGGGCCATTCCCAAGCTGGCCGCGCTCTACCCGCACTTTCGCGGGGAAGAAATGGAGCTTCTCGCGGACTACCGCCCTGGACCGGAACTCGACAAGAAGCAGATGGATTTCGCCTTGGCGGAGAAACTCCGAAAGCGGAAAGCAAAAGTCGCCTAAAGGAGCAGATGCGGGACAATCCTACCAAATTGGTCTACGAGTCGAAACGCTCCGGTTCAAAAGCTGCCCTGCTTGGAACAAAAGCCGGAGGAGCTGAAGGTGTTCGACGAGTTGCTGCGGGCTGGCCGGTTGCAGCGACCAACTACAGACGGCGAGGCGGGCGGAAATGGCAACGTTCATGTCACCGCTGTCTTAAAGAAAAACATTCTTCCCGGCAATGAAGTTTCGTGCTGTTGCACTTTGGAATATGTGCTCGCAGGATTTAATTTTCCAAAAAATGTCCTCGCTGCTTTCACAACAAATAGTAGACTCCCGCTATGTCCAGTCCGAAAAAAACACACGCTAAAAGTGTCTCTGTAGATTGTTTTCCAGCAAAACCGAAGGCTTTGCCGAAACGTCCGTCTCAGGTCTATCGTTTCGCTGGCGGACCACGTTTGAAAGTAGAAACTTGGCCTCTCGTGCCGGACTCAGTCCACGTCTCCGTCATCATCCCGGTTCTCAACGAGTCTGCTCGCATCGCGGACGTGGTCGCTTTCGTCCGCCGATCTGATTTGGTGGCAGAAGTCATCGTCGTCGATGACGGTTCGATTGACGGCACGCCTGAACTGGCGAGGGATGCCGGGGCCAAGGTCGTCACCAGCACGCTCCTTGGCAAAGGTGCGAGCATGGAGGACGGCCTGAACGAGGCGCGGCACGAAATCCTTCTCTATCTTGACGGCGATTTGGCCGGATTGAATCCAGACCTCGTTGCCTTGATGACCGCCCCGCTGGCTATGGGGCGGGCGGATTTCGTCAAGGCGCACTTTTCCCGCGAGGCCGGTCGTGTAACAGCACTTACCGCGCGTCCGCTCATGCGCACCTATTTCCCCGAACTTACCCACTTCGCCCAACCGCTCGGCGGCATCATCGCGGCCCGGAAATCGCTACTCCGGCAGCTCCATTTTGAAAACGATTACGGCGTGGACATCGGCCTGTTCATTGACGCGGCGGCAACCGGGGCGCGGCTCGAAGAAGTGGACATCGGCCACATCACCCACAAGAGCCATTCACTGGATTATCTTGGGGAGATGGCGACGCAAGTGGCCCGTGCCATGATTGAGCGCGCCATGCAATACGGCCGCATTCGCCGGACGTTCCTCCGGCGCGTGCGCGAAACGGAGCGGCACCTGCATGCACATCCCGAACGTACGCTTTCGCGGCTCGGCCAGGTGGAGCGCCTTGCCCTCTTCGACATGGACGGCACTTTGCTCAACGGTCGGTTTGTCGTTGAACTCGCCAAACGAACCGCGCGTGAAAAACAGCTCGCCCAATTCCTCGACCGCTACGACCTCGCACCGGAACAGCGCACCCGGCGCATCGCCGCGCTTTTCAAGGGCGTTCCCAAGTCCGTCTTTGAGCAGACCGCCCGCACGCTGCCGCTCATCCCCGGCGCCGTGGAAACCGTCGTCGGACTGCGCAAGCTCGGCTACCGCGTCGGCATCGTCACCGACAGCTATCACGCCGCCGCAGAGACTATTCGCCGCCGGGTCTTTGCGGATTTTGCCGTCGCCAATCTGATGCGTTTCGACAATGACCGCGCCACGGGCCGCCTCACGCTCGCCCCGCTCATGTCCCCGCGCCTGCGCACGGGTCGGCGCGCCTACGACAAGCTTCATGTCTTGAAATACCTCATGCGCAAGATGGGCCTCAAGCGCGCCCAAGTGCTCGCGGTGGGCGATGGCTTGAACGACATCGGCATGTTGCGCGCCGCCGGACTGTCCGTGGCCTTCCAGCCAAAACATGAACGCGTCCGCAAGGTCGCCAAGCGGGTGGTGCAGGGCCGGCTCGACGATTTGCTCGCCTTCGTCACGTAATCTTGCCGTGTCCGCCGGACGGGGCCGGAGCAACGCTACCGTTGCCTGATTGCGCGGGCAGCATCCACAGCGACGCCACCGTCAGCACCAATCCCGTCAACACCAGCCATGCCACCACTTCCTTTGCAGCTCCCACATTGATCAGCGTGCTCGCCGCCAAGGCCACCATTGTCAGGTTCGGCCCCAAGAGCAGCGCCGTGCTTGCGTCCCCGCCGGTCCGCAGCCATCGCCGGTGCAGCGTCTCCCGATACGCGAGCAGCAGGAACGCGGTGCCCAACGCCAGCAAGGCAGGCCAAGTGAAGAGCAGCCGCCATTCGATGCGCACCCCGAGGGACACAAAAAAGACTGGAATAAGAAACCGCTGGCTGACAGGGGCGATGTAATGCTCCAAGTCTGCTCCTTCATGCTGGATGCGGCTCAAGAACAACCCCAGCACGAATGCCGTCTTCGGCCCGGACAGGCCGAACCGCTCGCCCAGCGCGCAGACGGCCAGCACCAGCAGCACGAGCCAGTGCGTCCGCCAGTGCGTCGTCCGTGCCAAGATGATTTGGAACAGGCTTTCCACGCGCTTCGCGAAGCAGGCCAGCAACAGCACCACGACCACGATGCCAACAATCCTGAACAAGGTGGCCCAACCCACCCCCTTCTCCACGGCCGTGGATTCCAGCGCCAGTAAGAGGATGGCCTGCAACTCCAGCAGCACCATCACATGCAGCACAAACCCGCGCGCGGATTCCGGCAGCCCCGAATGCTGCTTCCATGCCGGATGCGCCATGCCCACCGAGCAGGCCGTCAGCGCCGCCGCCGCAACCAGTGCCTGCGGCCAGTTCAGCCCGGCGCAGTGTGCCACCAACAGCACCAGCGGATACTGCGCCAGCAGCCAGCCGGCGGCATACTTCAACGGTTTGATCAGTTCGCGGGGCCGGGGCAGATCGATTTCAAGCCCGACCTCGAAGAGCAGCAGCAGAAAACCCACCTCGCCCGCCTCCACCAGCATCGTCTGCAAATCATCCTGCGCGAAGATTCCGAGCAACAGTCCAAACACCACGAACGCGGGATAGGCCAGCGCTGGCCGTCCCAGCTTCCGGCAACCGTCCGGTACCGCCATGAACAGCAGTACCACAATAATGATTGCCTCCAGATTATTCATCTCTTCAAATTATGTTCCGGCGTGACGCCGGAAACAACCCGCGAGACGCGGGTGCTACCCGGATTACTTCGCGCCGCGCAGTTTCACGCCTTTGACGCTTTCCACGAAGTCCACGAAGCCGCTGGCCTGCTTCTGCAAGCGGCCTATCAACTCCGCGTTGTTCAACCGGCCGTTCGCGTCGAGCAGGCCGTTGATTTGCGGGAGAAAGACCCGCTCCGGGTAAATGAAGGCGTTCCGGTAGCCGAAGATTTGTTGCAATTGTTCCACTGGCCGCAACGCACCCCAGATGCCCGCCGCCACGCCGACGAAACAGACCGGGCGACGGTCGAAGCTTTCCGGGAATTTCAGCATATCAATGAAATACTTCAACACGCCCGGCACACCGCCGTTGTATTCCGGCGTGACGACGTGCAGCCCGGCGGATTGGAGAATGGTGTCGGCAAAGGGCGCGAAGGACGCGGGCTTTTCGGCGTAGCTGTTCGGTGAAAAGATTTCCGGCGGAAGTGTGGCGAGGTCGAGGACGTGCAGGGGCACCTTGAGTTCCGCGTAGGCTTCGGTGATGTGCGCGGCGACTTTGCGGGAGTTGCTGCCGGGCCGGTTCGTTCCGATGATGAGGGTGATCATGTTTGGGTTGGGTTGAACTTTAATCGCGAATGGAAACGAGTTGTTAGAAAGAATTCTTCCGGCGTGAAGCGGCGCGAGGTCTTGGCCGTGCCGCCGGGACGTCGCGATAGACCAGAAACAATTCATCGCCGATGCGCCGGGTCGATTTCAATTGCAACGGCGTGGCCCCGGCCAGGGTGGCGGCGCCCGACCCGTCGGCAATGGTGGGAGCGTGGCGTCCCCCGAAGATGTTTGGGCAGGCGGTCAAGTGGAGTTCGTTGACCAGGCCGGCGGCGAAAAGGGCGCTGTTCAATTCTCCGCCGCCTTCGCAGAGCAGGCGTTTCACGTTCCATTTTTCGCGCAGCCAACGGAGGGCGGCTGGAAAATCGATTTCCCGCGCACCGCATACTTTCACCTCGTCGGCGACCAGGGCGAGTTGTTTGAGTTTTGCTTTTGAAGCGCGGCGGGTGGTGAGAATTATGATCGGAGAAAATCGCCGGCGGAAAATCGTCGCGCGCGGGTTGATGGTGCCGGAACCGCTGACGATCACCCGTAGATTATATTCGGGCAATCCGTGCTTGAGCCGTTGCCGGCGATACCTGGCGGGGCCAGGCCCAAGGTTGATCGGATTCAAATCCACCGTGCGCGCACCTGCCATCACGGCGTCAGCGGTGGCGCGGAGTTCCAGCAGGTGCGTGTGATCCCGCGCGCTGCCAAAGGAGGAAAGCGCGCGGTTGGCGGTGGCGATCTTGCCATCCGCCGTCATGGCCATGTTGATGAGCACGAAGGGAAGCGTTGGATTTTTGATTTTTGGTTTTGAATGAATTAGCGCAGCCACAAACTGTTTCTAACTCAAAATTAAAAATTAGAAACGCAAAATCAAAGTAGCAGCATCGCGTCGCCGTAGCTGAAGAAGCGGTATCGCTCGCGCACGGCTTCGGCGTAAGCGGACAGCATGAGTTCGCGGCCGCGCATTTCTCCGGGCGCGGCAAACGCGCTCGCAAGCATGAGCAAAGTGGACTTGGGCAGATGAAAATTGGTGAGCAACGCATCGACCACTTTGAAGACGTACGGCGGATAAATAAAGATGCGTGTGCGGCCCGTCATGGCCACGATTTGGCTGTTGTTGCTGGCGGCAACGCTTTCCAGCACCCGCACCGTGGTGGTGCCAACGGCGATGACGCGGCGGTGTTCGCGCTTCGCGGCCATGATCGCTTCCGCCGTGTCGGGGCCGATGGAAAACCGCTCCTCGTGCATGATGTGTTGGCCGAGCGTTTCGGCTTTGACGGGCGCGAAAGTTCCGAGGCCTACATGCAGCGTCACCCAGTGGAGATGCACGCCGAGCGCGCGGATTTGTTCGAGCAACGCAGGTGTGAAATGCAATCCCGCCGTGGGCGCGGCGACAGAGCCGGAAGATTGCGCATAGACCGTCTGGTACCGTTCCCGGTCATCGATGGTCGAAGCGTTTCCCGTTCGCGTGATGTAAGGGGGCAGGGGAATTTCGCCGATGGTGTCGAGGACATCGACAATATTTCCCACGCCGGAAAACTGCAACCGGCAATGGCCTTCGTTATTTTTTTCACCGACGACGGCGCGTAGACTTACTGAAAGTGCGGGCGCTTTTTCAAAAATAATTCCGGTTCCAATGCGCACGCGTTTGCCCGGACGGAGCATCACCCACCAGTCGTTCACGGCGCATTCTTCGAGCAACAGCACTTCGATGTTTCCGCCACTGTCCGCTTTGCGTCCGCGCAATCGCGCCGGGAAGACGCGCGAATTGTTCATCACCATCACATCGCCGGGACGCAAGTATTCGAGTAAATCAGGAAACCGCCGGTGCGCGATCTGGCCGGAGAGACGAGGCAATACCAACAAGCGAGATTGATCCCGCTTTGGCGCGGGAGACTGCGCGATCAATTCCGGAGGCAAAGGGTAATCAAACTCGTCGGTTCTCACTGGCGAGACGCTAGCAGGACGTTTGGAACTCACCCAAGTTCAAATTGATTACCTCTCATTCACGGGTTGGAAACCTGTCCATAATTTCGGCCAAGGCAGGCTCAACAGGCGAATCATCTTTTTCTGTAAAAACTTTGAAGATAATGGTTGACCTAAATGGGTTGAAAAGAGTAAGAATGGGTCGTTGTGGGGCGGAGTGGGTTGAAGCTGCTGCGCTCAAACAAAAAATGTCATCAAACGAAATCAACGAACGAATCTCTTACAAAGCCAGCTATCGGCATGGCGTGGACGAGAAACGGCGTGTGCAAATCCCGGCCAAATGGCGCCCGACGCAGCCGGATGTGCGGTTCCATTTGATGGTTTGGCAACCGCCGGGGCAGAAGCAGGCTTGCTTGTTGGTTTTGCCGCCGAGGGCGTACGGCAAGCTCGAAGAAAAAATGGAATCCATGTCGTTCTCCGATCCGGAAGCCGAATCGCTGCGGCGTTTTCTGGGTGAGAATTCCGACGACGTCATCTTGGACAAAGGCGGACGCATTTGCCTGCCGGAGGCGATGGCCAAGGCGGTGGGCATCGCCGGTGAGGCGGTATTGGTGGGGTTGTTTGACCGCTTTCAAATTTGGAATCCGGAACATTACGAACTGGTCAAGGTGGCCGATGCGGCACTAGCCCCCCATGCTCAAAAACTAATCTAAGACCTATGAGCCTGATGAAACTGCTTACCGTGGGCCAAAGTTTGCGGGGCCTCTCCAAGGAGCAAAATCCCTACAAGATCAACGAGCAACATTTTCTGCCCAAGTTTGCTCCCGTTGGACGACCGGTTTCGCTCGCGCCGCCCAAGGAAAAGCTGTTGCAAGCGGTTCCCGTTTATTCCGCCCTGCCAGCGACGCCAGTTGCAACGCCTACGAAACGGACGGTGAAGATCGCAACGAATGTGAACGGCCCGGCGGTGTTTGCCGTTCAGCGGCCCGCAAAAGTTGCCAGAGAAGAGCAAGGCTGGCGGTCGTGGTTTTCATTCTTTGGCCGTTTCAAGCCCCACGCGCGCCGCCCGTTGGTGCAGGGCGAAATGACTTTGGAAACGCTCAAAGTCGTTCGGAACGACTTGAGCGAGGCGGATTTAGAAGTTGTTCCCGCGAAACTAGCGCCGATAGCGGAACCCGCCCCGGCTGCGAACGACACACAGGCGACTTGCTCCGTGTGGAGTCGCGCGGCGGCCCAATTTTTGAGCGTTACGGGGATGCGGCTCTGAGATTTGAACATGCAACGTGACCAATTACAGCCACAACCCGGTGATGGTGGCCGAAGTGCTGGCGGCGTTGAAGCCGTCTCCGCACGGCCGGTACGCCGATGGAACGCTCGGTGGGGCTGGACACGCAGCAGCCATCTTGAAAGCGAGCGCTCCGAGTGGATGGCTGTGTGGTTGCGATCGCGATGGCGCCGCAGTTGAGGTGGCCACGCAACGTCTGGCGGAGTTCGCCGGGCACTTTGAAATCCGGCGTGGAAACTTTTCGGAGTTGAACGAATGGGTGACGGCGGAGAGTTGCGACGGGGTGTTGTTGGACTTGGGCGTGAGTTCGCCGCAGTTAGATGAGGCCGGGCGCGGTTTCAGTTTTCAACACGACGGCCCGCTTGACATGCGGATGGACACGCGGCAACCGCTCACGGCGGCGGAACTGGTCAACGAGCGAAGTGCGGATGAACTGGCCAGGATTTTTTGGGAATTGGGTGACGAACGGGAATCGCGCCGGTTCGCGCGGGCGATTGAGCGGGAGCGGATGGCGCGGCGGTTTACGACGACACGGCAACTGGCGGAGTTGATCGAAAAACTAGCGCCCCGCCACGGGCGGAAGGCGCATCCGGCGACGCGGTTGTTTCAAGCGTTACGGATGGCGGTGAATGATGAACTCGGTTCTTTGCGGCGGGGTCTGGCTTCGGTCTGGCAAATCCTGAAGCCGGGCGGGCGTCTGGCGGTCATTACTTTTCATTCGCTCGAAGACCGCCTAGTCAAAGAATTCGGCCGCGAGGGCGCGCGGGATTACACGGTGGCGGGCGATGTGGATGTCCCGGAGTTGCGGCAGCCGCGCGCGCCCAGGTTGATTTTGGTGAGCCGGAAGGCGATCCAGCCCGGCGCGGTGGAAATCGCGGCGAATCCCCGGGCGCGCAGCGCCCAGTTACGGGTGTTTGAGAAAGTTTAATATGGCACGTAATCGCAAAAACCAGTCGGTGGCGGTCCGCTTCGGTGCCGCGTTGAAAGTATTTCTGCTCTGCTTTTTCATCGGCGGCTCCGCCGTAGGCTATGTCTGGCAGAAGAATCAGATTTACACCCTTGGCCAGCAGATCAGGCAGGGGGAGAAGAAGCTCGAAGAGCTGTGCCGTCAGACAAAGTTTGCGAGCGATCAGCTTGCCTATTTGCGCTCCCCGCGCGTCCTGGATGCCCGGGTGAAGGAATTAAATTTGGGCCTGGTGCCGCCCCAGCCGGAGCAGATTTTGCGATTGATGGATGTTCCGGTCGGAAGCGTAGTGCGTCCGCCGGAACCGCGCCTGGCGGTGCGATGAAAACGAGTCGGCGACAAGTTCGCCACAGCGAGTGAAAGAGCCAATCGATGGTTACAGCACAACATTATCGACGTTTAGTGGGAATGGCCTTCCTGCTCGTGCTCGCGTTTTGCGGTCTCGGCTACCGGCTCGTCGATTTGCAAGTGGTTCGTCATGACGAACTCCAAAGCAAGGCGCGCGACAATACCCAAAGCAATTCTCAACGCGAGCCGCGGCGTGGTGAAATCCGCGACATTCGCGGCAACTTGCTGGCCACCACGGTGTCGGTCAAAACGATTTGCGCGGATCCCAGCCTGCTGGGCGAGCGGCAGACCGAAATGGCGAAGGTGCTGGCCACCTTGCTCAAGACCAATGAAACCTTTCTGGCGGAACGCCTGCAGCCACGGGTTTCGCTGAATGATTCGGGCGAAGCCAAGGTCAACCAGTACGTGGTACTGAAACGCAAAGTGCCAGTGGAGGAGTGGCAGCAAATTCAACAAACCCTGGCGCAGGAAACCTTCGGCTTCACTGGCCGCAAATTGACGAAAGCCGAGCGGACCTTTCTCCGAAATTTGCAGCACAAGGCCATTTTCGCCGATGACGATCAGCAGCGGGTTTATCCCAATCAAGCACTCGCGGCCCATGTGCTGGGCCATGTGGGTGTCGGCGACCTAAAGGCGGATATGACTGGCAGAGACGGTATCGAACGCGCGCTGAATGTGCAATTGAGCGGCGTGCGGGGCTGGCGGCAGACCGAGAAAGACAAGCGTGGCAGTGAACTCGTGGCCTTGCGCCAGCAGGATGTTCCGGCCCGCGACGGATTGAATGTGGTGCTCACGCTCGACGTCGGCTTGCAACACATCGTCGAATCCGAACTCGCCGACGCGATGCGCAAGCACACGCCCATCAGCGTTTCCGCCGTCGTCACCCGTCCGCGCACCGGAGAAATTCTGGCGATGGTGACTTTGCCGAATTACGATCCGAACAATCCCGGTGCCGTGCCCATTGATCATTTGCGCAACCGCGTGATCAGTGACATCGCCGAGCCGGGTTCCACCTTCAAGATCGTCGTCGTCTCTGGCGGGTTGAACGAACAAGTCGTGCGGCTTACCGATCAGTTTGATTGTGAGCACGGTCGCTTCAGTTATGCCGGCAAAGTCCTGCACGACCACGAATCCTACGGCCTGCTTTCGGTGGAAGGCATCATCACCAAATCGTCCAACATCGGTGCCGCCAAGATCGGCATTCGCATGGGCGAGGAAAAGCTCCACGACTACATCCGCAACTTCGGTTTTGGTGTCAAGACTGGCCTGCCCTTGCCGGGCGAAGTGAGTGGCATTGTCCATCCCGTGAAAAAATGGAGCAAAGTTTCCATCGCCCAAATTCCCATGGGCCACGGCCTCGCGGTGACGCCGTTGCAAATGGTCATGGCCATGAGCGCTATTGCCAATCACGGCCAGCTCATGCAGCCGATGTTGATTAATCGATTGGAAGACCCGGACGGCCGCGTGGTGGCGAAATACCAGCCACAGCCCGTGCGCCAGGTCGTATCCGAAGCCGCCGCGCGCCAGATGGTGACGGCGCTCAAGACCGTCGTCACGCCCGCCGGCACGGCTATCAAGGCGAGCCTGGATCATTACACCGTCGCTGGAAAAACCGGCACGGCTCAGAAGGTTGAGCACGGCGTGTATGTGGCTGGAAAATACTTTTCCTCCTTCATCGGGTTTTTCCCGGCGGACAATCCGGAACTGTGCATTTCCGTGGTGATGGATGAGCCGAAGCAGGGCCACTACGGCGGTCAGACGGCGGCACCGTTCTTCCATAACATCGCCGAACGCGCGGCCAATTATTTGAACATCCCGCCCGATCTTTTGACGGAACCGCTCCTGGCCGAAACCTTGAAGACGCCCGCCGGAAGCAACGGGCTGCCGATGGCAAAGGTTGCCAAAAAACTCTGACGCGCGCCATGCAACTAAAAGAGATCATCAGCCAATTCTCCCCGGTGAGCATCGAAGGTTCACTGGATCGCGAGGTGGCGGGGATCACGTATGATTCCCGGCGCGTCACGCCGGGCATGATTTTCGTGGCTATTCCCGGCCAGCAGGTGGATGGGCATCAGTTCATCAACACCGCGATCGACCGCGGCGCTTCAGCCATCATCTGCACGCAAAACGGATTCAGCTCGCAGCGCGCCACCAAGATCAAAGTCACCGACGCACGCGAAGCGCTGGCCCGTGCGGCTGCGGCGTATTACCAGCATCCAAGCACCAGGTTGAAGGTCATCGGCGTGACGGGCACCAATGGCAAAACCACTGTGGCCTTCATGGTGAAGGACATCCTGGAGGCGGCGGGAATCAAGACAGGTTTGATCGGCACAGTGCGTTATGAAATCGGCGAACGTGTGATTCCGGCACATCGCACCACGCCCGAAGCCTTGGAAATTCAGCAGATGATGGCGCAGATGCTTCGGGCCGGTTGCGCGGCGTGTGTAATGGAAGTCAGTTCCCACGCGCTCGACCAGAAGCGCGTCTGCGGGATTGATTTCGATCTCGGCATTTTCACCAACCTCACGCAGGACCATCTCGATTACCACGGCACAATGGAAGATTACTACACGGCGAAGAAGAAATTGTTCACCGCTCTCCACGCGAGCGTCAAGCCCGGCAGCGCGGTGATCAACATAGACGACGCCTTTGGCCAGCGCCTGGCGAAGGAAACCAAGGCGGAAGTCCAGCTCACCTACGGTCTGGGTGAAGCCGCGACGTTGCGTGCCACGCAAATTCAACTGGGCCGCGACACGACGCGGTTGAAGATCGAAACGCCCGAACAGAAATTCTCCTGCCAACTGCCGCTCATTGGCCGGCACAATGTCTATAACGCGCTCGCCGCCGTGGGGGCGGCCTTGGTTTTGAAAGTTCCTGTGCCGACCATCAAGTCCGCATTGAACGATATGCGGCCCGTGCCTGGACGTTTGGAAAGCATTGCCGCCGGGCAGCCGTTCGGCGTGTACGTGGACTACGCGCACACTGACGACGCGTTGCGCAATGTGCTGCTCACACTGCGCGAAATCACCACGGGACGCTTACTGCTGGCCTTCGGGTGCGGTGGCAGTCGCGACACCGGCAAGCGCGCGAAGATGGGCCGGGCCGCTGCTGAACTCGCGGACTTCACGCTGATCACCAGTGACAATCCGCGCAAAGAATCGCCGGCAAAAATCGCTGCGCAGATTGAAGAAGGGTTTCGTTCCGTGCACGCCGAGGGATTCCGGGTGGAACTGGATCGCCGCCGCGCGATTGACGAACTGATCCGGCTGGCGCAACCGGGCGACATGGTGTTGATCGCCGGCAAAGGCCACGAAACGTATCAGGAATTTGAAGACACCGTGGTGCCATTCGATGACCGGGTTTACGCGCAAGAAACTTTGGAAGCGCTGGGCTACACCAAGACGAAATGAATTCCCCACGTCCACATTTGCTGGGAGTGCTGGCCGGGTTGTTCCTGGCGGGCGGCCTGGTGTGTTCCGCGATGCTGGTCACGCGCGCTTGGGTGAAAATTGCCGAGTCGCAAACGGTCAGCGTCACCGGCTCCGCGCGCAAGGCCGTGCGCGCGGATTTGGCAGTCTGGCATGGACAGTTCTCGACCGAAGGCGGCACCTTGCTTCAAGCGCAACGCGCCTTGAAGGTTGACCTGGCCAAAGTTGAAGCGTTTCTGCGCACCAATGGCATTACCAATTATTCCGTAGCCCCGATTTCCATCCAGGAATTGCGCGCGCGGCAAAAGGGTGAGTTTGACGCGACGGAACAAAAGACCGTCGGCTACCGGTTGAGCCAGTCGGTGCAGGTGTCATCGCCGGAGGTCGAACGGGTCTCTCAACTTGATCGCGATTCCACCGCGTTGGTTGAGCAAGGCGTGGTGTTCACGACCGCTCCACTTGAATACATTTACACCAAGGCTGGCGAGGCCAAAGTCGAGATGCTCGCCGAAGCCACCAAGGATGCCCGCGCCCGCGCCGAGCAAATCGCCGCGCACGGCGGTCGCGCTATCGACCAGCTCCGCGCCGCGAAAATGGGCGTGTTTCAAATCACACCGGTCCATTCGCTGCAAACCCACTGGGAGGGGATTAATGACACTTCCTCGTTGGAGAAAACAATCACGGCCGTAATTTCCGCTTCTTTCTCCATGAAATAAAATGGAACCGCGTTCGCTAAAATATGTCATCGAAGCCACGAGCGGAGAACTTTTCTCTGGATCGCCGGACGCGCTGGCGGTGCGGATTTGCACCGATTCGCGCTCGGCGCGGCAAGGCGATTTATTTTTTGCACTAGCCGGTGAGCGGTTCGACGGCCATGACTTTTTGAGCGAGGTGATGAGCAAAGGCGTCGCGGCCGTCGTGGTGGAACGCGTGAAGGCACCAAACTCCGCCAATGTTTGCGCGGTGATCGCTGTGGAAAATCCGCGCGCGGCACTGGGCCGTTTGGCGGCGCGTTACCGGCAGGATTTTGATTTACCCATCGTGGCCGTGGGCGGTTCCAACGGGAAGACGACCACGAAAGAATTGATCGCCGCCGTGCTGCGCGAAAGATTCAAGACGCTTTGGAGCGAGGCGAGTTTCAACAACGACATCGGCGTGCCCGTGACATTGTTGCAACTGGAGCCATCGCATCAAGCCGCCGTGCTGGAGGTCGGCACGAATCATCCCGGCGAGATCGCGCCGCTCGTGCGAATGATTCAGCCCAAGTATGGCGTCATGACGAGCATCGGACGTGAGCATCTGGAATTCTTTGGCGATGTGAACGGCGTGGCGGAAGAAGAAGGCTGGCTGGCGGAATTGCTGCCCGCAGATGGAAAACTTTTTGTGAACGGCGACAGCCCGGACATGGCGCAAGTCATCCGGCGCACCCGGGCAACCGTGGTGCGTGTTGGTTTGGCCGAAGGAAATGATTGGCGCGCGAATAATGTGCGGGTGGATGCCAGCGGGGTGACGTTTCACGCGGACTCATTCAAACCGGAAATGTCTGGTGAATACCGCATCAATCTTTTGGGCCGACACCAGGTCCTGAACGCTTTGTTGGCGCTGGCAGTGGGAACCGAGTTGGGCCTGACGCGCGAACAAATGCAGCGCGCTTTGGCGGGATGCACCCCGCCAAAGATGCGGCTGCAAGTCTGGGAAACCAACGGCGTGCGCGTGCTCGACGACGCCTACAACGCCAATGCCGATTCCACGCTCGCGGCCCTGCAAACCCTGCACGATCTGCCCTGCACGGGCCGGCGCGTGGCGGTGCTCGGTGACATGGCGGAACTGGGCGCACAACAGACCGCCGCGCACATCGAAGTGGGCCAGCGCGCCGCCGAACTGGGTGTGAACCGGCTGTTCGCCGTCGGACAAATGGCGGCGATCACAGCCGGAGCCGCGCGTGATCGCGGCCTGAAGCAGGCCACCGAATTTACTGACGTCCTCGCCGCCGCCGCCGGCATCAAGGCCGATGTGCGGGCGGGCGATCTGGTGTTGCTGAAAGCATCGCGCGCCACGCGGCTCGAACGAGTCGGAGAAATTTTGCGTGGCCGCAGTTGATCGAATGAAAAACGAAAGTTGATTCCCAAAACAATTATGAGCGTAACCATTGAGAAAATAAGTTCAACGGAAGATCGCCGGACTCTGAGGCTGCCGCGTCCGAAACGCGCGGGCCAACGTGCCGGGGAAACCGCCGACGAGAACGAAAACTTGTGGCAGCGGTATGATTGGCGTGAGTTGAATTTGGCGTCCACGCCCAGTCCGCTCCGTCACTGGCACGACTAATCTGATGTTCTACTACTTCAGTCAATACTTGCTCGACCATGCGGCGGGAACCGCGTGGGCGGAGTGGCTGTCGCCGCTGCGGGTGTTTCGTTACATCACGTTTCGCAGCGCGGGCGCGGCGGTGACGGCGCTGCTGTTGAGCCTGTGGCTGGGACCGCGCGTCATTCGCTGGCTGAAAGAATTGAAGTTTGAACAGAATTATACTGACAAGGCGGAGGAGGGCGGCGGTCTGGCTGCGCGGGTGTTAAGTAAGAAAAATGTGCCGACGATGGGCGGTGTACTGATCGTGATGGTGCTCGATTTGACGGCACTGTTGTGGGCGCAATGGAACGCGCTGGTTTTGCTCACGCTGCTCTCGCTCCTCGTGCTAGCAGGGCTGGGATTCTACGATGATTACGCGAAGATCACCCAGCAAAGCAATCTGGGCGCGAAGGCCAATGTGAAACTCTGGGTGCAAACCCTGCTGGCTTTGTTCATTGGCGTTTACCTGTGGAGACTGCCGGAAACGAAGGTGCTCATCACCGAAGTGATGGTGCCGTTTTTCAAATACCCGCTCCTGAGCGAAGCGGGCGGCGTGGGGCTGGTGCTGACCATGCTGGCGATCGTGGGCAGCTCCAACGCGGTTAATCTCACCGACGGACTTGATGGTCTGGCGATTGGATGCACATTGATCGTCACTTTGGTTTTTTTGATCATGACCTACGTGGCGGGCAATGTGATTTACGCGAAATATTTGCAGGTGCCTTATGTGGCCGGCGCGGGTGAGCTGACCGTGTTCTGCTCGGCGATGCTTGGCGCGAGTCTCGGCTTTCTCTGGTTCAACTGCCATCCGGCGCAAGTGTTCATGGGCGACACCGGTTCGCTGGCGCTCGGTGGCGCGCTCGGCATCATGGCGGTGTTGATTCATCAGCCGCTGGTTTTGATCATCGCGGGCGGCGTGTTCGTGGCCGAAGCGGGTTCGGTCATTCTCCAGACGGGCTGGTTCAAATATACGAAACGCCGCTACGGCGTGGGCCGGCGGATTTTTTTGATGGCACCGCTGCACCACCATTTTGAGAAGAAGGGCTGGTATGAATCGCAAGTGGTGACGCGCTTTTACATCCTGTGTGTGTTGTGCGCGGTCGTTGCATTGAGCACCTTGAAGATTCGTTAATTAAAATGTTCACCTTGGCAGACAAACAAGCTGTGGTGCTCGGCCTTGGGGCGAGCGGCCAGGCGGCGTGCCGTTTGTTAGTGGCACGCGGCGCAACGGTGACGGCGCTTGACAGTGCCGACACGGACACGCTGCGCCGCGAGGCGGCCAGGCTGCAAGCATTGGGCGTGCGGGTTGAACTCGGTGTGGTGTCGCTGCCCGTAGGACATTTTGATCTCGCGGTGGTGAGTCCCGGCATTTCGATTGAATCACCCTTGGTGAAAGCGATCACCGCGCGCGGCGTTCCGCTGATCGGCGAATTGGAACTTGGGTATCAGCAATCCCGCTGCCTCAGTCTCGCGATCACTGGCACGAATGGCAAAACCACCACGACCGAACTTGTCGAACGGTTGCTCCAGCAAGCGCATCGCAAAACCATCGCGGCGGGAAACATTGGCCTGCCGCTGTGCGCCGTGGCGGACGAGACGCGCGAGCTGGATTTTGTCACGCTCGAGGTCAGTTCGTTTCAGTTGGAAACGATTCGCTATTTTCGTCCCGTGGTGGCCGTGTTTTTGAATTTCACGCCGGATCATCTGGATCGTTACGAGAGCACGGCGGACTATCTTCGCGCCAAGGCAAAGTTGTTCATGAATCAACAGCCGTTCGACTGGGCGATCATTCAGAGCGAGGCGCTGGCGCAAATGCGCGCGCTCGGTTTGGAAGTGCCGTCCAAGGTGATTACTTTTAGCGCGAATGATCGCCAGGCGGATATTTATTTGGATCGCGGTTTAATCATCAGCCGGATGCCGGATTGGCCGGGGCCGTTGCTGGACATGGCCCATTGCCAGTTACGCGGCCCGCACAACGCCGAGAACCTCATGGCCGCGCTGGCGGTTGGTCGTGTCTTGCGCCTGCCGTTGGAGCAGATGGTGGCCGCGCTCAAATCGTACGCGCCGGCACCGCATCGCTGCGAACTGGTCGCGGAGTTGAATGGTGTTCAATTCATCAACGACTCAAAGGCCACAAATCTGGATGCGGTGCGGCAGGCGTTGCTCGCCGCGCCGGCGAATAGTGACAACCAGCCGAACATCTGGCTGATCGCTGGCGGCAAGGACAAAGGCTTCGAATATCACGATCTGGGGCCGCTGTTGGCGAAGCGGGTGAAGCAGGCCTTTTTGCTCGGCGAAACGCGGGAAAAAATTCGCGCGGCCTGGAGTCTTTTTACTCCTTGCGCCGTTGTTGATTCGTTGTTAGAAGCAACCACAGAAGCGGCGCAAAATGCGGTTCCTGGCGACGTGGTTTTGCTTTCACCAGCCTGCTCCAGCTTTGACATGTTTCAGAATTATCAACATCGGGGCGAAGTGTTTCGACAGGCGGTCGAGCAGTGTGCGCGAACCACCAATGGTGGTCGCGCCAAAAGCCACACCATACCCTGTGCTGTGAACCAGCCATGAAGCCGACGATGCAACCAGAAACAAAATTTAATTTGAACTATTTTATGATCCGCGCACAGGTTTTCTTGTTCCGACCCGGGTGCGAGTCATTCACACCCAACCCTCCCATAATAACCCAGTCCTAACCCACGCCCATGAACACGCCCAATCCACTCGTCCCTCAAGGCTCGCTCCAAAACAGCAAGAGCAAATCCAACATCTGCATCGTTGTCTTCGGCATCGTTGCCATCCACGCCGTCTTCTTCGTCGGCCTGCTGATGCAAGGCTGCAAGCCCGACGAAACCAAGACGGACGCGAAACAAACTCAAGTGCAGCCACGCCCCACGCCGCTGCCGCTGCCACCGCTGGGCGAAACCAATCCGCCAACGCCGCCCGCAGCCAATGTGGCGACGCCAATTTCACCGGTGCCGGCTCCGATGCCCGACCCGGTGCCAGCACCCGCCGCCACGGCCAAGGAATACACCATCGTCAAAGGGGATTACTTTGAAAAAATTGCCAAAGCCAATGGCGTCACCGTTGCGGCAATTGAAAAAGCCAATCCGGGCGTGGACCCCAAGAAGCTCAAGGTTGGGCAGAAGATTCAAATCCCGGCGCCGACAACGAAAGCCGCGCCGACTGCCGCTGCTCCCGACGCGACCCCGACCGAAGGCGGTGGCGTTTACGCGGTCAAGTCCGGCGACACATTGACCAAGATCGCCGCCGGAAATGGCACGACCGTCAAAGTCCTCCGCGCCGCCAACGATCTGAAGACCGACAAACTTAAAGTCGGACAGAAGCTGAAGCTGCCGGGCAAAACCGCTCCGGCGGCCGCAGCAACGGAGGCCGTCGCGGCTCCCGTTGTTCCGCCGACAACGCCCAAGCAGTAATCTCGATTGTTGATGGGTCGGTGGTGGACGGGTTGGGTCGAGTGAACAGTTGAAACGTTTGCGGAATGTTCGGAGCGCCTTAGAAAAATGAAGTTGGCCACGACAACCTTGGTGTTCTGTGTCGCCGCGCTGCTCGCGCTGGGCATGGTGATGCTCTACAGCTCCAGCATGGTGCAGGTGGGCGCGCGCTATTTCCTGATGCAACTGGTTTGGTGCGGTCTCGGATTGGCCGTGGGCGCGGTTGCCATGCTCAACGATTATCGCGTTTTGAAAAAATTCGCCGTCGGCCTTCTCGTGGTGGCGGTCGTGATGCTGGTGCTGGTTTTGATTCCCGGAATTGGCCGGAAAATTGGCGGTGCCCGGCGGTGGTTTAGTTTCGCGGGCGTCAGCTTCCAACCTTCTGAAGTCGCCAAGATCGCGCTAATCATTTTCGTCGCCTGGTATGCCGACCGTTTCCAGCGGCAGATGCCGACTTTTTGGCGGGGATTAGCGCGGCCCGGTTTGGTCATCGGACTTGTGCTCGGTTTGATTTTTGTCGAGCCGGACCGGGGCAGCACCATTTTGCTCGCGACGGTTTGCGGGATCATGTTGTTGCTGGCCGGTGTGCGCTGGAAATTTTTTCTGCCGCCGTTCGCGCTGGCGCTGGGGGGACTCGCGGTTTCGCTCCTGCACGATCCAATGCGGATGAAGCGAATTTTTAGCTGGCTCGATCTGGAAGAAAACAAACAAGGCGTGGGTTATCAGGCCTATCAGGCGATGCTCGCGCTCGGTTCAGGCGGTTGGACCGGTGTGGGTTTGGGTGACGGGCGGCAAAAACTTGGCTTCGTGCCGGAGCATCACACGGATTTTATTTTTTCCATCATCGGCGAGGAACTGGGCGTGGTGGCAACGCTCGCGGTGGTGGTGGCCTTTGTGCTGCTGGTCATCTGCGGCATTTATATCGCGTGGCGCGCGGGTGACACCTTCGGCCAGTTGCTCGCGGCGGGCCTTACGTTTTTGATCGGCCTGCAGGCGTTCATCAACATCGGCGTCGTCACCAGCGCGCTGCCCAACAAGGGGCTGCCCCTGCCGTTCATCAGCTACGGTGGATCCAATCTGCTCGTGATGCTCACGTGCGTCGGGCTGCTCCTGAGCGTCGCCCGGCAAGCCACGCAGCGTGTCATGCAAACTGAATCATCCGGCTTCGACGAAATGGCCGCTCCTCAAATCACCTGATGCAATCCGCCCACGCCAGACCGCTTGTGGCCATCGCCTGTGGTGGCACGGGTGGCCATCTCTTTCCGGGGTTGGCAGTGGCGGAGGCGCTCAAGACGCGGGGCTGTGACGTTACGCTACTCATCTCGCCGAAGGAAGTCGATCAACAGGCCGTCAAATCCGCCACGGAGATGCAAGTGGTGACGCTGCCGGCGGTCGCGTTCAATCGTTGGGGTCTCGTCCGCTTTCTCCACGGTTTCTGGCAATCCTGGCGCGCGGCCAAAAAACTTTTCCAGGCACGCCCGCCCCAAGCCGTGCTGGCCATGGGCGGCTTTACCAGCGCGCCGCCGGTTTTGGCCGGCAAAGCATTTGGCGCGGCCACGTTTTTGCACGAGTCGAACACCATCCCCGGCAAAGCCAATCGCTGGCTCTCGCGTTTAGTGGACGGTGCCTTCGTTTATTTTCCGGAAACGGCGAAGCGGTTGCGCCACGCGCCCGCGACCGTGACCGGAATGCCGGTTCGCTCGCAGTTTCGACCGATGGATCCGAAGGCCGCTCGCGTGAAGTTGGGCCTCGATCCGGAGCGGCCGATGTTGCTCGTGATGGGCGGTAGTCAAGGAGCGCGCGGTGTGAACTTTTTGATTTTGGAGTCGCTGCCGCACTTAACGCGACTCCTACCCAGCCTTCAATATTTGCATTTGTGCGGGTCGAGTGACCAGGCAAAGGTCGGGCAAGCTTACTCAAGACAACAATGGCAACAGTGCCACGCTGTCGTTCACCCATTTCTAACGGAGATGGAAATCGCGTTGGGCGCGGCGACCGTGGCCATCAGCCGGGCGGGCGCGTCGTCGCTGGCGGAACTGGCGGCCATGCGTCTCCCGGCGTTTTTGATTCCGTTTCCGGCGGCGGCCGACAACCACCAATATTCCAATGCCCTCGCGTTTGCGCAGAGCGGCGCGGCGCGAATGGGCGAGCAGAGACACATCTCGCCGGAGGGGTTGAGCCAGGCGATTGTGGAACTGGTCGGCAACCCACAGGCGCGGGCGGCCATGGCCAGCGCCCTTGGTCAATGGCATTTTCCCAATGCGGCGGAACAAATTGCCGAGCGCATGATGCAGGCGATTGGCTTCGCCAGCCAATCCTCGTGCAGCCGGTCGAACGAGCAGGTCAAGTCCGGTTCCGGTGCGCAACTTCTTTTTCAATCCGTCATCCCGTGAGCCGTTTGAATCCAGAACAAGTCGATGCGCTGCTCGCCGCGGCTGGAACTTCCGCCACGGTGTATCTCGTCGGCGCGGGCGGTTGCGGCATGAGCGGTTTGGGACATCTGCTCTTGGACTTGGAATTCGCAGTAGCCGGATCCGACGTGATGGAAAACAACGAGGTGCGAATGTTGCGCGCACGTGGAGCGCAGATTTACCCCAGCCACGCGACGACGCAAATCGCTGCCGCGCGTCCCGTGCTCGTAGTCTATTCGTCCGCCATCCGCATGGACAACCCGGAACTGGTCGCCGCGCAGCAACTGCAAATCCCCATCGTGCGACGCGCGGTATTGCTGGCCGCGCTGCTTCGCCGGCAACGCGGCATTTGCGTTGCCGGGATGCATGGCAAGACCACGACCACGGCGCTGCTCGCGTTCGCGTTGCAACAGCTTCACGCGGAGCCGAGCTATGCCGTTGGCGCCGCCGTGCCGCAGTTGGCGCGTCATGCGCGGTTTTCCCATGCGGAGACCATCTTGGCCAAATCGAGCGCGCCGCCGGCCGAGCGCAACTTGCCGCCCGCCGCCCGTTCCGGCGGCTGGTTCGTGGTGGAGGCGGACGAAAGCGATGGCACGT
>JBKJSC010000141.1:0-13870 GCA_046593035.1 Limisphaerales bacterium | reverse complement strand
GAAGTTTTTCGATAAAAACGTTGGCGCGCGCTTCTTCCACTTCATTAGCAGTCGGCGCTTTGCCACGCTGAATTTTCATCTTCGTGAAGCGTTCGATGTTTTGGATTTGAAAAAGTTCCCGTCCCGCCACGAACGAAATCGCCCGCCCACTTCGGCCCGCGCGTCCGGTGCGCCCGATGCGATGCACGTAATCCTCCACGTCGTAGGGCAGGTCGTAGTTGAAAACCACTTGCACATCATCCACGTCGATGCCGCGCGCGGCCACGTCGGTGGCGACCAGGAATTCGAGGCCGGACTTGCGGAACTTCTGCATCACGCGGTCGCGCATCTGCTGGCTCATATCGCCGTGCAAACGGTCGGCGGAATAACCCTGGGCGTTCAGATGATCCACGAGATCGTCCACCATTCGCTTGGTGTTGCAAAAAATTATTCCGAGCTTGAGATCGTGAATGTCGATAAGCCGCGTGAGCAGTTCGATTTTGAAACGCCGGTCCACCTCGAAATAAATCTGCTCGACCGTCGGGACGGTCAACGCCTTCTGTTCGATGCGCACGCTCACCGGGTCGCGCGAGTATTTGCCGATCAAATCCTGGATCGGGCGCGGGATGGTCGCGGAGAAAAACACCGTCTGCCGTCCGGCAGGCGTGCCTTGCAGGATGATTTCGATGTCTTCGCGGAAACCCATGTTGAGCATCACGTCCACTTCATCGAGGACCACCATCTTCAACGCGTCGAGTTTGAGCGTGCCGCGCCGCATGTGATCCATGACGCGGCCCGGCGTGCCGATGACAATCTGCGCGCCTTGTTTCAGGCCGAGAAATTGCCGTTCGTAGGATTGGCCGCCGTAAACCGGCAGCGCATGGACGCCGCGTTTGAACAGGCACAGCTTGTGAATCTCCTCGGACACCTGCACCGCCAGTTCACGCGTGGGGCAAAGGATCAAAATCTGCGTGGCGCGGCTCGCGGCGTCCACCTTTTCGATGGCCGGCACGGCGAACGCGGCGGTCTTGCCCGAGCCGGTCTGCGACTGGCCGACGACATCCTTGCCCGCCAGGAGAACGGGGATGGCTTCGGCCTGGATGGGCGCGGCCTGCTCGAAGCCGAGTTTGTCGATGGCCTTGAGCATTTCCGCTGACAGGCCGAGTTCCGAAAAAAGTTTTCCAGTCATAAAAGGGTGGCGAGCATACCGCAAAAAGGGCGGGTGACGAGGAGTATCTCCGGTTATATTAATCTGCGAGATCGGAATTGCCAAGGGCGGCTCTCATTCGCCATTCTCTGCTGCAACAACTCATACCTCCATGAAACTAGGCATCATCAACTCCGCCTTCCAGCAGGCTGGCGTGGACACCGCGACCGGCCTGAAACACATCTCGCGCCTCGGCTTCGATTGCGTGGACATCTTCACCGAAGCCGTCGGCATTCCGCAACGCGAGGTGAAGCTCGTCGAGAAAACGTGCAGCAAACTCGACCTGCCGATTGTTTCGCTGCCCGTCGTGTCGGTCGGCTTGATTGATTTCAACGAGCCGGTGCGCGAGTACCACCTGGAGCGGACGAAGCGGTTCATCGACCTGGCCCACAAGTGGAGCGCGAAGAACATCCTGCTCGTGCTCGGCGAATACATCTGGCAACGCGAGGTCATCCCGCCCGCGGCGCAATGGCAGTGGGGGCTTGAAACCTGCCGTCGCCTCGGCGATTACGCGGACAAACGCGGCGTGGACATCGCGCTCGAGCTGGAGCCGTTTCGGTTGAGCCTGTTGAACAGCGTCGAGACAATGGCGCGGTTCGTGGATGAATGCGGTCATCCGCGCGTGCGGGCGAACATCGACATCAGCCATCTCGTGCTCTCGGACACGTCGCCCGCCGATCTCCGCAAGCTCAAGGGCAAGGCCATTCACGTCCACCTGAGCGATTGCGATGGCAAAGTGCATGGCGACCTACCGCCCGGCCGGGGCGTGGTGAAGTTCGCGCCGTATTTGCAGGCGATCAAGGAACTCCACATTGACGGCGTGGTTTCCATCGAACTAGAGTATGCGCCCGATCCCGCCAAAATTGTCGAATGGGTCGAGGAAGCGTATCGCGAGACGGCGAAGCTGATGCGGCTCGCGGGCATGCGCGACTGAGTTCGCACCGTGGCCAAGCAGACGGCTAACGAATCGACACTCAAAAATTATGAACGAAATTCAACCTCCGTCTTTGCCGGAAACCACCGCGCCCGAAGCCACGTCACTTGTTTCGCGCCTGACCAACGTCTTTGTCGCGCCCGGCGAAGTGTTTGACGAGGTGAAGGTGTCCCCGCCGTCGGTGGCCAACTGGATGGTCCCGGTGGTGCTGATGCTGGTGTTGGCGGTCGCGTCCACGTTCTTGATTTATTCCCAGCCGGTCATCAAGCAGCAGGTTTTGGAAATGCAGGGGAAGGCATTTGATAAACAGGTCGCGGAAGGCAAAATGAAGACGGAGCAAGCCGAACAAATCAAAGAGAGCATGGAGAAAATGGATCCCCTGATCTTTCAGTCGATCGGCGTGGTTTTCGTCATGGTGGCCACGGTGGTCGGGTTGTTTTTCTGGGGGCTGGTGATCTGGCTGATGGGAACCAAAGGCTTGAAAGGAAGTTTTAGTTACATGAAAGCCGTCGAAGCCGTGGGCTTGGCGATAATGGTTTACCTGCTTAACTCCGTCGTCACTACGCTGATGATTGTCAGTATGGGCAATGTGAATGCCCGGCCAGCGTTGTCGATGCTCGTGGGTGAATTCGACATGTCCAACAAAGTCCACCTGCTGCTGTCGTCCGTGAACCTGTTTTACATCTGGTATGCGGTGGTGCTCGCCGTGGCGCTGGGGCGTTTGAGCGGAGTGTCTTTCGGCAAGGCGGCAGTCTGGTTGTTTAGCTTCTGGATTGGGATTCGTTTGATTTTAACCCCGCTCGGCCTCGGTCAGTTCTTCATGTAGCCACTTTCCCGTCCCGGCCTTTAGCTGGCTGCTGGGTTACGCTAACGAACAATTACTGCAACAAACACTCCCCGCCGGTGTCTTAACCCCAACTAAAATGGCTAATCCAAAAAGTAAATCGGCCCGCAAAGCCGTCGTTTTTTCGTTGATCGTCCTCGTGATCGGCGGTCTGTCGGCCGTGGCTTTCTTCCGCAAAAAGGAGGTCATCATCACGATCCAAACCGAGAAGGTGGCGCGGCGAAACCTCACCGAGTTGGTCGTCGCGACCGGCAAAATCCAGCCCGTGGTGCAAGTGGTCATCAACCCGGAGGTCAGCGGTGAAATCATCGCGCTGCCGGTCAAGGAAGGCCAGGTGGTGAAGAAGGGCGACCTGTTGCTGAAGATCAAACCGGACAATTACATCGCCAGCCGGAATTCTGCCGAGGCGAGCCTGCAATCTTCGCTGGCCTCCAAGAGTTCGGCCGAGGCGAGCTATCTTTCCTCGCTGGCCGGCAAGAGCCAGAGCCAGGCGGAATGCGACAAGTCGGAGGCCGAGTACAAGCGCAATGAACCCTTGTTCAAGGCCAAGCTGGTTTCGGAATCGGTTTTTCTCGATGTCAAAACGGCGTTTGAAGTCGCCAAGCTGCGCTGCGAAACCTCCCTGCATCAGGTGGAAATGAGCAAGGCGCAGGCGTCCGCCTCCAAACACCAGGCGGACATGGCCAAGGCGCAACTCGCCCGCGCCGAGGATGACCTCGCCAAGACGACCATCCTCTCGCCGACCGATGGCACGGTGACGAAGCTCAAGTCGCAACTCGGCGAGCGCGTGCTCGGCACCTCGATGATGGCGGGCACGGAGATCATGACCATCGCCAAACTCGACGACATGGAAGCGCGCGTGGACATCGGGGAAATTGATGTGGTGCTGATCGCGCTGGGCCAGAAGACGCGGCTGGAAGTGGATTCCTTCCGCGACCGGAAATTCACCGGCGTGGTCACGGAGATCGCCAACGCGGCCAAGGGCAGCGGCCTGGGCACGCAGCAGGAATCGACGAAGTTTGAAGTCAAAATTCGCATTGAGGACAAGGAAAGTTTCCGCCCCGGTATGTCCGTCACGGCGGAAGTGGAGACGCGCTATCGCACGAACGTGGTGGTGGTGCCGATTCAAAGCGTGACCACGCGCCTGCCCAAGGACAGTGCGGACGGCAAGAATGCCGTGGTCGCCAAGCCGGACGCGAAGGACTTGGACAAAGATGAAACGGTCGCGCTGAACAAAAAGAAAACCAAGGACGCGCCCAAGCCGGTGGAGGTTGTTTTCGAACTCAAGGATAGCAAGGTCAAGACGGCGAAGGTCAAGCGCGGCATCAGCGACGACGCTTACGTGGAAATTCTCGAAGGCCTGAAGGAAGGGCAGGAAATTGTTTCCGGCGGCTACAAGGCGATCAATCGCGAACTGGAAGACGACAAGCCCGTCAAGGTGGACAACGCCAAGAAAACCTTTGGCGGCGAAAAGAAGTCGTTGTGAGCCTCATCCGGATTAAAAATCTTTCCAAGCGCTACCAGATGGGCACGGAGACCATCCATGCCCTGCGCGATGTCTCGCTGGAAATCCAGCGCGGCGAATACCTCGCGATCATGGGACCGTCCGGTTCCGGCAAGTCCACGTTGATGAATCTGCTCGGCTGTCTTGACACGCCGACGGCCGGTGAATTTGAATTGAACGGCTCGAAGGTGAGCGAGATGGACGACAATCAACTCGCCGAAATCCGCAACAAGGAAATTGGTTTCGTCTTCCAAAGCTTCAATCTGCTCGCCCGCTCCGATGCGTTGCACAACGTGGAATTGCCGCTCATCTACTCCGGCATGCCCTCGCACCAGCGGCGGGAGCGCGCGCTCGAAGCGCTCGCGCATGTGAGCCTGGCCGATCGCGTGCATCACAAGCCTAACGAGCTTTCCGGCGGCCAGCGCCAGCGCGTTGCCGTGGCGCGTGCGCTCGTCAATAACCCTTCCATCCTGCTGGCGGACGAACCGACGGGCAACCTCGACTCCAAAACCGGTGAGGAAATCCTGGGGTTGTTCGAGGAGCTTTCCCTCAAGGGCAACACGATCATCGTCGTCACGCACGAAGAGGACGTGGCCCGACACGCGCGCCGCGTCATCCGTTTGCGCGACGGCTTGATCGCCAGCGACGAAATCAACTCGCGCCAGCGGACCGTGCGTCCGGCGCAACCTGCCACGGCACCGGCCTGAGCCGGAACCATTCAGTGAAAGAAATCTTCAACCACGGATGGACACGGATGGACACGGATAAGCTTAATTTCAGAGGTCCAAGCAGCGCCAATCGAACGGTGCGGGCAGGTGCTCCGATCAGGGTTTTGCGAATTTATTCCCATCCGTGTCCATCCGTGTCCATCCGTGGTTTTGAACCGCCTCGTCCCGGCTACGTTGGCAATCCATGAACCTGGCGACCGAAATCAAGGAAGGGTTTTTCATCTCGTTGAGCGCGATCCGCGCCAGCAAGCTGCGCTCCGGCCTGACCACGCTCGGCGTTGTCATTGGCATCGTCACCGTCACGCTTATGGGCACGGCCATCGAAGGGTTGAACGGGGCCTTCAAACGGAGCATGTCTTCGATGGGCACCGACGTCCTCTACATCCAGCGGTTCGCGTGGTTCAGCGGTCCGCAGGAATGGTGGCGCAGCCGCAACCGCCGCGAGATCACGATTGCCAACGTGAAGGAGGTCGCCCGCCATGCCACGCTCGCTTCGGCGGTTTCCGTCGAGTCCTCCGGCTTCGCCACGGTCAAATTCCACGACCGCAACGCGAAGAATGTCTGGATCCTCGGCAACAACGAGGAAGGCCTCACCGTGCGCGGCCTGGCGCTGCAATCGGGAAGGTTCATGTCCGCAGCGGAGGTAACCAGTGGCCGTCCCGTCTGCGTGTTGGGCGATGAACTGGCGCGAAAGTTTTTCCCCTATGAGTCGCCGCTCGGCAAAAAGATCAAAGTCAGCGAAACCAATTACGAGGTCATTGGCGTGATCGACAAGATGGGCCAGTTCTTCACCGGCTTTAACATGGACAACCAAGTCATCATCCCGATCACGCGATTCACCACCGACCTGAGCCGCTGGCCTGATGTGACCATCACGGTCAAGGTGCGCGACCCCAAACAACTTGAGGACGCGAAGGAAGAATTGATCGGCATCATGCGCAAAATCCGGCGGGTCGCGCCGGGCGCGCCGGACGACTTTGCGATCAATCAGCAGGAAATGATCGTGCAGATGTTCAACCGCGTCGGGGGCACGATGGCGAGCCTCGGACTGTTCATTACCGGCCTCTCGCTCTTCGTCGGCGGCATTGGGATCATGAACATCATGTTCGTGTCCGTGGCCGAACGGACGCGCGAGATCGGCGTCCGCAAGGCGATCGGAGCCAAACGCCGCACCATCATGATCCAGTTTTTGATTGAGGCCGCCGTCATCTGCCTGTTTGGCGGGTTGATCGGGCTGGGCATCGCGTATCCAATCACGTTCATCATCTCGAAATTTCTTCCAGCCACCTTGTCACTGACGGTGGTGGGCATCGCGCTGTTGGTTTCGATTTTGACGGGAGTCATCTCGGGTTTTCTGCCGGCGTGGCGCGCCGCCAAGATGAATCCCGTGGACGCCTTGCGGAGCGAATAATTGTGAAGACCCGCACTCAAAGCCGCGCGCTGCTGCTGGCCGAAATCAAGGAGAGCTTCTTCATGGCCATGAACGCCGTGACGGCGCACAAGCTCCGTTCCTCCCTGACGCTGCTCGGCATCCTCGTCGGCGTGTTCTCAATCATTGTCGTGATGACCGCCATCCGCGTGTTGCAACAGAACATCGAATCCGAGATGAGCCAGTTGGGCAGCTCCACGTTTCAGATCCAGCTTTGGCCGGCCATCCGCGTGGATGACGGCACCGACAGCGTGGAAAAATACTTTCGCCGCAAAAAGATCACGCTGGCGACGGCGCTGGAGCTGAAGGAAAAGGCAACGTTCGCCAAAAACATCGGCGTCATCGCGGGGCTGGGCCAAGGCGAGGCCAGCTCGCGGTTTGCGAAGACCAATCCGGACGTGAACCTCACCGGCATGACGCCGGAAACGTTCGAAACGCGCAACCTTCCAGTGGACGAGGGCCGCGCGCTGATGCCTAGCGACATCGATTCCGCGCGCCCGGTCGGCGTCCTCGGCAATAGTCTCGCCAAACGCCTCTTCCCGCGCGGCTCCGCGCTGGGCGAGGATGTGAAGTTCCAAGGTATAAATTACAAGATCGTCGGCGTGCTGGAAAGCAAGGGTAGCATCTTCGGCCAGGACCAGGACAATTTCATCGCCATTCCAATCACCACCGCGCTAAACCGTTATGGACGCGACCGCAGCGTGGACATCCAGGTGCAGGCCTATGATCAACTTCGTTACGACGACACGGTGGAACAGGTGCGGGGAATCTTGCGGTCCGTGCGCAAGGTGGAGCCGGGCAAGGAGGACGATTTTGAAATTGTCTCCAACGATTCCGTCATCGACCAGTTCCGCACGCTGACGCTGGCCATCCGCACCGTCGCCGCGGTCATCAGTTCCATCGCGCTGGTCGCCGCCGGCATCGGCATCATGAACATCATGCTGGTCTCCGTCACCGAGCGGACGCGCGAGATCGGGGTGCGCCGCGCCATCGGCGCGAAGAAGCGGAACATCATGGCGCAATTCATCATGGAGGCGGTGGTGTTGTGCGAAGTGGGCGGATTGCTGGGCGTGATTCTGGGCATCGTCGCCGGCAACGTGGCGGCGTATTTCCTGAAGGTGCCGCCCGTGATTCCCTTTGATTGGGCGGCCATTGGTCTGGGTATCTGCTCGCTCGTTGGCATCATCTTCGGCACCTACCCGGCCTACAAGGCGGCGAATCTTGATCCGATTGAATCGCTGCGTTACGAGTAACCTGACGCCGATGAAAAAAGGTTATTACTTCATTCTGGCCGCCATCGCCGTTGGTCTGATAGTTCTCTATTGGCCACAGACAACAACGCAGGAGAACAACGCTGGGCAGCAAAAAACCAAGGCGACGCCTGCCGTTCGGCCGTCGGGTGTGGACGGGGTTGCGGTTGCCCCGGCCATGTCCCGGCCCTTCAAACCGGCCAAAAGCGCCCGTGCTCCCAAAACCAAGCAGCCGTATCAACTGGTCGTTCAAAAGCCGCGCCCACGCGCGCCGATCACACTGGAGGAGACCCCCGAACACCTGAAGCCCGTGGTGTTACAGGAGATGTCCTGGACGCGCGATTACCTTACCAATCTGACAGCGGCGGACGTGGAGATTCTCAAGCAGTGGTATCAACAGCTAGGCACCAACCTGACGGCGAAAGGCGCGCTCACCTGGACGCTGGGTTATGCCGGCGACGAAGAGGTGGTGGAAATGTTCAAGTATGCCCTGTTCGAGGAATATGCTGGGAAGCAGTTGACGTCCGGCAGTTCCGAGAAAACCAATGAAGAAGCCGTTTTGTTTGAAAACACAGTGAAGGCTTTGGGCTTTCTCGCCTCGAAATATGATTCCGCCTATGAATTGATCAAACAGGGAACGAATCCCGCGTTCTGGGAAGGGCGGGTCAAATGGACTTCCCGGTGGAGTAACGACACGGTGAGGATGTTGGTATACTCCAGCATTATTTCCATCGGCGGGACGGGGCGGCCCGATTCGCTGGAGTTCATCAATCACCTCAAAGAACAAACTTTCGTCAATGGTGTTGGCCAGGAGGCAGGAAGGACGCCTTTCGCGGCCCCATTGGTTGACAGTGCTTTTTTATATGACTTGGTGGCGGAACATGGGGTCGAAACCTATAAGCTCATCCTGCTTACGGAGGCGCGCACTCAATTACAAGCAGATTGGTTCGCCCATACCGAAAACGGACGGCAATGGTTTGCGTGGGCTGAAGCTGCCCAAAATGCCCATTATCTGGCCAACAAAGCAGCCATAGATCAAGCCTACAAGGAAAACAGAGAGCAGGCGGCCAAGCGAAAGAAATGACATCGTCTTGCGGGATGGGTTTTATCGATCAGACGAAAAGCCTGAGTTGCACCCACGCTCACCCTTTTCCCGCCAGCGCCCGTTCGATCAGCAATTTCTCCTTCGCGTCGTAGGGCAGGTTCAAGGCGTGCGTGTGCGCGGCGGGAGTCATCTTGTGCCAGGATTTTTGCAGCGCGTTGATCACTTTGTCGTCCGCCGTCTTGGCGGCCAGTTCGGCAAGTTGAAATTCCAGGAAGACAAGACAGAGCGCGTCCTCCAGCACCCGGCTGTCGGGATCGACCGGAAAATTCTTTTTGAGATTCAGTTCCTGCACGCGTGCAACGAATGCGTCCGGATAGCCAACTTCGCGCAGGATTTCGCCCGCCTTTTGCGCATGAAACGCCTTGAGTTCGGTGCGCCAGCGCAAATAGCCAGTACGAGTCATCTCGTGCGAACTGCGCGGAATCATCCAGCGGCACAAATGCTGGCAGCGCGCCGCCAGCCGCAGTTCCTCCGAGGCTTGCGGGCAGAGTTTCATCACCCAGGCGGTCAATCGCCGGGCGTAAAGCAGTTCGCGCGGTTGCGGCACGCCCTCCGCCATTTCCAAATTGGGATCACGCGCATTCTCCGCGTCGAAACAGCGGAGCGCCGCTTCAAAGCGCGCCGTGTCGCCGGCGAGGGGTTGCGAAGATGCTTGCGTCATCGTGGAGAAGATGCGCGTTTCTCCACGGCGATGCAACCCGGAGACAGATCGCGGGAAAGTTTGCTTGATCTCGCCGGAAGAATGCCGTTAATGGTGGACGATTCCTATTTCTCGCGATTCAATTTATGAAACTTTCCCTTCCGATGCGACGTGGCTTATTTCTTCTGGCAATCTTTTCGGCGGCGGCACTCGCCCCGCTGGAAACCGGCGCGCAATCCAAAGCCACGCGAAAAGAGGGTGACGATGTCAATACCGCCGCCGTACGCAAAGTGTCCGGCCTGAAGCCCGACGAACACATACTCTTCAACGGCTGGGGCCTGACGCCGGCGGGGACGCATGTGCCGATCAGCGACCTGGCGCTCAAGCTGGTGGTTTCTCCGGACAAGAAAATGCTCATCGCCGTCTGCGGCGGATTCAACAACACCGGGTTGACGCTGCTGGACCTGACGGGCAAAAACGTGGCGCAATTCCTGCCGCTTAAGGAATGCTGGAACGGCCTGGCCTTCAGCAAGGATGGCAAACGGATTTTCGTCTCCGGCGGCGACAAAGGCGACCTTCATGTTTTCAATTACGCGGATGGCAAGGCGTCGGTGGACAAATCAGTGAAGCCTTCACCCGACGCCACGCCGGTTTTCCTCGCGTCCATCGCGGTTCATCCCGCGACCGGAAAACTCTACATTTGCAACGAGGCCAACCATGAAATCTGGGTCGTCAATCCCGACACGTTGGCGCTGGAAACCACGATCCCCGTGGGGCAACACCCGCACACTTGCGTTTTCGGCGCGGACAAGCGGCATCTGTACGTCAGCAACTGGGGCAGCCGCAGCGTGAGCATCGTGGACACGGACAAGAATCGCCGGGTGCGCGATATCACTGTTGGTTTGCGCCCGAACGATCTGGCCGTCGCCCCGGACGGCCGCCTGTTTGTCGCCTGTTCCGGTGACAACACGGTCCAGGTCATCCAGACCCGCTCCGTGGAAAAGGCGGGCGACGCCGCCAGTCCGGCGCGGCGTTTGTGGGACGGCACGCGCGAAATTATTTCCACGTCGCTGTATCCGCAATCACCCGAAGGAAGCACGCCCAGTGCCGTGGCGGTTTCGCCCGACGGCAAAACGCTGTTCATTGCCAATGCCGACAACAACAACGTGATGGTGGTGGACATTACCGGCTCGCTGTCGGAGGAGGCGAAGCGCAACAACGAGAATATTTCCGTCCCGAACGGTTTCATCCCCACCGGCTGGTATCCCAGCGCGCTCGCGGTGAGTCCGGACAGTCAGACCCTGTTCGTCGCCAATGGCAAAGGGTTGCAATCGCGCGCCAACTTTCCCGGAAAATCAACGACGCCGACCACGCTGTACAAACCGCCGGCCTTCGATTACATCGGCCGCATTCTGGAAGGTTCGATTTCGTTCATCGCCCGTCCCAACCCGGCGCAAATGGTGGCCTACACGGAGCAGGTCCGGAAGAATTCGCCCTACACGCCGGAGTCGTTGCATCGCGCGCCGATGAAAAGCGACTGCGTGATTCCCGACCAGGTGGGCCAGCCGTGTCCGATCAAATACGTGCTCTACATCATCAAGGAGAACCGCACCTACGACCAGGTGCTGGGCGACCTGCGTGACGCCAAAGGCAAGTCCCTCGGCAACGGCGATCCCAATCTCACGATCTTCGGCGAGAAGGTGACGCCGAATCAGCACCAGCTCGCGCGGGACTATGTGCTGCTCGACAATCTTTATTGCAACGGCGAAGTCAGCGTGGACGGGCACAGTTGGTGCGACGCCGCGATCGCGACGGATTTCAACCAGCGTTCGTGGATCATTTCGTATTCCGGCCACGGAAAGTTGCCCGGCAACGAGGAAATGGAAACGCCGGCCAACGGTTATCTCTGGGATTTGTGCAAACGGCACGGCGTGAGTTACAAAAATTATGGCGAAGGATCGCAACGCGTGTCCTCCATCAACCGTGGAAAATGGAGCGGCTCCCGCGACACCGACCGGGTGAAGTGGTGGATCCAGGATTTGCAAACCGCAGAAAAGACCGGTGTGCTTCCGCGCTTCACCATCATGTCGCTCGGCGAAAACCACACGCGAGGCACCACGCCCGGCGCGCACACACCGGATGCCTGCGTGGCGAGCAACGACCTTGCGCTCGGCCGGATTGTCGAGGCGGCCAGCCGCAGCAAGTTCTGGAAGGAGATGGCCATCTTCGTCATCGAGGACGACGCCCAGAACGGCCCCGACCACGTGGACGCGCACCGCACTATCGGGTTCGTGATCAGCCCGTGGTGCAAGCGCGGGGTCGTGGACAGCACGCTCTACACGACCGCGAGCATGATTCGCACAATGGAATTGATTTTGGGCCTGCCGCCGCTCACGCAATACGACGCCGGGGCGACGCCGATGTTTAACTCCTTCCAAAAATCGGCGAAGCTCACGCCTTACAATCCGCTGACGCCGCAAGTCGATATGGAGGCGAAGAACACGGCGAAATCGCCGTTCGCCAAACAATCGAGCCGGATGAACTTTCGCGTGTACGACCGCGCGCCCGAGGATGAACTTAACCGCATTCTCTGGCACACGGCGAAAGGTTTGGACACGCCCTATCCAACCCCGATCCACGGGGTGATTTTCACCAGGCCTTGACGCTGAGAGGCAGAGCCACGGTCACTTCGGCTGTTTCTCTGGCTTGCTGACGGCGGCGAGGAATTCCTTCGCCGCCGCTTCCGGGTCGAACTTCTCCCGCAAGGTGATGGACTGCTTCTTTACCGCCGCCAACAGGTTCGGGACATAGGGCTTGTCGGAAACTGACAGCGTGGCGCGGGTTGTTTTGTCCCCTGGTTTGCCGATGCTCCATCTCATTGCATTTTGAGCAAACGCCAAAGTGCCGCCGCTGCGGCGGAACTCTTCGAGATGTTTGGTTACGTCCGCCGTCGGCTCGAAATTTTTATCGAATTCAGCGTGGGTCATCGGGAAGTGGACACGAATCTGGTTGCCCTCGATTTGAATATAGTTCGCCGGCTTGGAGGCGGATTTGGCATACAGGGCGCGCTGGTCTTCGGCGTAGAACGGATCGACGGAGTTCGACTTGGATTCCGCCTTCAAGGCATCACGGATGGACTCGTTCCCCGCCACAATGAGCTTGGAGACGCGGGTAACAGTCACGCGCTGCACGCCGCACAGCTTGCCTTTGTCGTCGAGGTAGAAGCCGCCGTTCTCCACACGCACGTTGTCCAGCAGCAGTTGCAGAAGCGTTCCGAGCCGCCCGCGTGCAGCCGCGTCGGTGGGCGTTTCGTTGGTGTCCGGTACTTTCGACTTCGTCTGCGCTTCGCTCACCTCGTCGCGGCTATACTCGAAAACCCAATTCGCGAAGAAGAACGTCCTTGGCGTGGTCAGCACAGAGTTGAGTTGCTCCTGTTCCTCACGGGAAAGCTCATTCGTCTTATCCACGCCGAAGATGCCCTGGTAGTTTTGAAAGATCCGGAGCGTGTCGGTCTTCGTGTCGTATTGGTAGGTGAGGGTCTGCCGCTCGAATTCGAGACAACCGGTGAGCAACAGCGCGCAACATGCGGCAGCAAAGGCGGGAAGTTTTTTGAACATAGGCCGAGTATCGCCGTTTCAGGCACGATTTCAAGTGCTCGTCCATTGCTTTTCGGCGTTTCTCTTCGGCCGCGCTTAGGTTTGACTTGGTTTTGCCGCAACCGTAGATTGCCGCGCAATGTTCGTCGCCCAGACCAAAGTGGTTGAAGTTCCGATAACGGTGGTGCCGCCCACGGGTTCCCGGCCCGCCTGGAGGCAGATCGTGGAGCCGGCGCAGCCGTTTCTGGCCGCCGTGGCCACGCGGCTGGGGGAACAGGTGGCGGCATTTGATCCGGAAATCTCCGCCTACGCCCAATACGCGCTGACCAATCAGGGCAAGCAAATGCGCCCGGCGCTGGTGGCCCTCAGCGCGGGCGCGACGGGCAAGCTCAATGACGCGCACGTCACCGTGGCGGTGATCATCGAGATGGTTCACCTGGCGACGCTGGTGCATGACGATGTGATGGACGAGGCGGAAATCCGCCGTCGCCGTCCAACGCTCGCGGCGAACTGGGGCAATGGCATCTCCGTACTGCTGGGCGACTGTCTCTTCGCCCACGCGTTGAAACTGGCCGCCAGCTTTCCGACGCCGGATATTTGCCGCGCCGTCGCCTCGGCCACGAACACGGTTTGTTCCGGGGAGATTTTGCAGAC
>JBKJSC010000093.1:0-14146 GCA_046593035.1 Limisphaerales bacterium | reverse complement strand
TGCCGTCCTCGCCGAGGGCGGCAAGATTTACAACTGCAACGCCGATGTAGCCGCCGCGCAAATCGCCATCGCGCTCAAGGCGAAACGGCTCGTCTTCATGAGCGACGTGCCGGGCTTGTTGCGTGATCCGAAGAATCCGGAAACGCTTATCCGCCATCTGCAAATCGGCGAAGTGGACGCCCTCAAGCAGGCCGGCATCGTGGATCAGGGCATGATCCCCAAGGTGGACAGCGCCGTCGCCGCGATCAAGGCGGGCGTGGACAAGGTTTCGTTCGTGGATGGCCGCGCGCCGCACGCCGTCCTGTTGGAAATCTTCACGGACGAAGGCGTGGGCACGGAAATCGTGCTTTGATTTCCTGCGGGTTTTGTGCTTCTTCGTGCTAATCAAAAACTGAAATGAAAGATCTCGTTCCCGCACCGCCACCGCTGGTTCGCAACGACACGCAGGCGATCCAGGCGCTGTTCCAAAAATATGTCGTGCCCAGCTACGGACGCTTTGATCTCGCGTTCGCGCGCGGCGCGGGCAGTTATCTCTGGGATGTGGGAGGGAAGCGCTACCTTGACCTCGGCGGCGGCATCGCCGTCTGCTCGCTGGGCCATGCGAACACGGAGATCACCGAGGCTCTGATCGAGCAATCGCGCCGGCTCATGCATGTCTCGAACCTTTATTACCACGAGCCGCAGGGCCGGCTGGCGCAGGGGCTCGTGAAATTGATTGCACCGGGCAAAGTGTTTTTCAGCAACAGCGGCGCGGAGGCGAATGAAGGCCTGTTCAAGGTCGCGCGCAAATTCGGCCACGACGAGGGCCGTTACGAAATCATCACGGCGCACAATTCCTTCCACGGCCGCACGCTGGCGGGCATCGCGGCGACGGGCCAGGAAAAGGTGAAGAAAGGTTTTGAACCAGCAGTACCGGGCTTCAAGCACGTTGCTTACAATGACCTCGCTGCCGTGCGCGCGGCGCTTTCGCCCGCGACAGTTGCCGTGCTAATCGAAGGCATTCAGGGCGAAGGCGGCATCACGCCCGCAACGCCGGAATATCTGCTCGGCCTGCGGGCGCTATGCGACGAGAAGAAAATGCTCCTGCTTATGGACAGCGTGCAGTGCGGCCACTTTCGCAGCGGATGTTTTCAGAGCTTTCAACGCATCCTCGCTGGCGTGCCCGGTGCGGAATCGTTTCTGCCCGACGGCATTTCGATGGCTAAATCGCTCGGCGGCGGATTTCCGATCGGCGCATTTTGGATGCGCGAACCGTACCAGGATTTGCTCGGCCCCGGCACGCACGCGACCACGTACGGCGGCACGCCGCTCGGTTGCGCGGTGGCCCTGAAGATTCTCGAAGTCATCGAGCGCGAAAAACTGGCCGACCATGTGCGCGACACCGGTGCCTGGCTAAAGACCGAGCTGGAGCGTCTGGCGCAGAAATATCCACAAGTCATCAAGTCGGTGCGCGGCGTGGGCTTCATGATCGGCATTGAGCTGGCGGCGGACATCCCGGCATTCGCGGCGGAGAACAAGGCGGCGTCGCTGCAATTTGTCAACCGCCTGCACGAGGCGGGCTTGCTCACAATTCCGTCGGGCACCCACGTCATCCGGCTGCTGCCCGCGCTGAATTTGCGGCGGCAGGAGGCGGTGGAAGGCGTGCAGATTATTGAATCCGTGGCGGCCAAATTCGCCTGAGGCGATTCAGAACCTATGACACCGGACGCGCTAAAACACCTTTCTAAAAACGACGCGGTGATGCGAAAGCTCATCCGCGAGGTGGGAGTCTGTCAGTTGAAACCGGAGAAACGGCGTGCACCGTTTCAATCACTCGTGCAAGCCGTCGCGCATCAGCAGCTCAACGGCACGGCGGCGAATACGATTCTCTCGCGCTTCATCAAATTGTTTCCCGGCCGCCGTTTTCCCAAGCCGGAAGATTTGACAGGTGTGACGGACCAACAGATTCGCGACTGTGGTTTTTCGCGCGCCAAGGTCGCAGCCATCCGTGACATCGCTGAGAAAACCTTGTCCGGCGTGGTACCGACTTCGCGAAATATCGCGCACCTGAGCGACGACGAAATCGTTTTGCGTCTGACCGAAGTGCGCGGCGTTGGCCGGTGGACGGTGGAGATGCTGCTCATGTTTCAACTCGGTCGCCCCGACGTGCTGCCGGCGGATGACTTCGGCGTGCGCACGGGCTTTCGCGTGGCTTACGGATTAAAGGAAATGCCAACCGCGAAGGAACTCATCGCCCACGGCGAACGGTGGCGTCCGCATCGCACTACGGCTTCGTGGTATTTGTGGCGCGCCGCCGACCGGGCGAAGAAATAGGAGTGACACGGCGGGGGGATTTGATAAACAAAATGGTTTCGGGGGATTCCCGAATGCATTGCCAGCCATGAAACATCTGCTGAGTCTTGAAACCATGTCACGCGACAACATGGAGTTAATTTTACGCAGCGCCACGACGTTCAAGCGCGAGCGCACCTCGCACGCCAAGCCGCTCACCGGGCAGACGTGGGCGCTGATTTTCAGCAAATCTTCCACACGTACGCGGGTCTCGTTCGAAGTCGGCATCCGTGAACTGGGCGGCAACGCGCTGTTTCTGAACGCGAATGACATCCAGTTGGGCCGCGGCGAACCAATCAAGGACACCGCCCGCGTGCTCGGCCGGATGCTACACGGCGCGGTCATCCGTACTTTTGCGCAGAGCGATGTGGAGGAGTTCGCCCAATATTCCGGGATTCCGACGGTGAACGCGTTGACGGACGACGAGCATCCGTGCCAGATTTTGTCGGACATTTTCACCTTCCAGGAAACGCGCGGGCCGATCCAAGGCAAAGTAGTCACCTTCGTTGGTGACGGCGCGTGCAACGTGCCGCTGTCGTGGATTTTCGCGGCGGCCAAGCTGGGTTTTGAATTGCGCATCGCCGCGCCGAAAAAATACCAGCCCGACGAAAAGCTGCTGGAGCGCGCGGGGGCCAGCCACTTTTTTGAAACCGGATCAGGCTCCATCCTGGCGCGCAATTTCAACTTCACCAACGGCGCAAAAGTGATTTGCACAGAGGATCTGCCCGCCGCCGCCACCGGCGCGGATCTGCTTTACACCGATGTCTGGGTTTCGATGGGCAAAGAGGCCGAGTCCGCGCAGCGCATTCAGGAGCTTACCGGCTACCAGATCAACGCGGAACTCGTGAAGCTGGCTAAGCCCGGCGCGCTCGTCATGCACTGCCTTCCGGCGTATCGCGGCAAGGAGATTGAGGAGGCGACGTTTGAGGCCAACGCGGAGACGATCTTCGACGAGGCGGAAAACCGGTTGCATGTGCAGAAGGCAATCTTGAACTGGCTGGTGTCGTAGGCTGCGAAAGCGCGGGCGCGAACACCGGGAGGCTACTTGACGCCGAATCGCTCCAGCAGATTCCGGGCGACGTTGTTGCCCGGATCAAGTTGCAACGCCGCCTCCAACTCCTGCCGAACCTTCGTTGAGTCCAACGGATTCAGCACTTCCGTGAGCCGCGCTTGCAAGACGTGATCCGTGGAATCGTAGGAGGCTTTGTAGCCGGCAGGCAACGCCCCCCCGCTGAACCGCACGTAAGGAAAGACCGGCTCCCTTTGTTTGATCAGCTCCGTGTAGAGCGGCACGAGCAGGGTTTCGCGGCTGCCGCGAATCGTAGAGCGCGGCGTGACAAGTTCGAGATAGGGCAAATCATCCGTGTTCAAGGCGGTCGAACTGCCGAGAAACTTGGCCATCGTCGCGTCGCCAACCATGAAACAATTGAGGATGTCCGCCGCGCGCGCCATGCGGATGATTTTCAAATCTTCCTGCACGGCGGGAATGGCGAGTTTCTGGCGCAGCAAATCGAGGTCAAATTTCAACGGCTGGTTCATCCCCAGAATGATCGTCCACTCCGTCCGCCCCACCGGCGTGTGGAAGAGATAGACGTGCGGGAACACGGCCTTTAACGAGCGCGTGGCCACGCGAAAATCCTCCAGCGCCATGCCGTGCATCGGCAGCCAGGCGGAGAAAATCCCATCGGGCTTGAGGCGTTGCTGGCACAACCGGTAATAGTCCGTCGCGTACAGCCCGCCGTTGCCCGCGTAGCGCGGATGGATGGAGTCCGAGAGAATGGCGTCGTACTGCTTGTCGCACTTCACCAAATAACTGCGGGCGTCGTCGAGACAGACCCGCACCCGCTTGTCCGCAAGCACGTCGTGGTTCGTGTCCTCGAAATGGACGCGCGCGTTAATGACCGCCGCGGTGATTTCCACGCAGTCAATTTCCCGCACGGGATGGCGCGTGATGGACCACGCCGTGCCGCCCGAACCGAAGCCGATTTGCAGCACCTTTTCCGGATGAGGATGCAACAGCAGGGCGAGATGCGCCTGCAATTTTTGCGTGGCTTCAAATTTCAAATCCGTGCCGGCGACGTTGATACCGTTGATGGAGATCGTCCGATGATCGCCGTAGTTTTCAATCGTGACCGTGCCGCCCAAGTCTTCATGGATATAGTCGAGGGTCGCGTCGGGCGCGGTGAAGATTTCGGCGAACGTGTTTTTTGGAATGCTGCTCTTCGTCACAAAAAACACCGATACTACGACGCACGACAACGCGCCGAGACGCGGCAGGGAAAACCGTATTTCTTTTCCACTCGCGCCGGTGGCGGCCAACGCGACGATGCCAATGACGAGATTTACCAGCGCCAGCGCCTTGAGGCTGTCGAGTGTGCCGAGGTGCGGAATCAGCAGAAAACCCGCAAGCAACGAACCGCCAATCGCGCCGATAGTGTCAGCGAAGTAGGCGACCCCAACGTCAGCACCAGTCTGGCGATGCGAGGTGGTGTAAATGCGAGCGACCACCGGAAAGGTCATGCCGGTGAGCAGCGTAGCCGGAAATATAAACACCAGTGAAATCGCGCTTTGCAGGAGGATGAACCCGGTCAGGTCGCTGAAGCGCGGCGCTTCTTTGGGACCAAGGAAACCACCAAGCACATCCAAGAGGAACGGTGCCGCCGCCAGGGTCGCCAGCACGCCCAGCCCGATGAGCAATTGCAAAACACTGAAGACTTCGACGAGCCGTTTGGTGCGGTCCACCAACCGCGCGATGAGGAGACTGCCCAGTGCCAGGCCGAGCAGATACGTCGTGAGCATCACCGTGAACGAATAGGATGTGCCGCCGGCGAGGAAGGTGAGCACGCGCGTCCAGAGAACTTCGTACGCCATGGCGGCCAGCCCGGACACGGCGAACAAGGCGAGCAGCAGTCGCCGAAACCAGATCGGCTTCGGATTTGTCGGCGGCGTGGACTCGGCTTCGGGCGTTTCGTTTTCGCCCGCATTGGTTTGTTTGCCCAGCACGAGGGCGATGATTCCCACCACAACATTGATGGCCACGGCGATCCCTGTCGTCGTGCGAACACCGAGGCTGCCAATGAGCCAGAATCCAGCGGCGGCACAACCGATGACCGCGCCGAGCGTGTTGAGTCCGTAGAGCAGGCTCAGGCTGCGGCCCAGCGACGAAAATTCGCGACTAAAATATTTGGTCAACACCGGCAGGGTGCCGCCCATGAGGGTGGTGGGAACCAGCAACACGCCGACGAGCAGGAGGGACTGCGCGAAACTGAGCGCGTGGTAGGACGAATCAGAAATTTTCGCGTACCACAGATACAGCGGCATCAAGCCGCGCAGGATCAACGGAAACAAAAGGGCGAGCGCGCCGATGATCAGTTCCAAAATGCCGTAGAGCCGCAAGGGATTTTTCACGCGGTCGGCCACTTTGCCAAACAGCAGACTGCCGATGGCCAGGCCGCCCATGAAGCCGGCGAGCACGGTGGCGGTCGCATAAACGGTGTTGCCGAAAATCAACGAAAGATGCCGCATCCAAACCACTTCATAAACCAGCCCGCAAAAGCCGGAGGCGAAGAAGAGCAATAGAATCAGCGGTTTTCGGTTCATCACATTTGTTTTGAAATTGGCACCGTGTTCCGCATTCGTGGCGCGGCCCGGCTCCACTTTGCCGTGGAGCCGGTTCAAAGATCAAACGCCGATTTGTTTGGATTTCGGATCGCTGGCCATGAAGGGCCACCGTCTGTCATTGAACGTACGAACTGGCCGCTTGCGCCTGAGCAAAAACTTCTGATACATATACCGGTGAAGCTGCTGGCCTGTGACCGATGGATGAAGATGCCACTGGTTGAACATTGGTTCCGTTTTTTTGTTGGCTGCACGATCGGAACCAATGCCGCACCGCCTCAGTCAGCGAGGCATTCATACAGGGCGGATGATGGTGAATCCGGGTTGCCGGTATGGCGAAATGGCAGACGCACAGGACTTAAAATCCTGGGACCTTAAACAGTCGTGTCGGTTCGAGTCCGACTACCGGCACCAACGCAAGCTATGGCACGTCCACGAACACGCACGATCAAAAAGGATCAACGAATGAAATTGAACCGTCGCAAATTTCTCCAGCAAACGACCGGCTCCGCCGTGGTGTCCAGCCTGCTCGGTGCCACGACTCCCACCCAGGCCGCAGACGTGAAAGACCGGCTGATTATTGATACTCATCAGCACTTGTGGGATTTGTCGAAGCAGAAGCTGCCCTGGCTCGAAAGCGCGCCCGAAGTGCTCAAGCATAATTACCGCAACGAGGAATACCGCGCGGCCACGCTCGGGCTGAACATTAAGGCGGTTTACATGGAGGTGGACGTGGCCCCGGACCAGCACGTCGCGGAAGCGGAACACGTCATCAGTCTGGCGCGCGACGGCCAGAACGCGACGATCGCAGCGGTGATCGGCGGACGCGTGGCCGCGCCGGGTTTCGCGAACTACATTAAAAAGTTCAAGAGTAACTCCCTCGTCAAAGGCGTGCGGCAGGTGCTCCACGTACCCGAAACACCGTCCGGCTATTGCTTGCAGGAGGACTTCGTTCGCAACGTGCGGCTGCTGGGCGAATTGGGGAAAAGCTTCGACCTCTGCATGCGTCCGACCGATTTGAAGGAAGGCGTGAAGCTTGTGGAGCAATGCCCCGGCACGCGTTTCATCGTGGATCACTGCGGCAATCCGGATTTGAAATCGTTCCGCGCGGCGCGCACGGGCGAGGAGAAACCCAAGCACACCGCCGACGAATGGAAGCGCGCCATCGACGCCTTCGCCAAACAGCCCAATGTCATCGGCAAGATTTCCGGCATCATCGCCAGCCTCCCGGCGGGCGGTGACGCGTCCGACCTCGCGCCGGTGGTGAATCACTGTCTTGACTCTTTCGGCCCTGACCGCGTGGTTTTCGGTGGTGACTGGCCGGTCTGCCTGCTGGGTGCGCCGTTGCAGCGCTGGGTGGAGTTTCTGACACAAATCATCGCGCGGCACCCCGCGACCGAACAGCGAAAGCTTTGGTCCGGGAACGCCCTCAAGCATTATGCTTTAAATGGGTGAGCGGCGAACGTAATTTGTCACCTGCCACACTCACAAGGCTTGCTCAAAGCACGATTCCCGGGCAATCCTTCGCCGTGGTAAGTTCACTCCGTGTGGGCGCGTGGCGGAATTGGCAGACGCGCAGGACTTAGGATCCTGTGGAGTAATCCGTGCAGGTTCGACCCCTGTCGCGCCCACCACTTCAGCAAACAGTTGTAAGTTTGCGACCCACTTGTGCGGATTTTTCAGTAGGGCTTCCGAAACTCAGGACAAAAGAATTCATCCGCCCTTTCGCCGGTTGACGACCTCCGAGGAAAACAAGAACGGCACACCTGACCATGGTCAAAGTGTGCCGATGTGAATCGTGGCGTTGTTTGCCCGCCGACGTTGGTGGCAACGAGGCGCTTACTTCGCGCCTTGGTCGATCCAGGCGCGAACGAGGCCGACCTCGTCTTTGGTGAGCGGTTTGCCCTTGTCGGCGGGCGGCATCGCTTCGTCTTCGTTCAGACGCGCGATCGAATGCACCAGTTTGCTCTTGGCACTGTTGCCAGCGACGATGTCCGGGCCGTCTTCCCCGCCCTTCAACGCGGCCGCAAGCGTATCGAGGCGCAGTTTGCCCTTTTGCTTCTCCGCGCCGTGGCATTTGAAGCACGACTTTTCAAAGATCGGTTTGATGTCCTTCGCGAACGTCACGTCCTTTTTGGAGGACGCGGGCGGAAGTTTGCTCACGTCCACATCCGCCGCTTGCACGGCGGCCACGGCGACGAGCAGGCTGAGACTGAAGGCAAAAGATTTCGAGGTCATAGTTTTAGTTGTTGTTACTGGTCATTTCTTACTGCTGTTTAGACAAACTAAGGACGCTTTGCACGTAAAAAGATTCACTTCACCTTTTTCACCTTCTCCCAACGACGGGTTTTGGCGGACTTGAGCACGGCGTCGGTGACGTAATCGGTGGCGAGGCCGTCCTTGAAGTCGGGCTTCGCGCTCTTGCCGTCGCTGAGACCTTGGATGAAGTCGGCGACTTGATGGACGAACGTCTCGGCGTATCCGATCGCGAGGCCGGGCACCCACCAGTTTTTCATGTAGGGATGGTCGCCGTCGGTGACGTGGACGGATTTCCAGCCGCGGATTTTACTCTCGTCCTTGTAGTCGAACACCTGGAGGCGGTGCAGGTCGTGGAGGTCCCAGAAGAGCGAGCCGTTCTCGCCGTTGATTTCCAAAGTGTAGAGCGCCTTGTGGCCGCGGGCGTAGCGGGTGGACTCAAACGTCGCGAGCGAGCCGTTGCTGAAGCGCGCGAGGAACAGGCTCGCGTCGTCAATGGTGACTTTCTCCATCTTGCCGGTGAGCGTGTGCTTGCGCTGCTTGATGAACGTCTCGGTCGTGGCGGTCACGGTGTCGATGCCGCCGTTGAGCCACATCGCGGTGTCGATGCAATGGGCGAGCAAATCACCGGTCACGCCGCTGCCGGCGACCTTCGCATCGAGCCGCCACAATCCGGCGCCGCCTTGCGGCAAGTCGGCGCTGATCGTCCAGTCTTGAAGGAACTTCGCGCGGTAGTGGAAAATTTTCCCGAGCCGACCCTCATCAATGAGTTGCTTGGCGAGCGTCACGGCAGGAATGCGGCGGTAGTTGTACCAAACCATGTTCGGCACGCCGGCCTTCTCGACCGCCTTCACCATCTTCTCGGCGTCGGTGCCGTTGATGGCGAGTGGCTTTTCGCAGAGCACCGCCTTGCCCGCCTTGGCCGCCGCGATGGCGATCTCGGCGTGGACATTGTTCGGCGCGGCGATGTCGATCACGTCGATGTCATCGCGCTCGATGAGCTTGCGCCAGTCGGTCTCGATGGATTCGTAGCCCCATTGGGCGGCGAATGACTTCGCCTTCCCGGCATCGCGGGCGCAAACGGCTTTGAGAATGGGTTGGTATTCGAGGTCGAAAAAGTTTTTGACCTGGGTGAAGGCGTTGGAGTGAGTGCGGCCCATGAAGCCGTAGCCGATGAGTCCGATGCGGAGTGGTTTTTTAGCCATAAAGATTCTGAGTCGTTGAGTCGTTCAAAAAATGCGTCACGCCTGCCAGCCGTGGTTCTCGCGCACCTGGATCATCGCGGCCAGAATGTTGTTCCAGGTTTCCTGTTTCATCATCACGTCGTTCGGGAACATGCAGCCGTCCCAGCAGATGTGCTTGAACTTCTTCGTCACCTTGCTGGCGTCATCGCGCATCCAGTAACCGGCATCGCGCGCAATGTTGAGCTTGCCGTTCGGGTCAGTCGCCTGGCAATGCCGGCCCGTTTGGTCGTGACCGCCAGAACCTTTGACGGTGGCGTCGTTTTGCGCGACGTGGAAATCGAAAGTCCAAGGACGCAGCGCCTTGGTCATCTTCTTCATCGCGGCGTGGAATTGATCCGGCTGCCACTGGAATTTCTCAGGCACGATGCGGTGTTCGGGCGCGTTGTAGCCAAGGGTGTAGAGGAGCGTGTGCGCCATGTCCGCCTGAAAGCCGACGACCTTCGGCATGTTCGTCTCTTCGAGGGTTTGGATCATGTATTTCCAGCTGTGCATGCCGCCCCAGCAAATCTCGCCTTCCGCCGCGAGACGTTCGCCATGGTCCTTCGCGACCTTGCCGCCTTCGCGAAACGTTTTCGCGATGAGCTTGGTGTTGTTCTTCGGATCCTTTTCCCAATCGGTCACACTCGCGGCGGAGTCGATGCGGACGATGCCGTAAGGACGGACGCCGAGCTTGCGAAGTTTTTGGGCAATGCGGCAGGCCTTGCGAACCGCTGTGACCCAATTGGCGCGCTTGGTTTCATCGCCCATCGCGGAACCCTCGAACCAAACGGGCGCGACCACGGAGCCGACGACGAATCCCTTGGATTTGATTTTGTCCGCAAGTTTTTTGATGCCATCGTCCGAGATGTCAATGTCCACATGCGGGTTGTAGAGGAACAGATCCACGCCGTCGAATTTCACGCCGTTGACCTCGGCCTTGGCCGTGAGGTCGAGCATGGTGTCGAGGTCGATGAAAGGTTCGGCACCGGGGCTGCCCTTGCCGACGAGGCCGGGCCACATGGCGTTGTGAAGTTTGGGAAAATTGTTCTCGCTCATATCGTATCCTTGATTGCGGTGAAATGCTTCGTGCTGTTTGATTCGGAAAACTGGCGAGACGTTAAGCAAGAGCCTTGGGGCAATCAATTCCAAACTGTCGCAAAACGCATTTTTCAGTTCGCAGCTTCATTTGACCGCTGGCGGTCGCGCCATGCCAGCCAGCCGATGGTTTTCACGGCGGCTGCAATACGGTCGTCATATCGCAGGACGTTCCACCGTGTGAAGATGGTGTTCCAATCGTGATCGCCGCCGCCCACGAGCGGCAGTTCCAGGCGGCGCGCATCGGCCATGTAACGTGCGATATTGAGCCAGTTCTCAAAAAACCAGATCACCGCGCCCGCCAGGGACAGCACCTGGCCTTTGCGCCAGAAACCCACCGCGAGAATACAAGTGGAAGGCCAGTTGTCCCAGCGTGCCGCCGTACGTTTCCAACTGCTGGCTGAACAACCCGACCAACGGATGCCCGGCTTCGTGAAACAGCAGGTTGGCGTGATCGACGAGAAAAATGAAACCCGGCTCGCAGTAAAAGATCGCGCCGAAGAACAGCGCGACGCCGAGGCTGAAACCGAACAATTTCGGAAGCGTCGCGACTTCCCATTCTGCTGGAGGTTCCATAAATATCGCCGTATTCAGGAGAAAGGTAGAAATAGAACCACGCCCCCGTCAATTCACGGTTCTATAGACCAGCCGTAAAAGCAACAGAGCACGCGAGCCGTCTAAACCCTGGCGGAAGCACGAGGTGCTACGACTCACGTGCCAGCGTCTTGGACTACGGTGCTTCTGCACCGCTTTTGAATCCGACCTGACAAAAGAAAACGGCGGCTGACGTTTCCACCAGCCGCCGAAACAACCTTGTAGCGGCGGTCTGTGACCGCCGCCTTCTTTCGTCGCTCACAGAGCGACGCTACAATTTCAATTAAACTTGTTCTTCCGATACGCGCCCATCGCCGGGGCATCGGGGTTCGCGTCGGGGCCGAAGTAGCGGAGGCAGACGAGCGGTTCGGTCTCGCTTGGGTTCTCGATGGTCACGCCGTTCTCGGTGCAGAAGTATTCGTCCTCGGTCGGTTCGGCAAAGCGGATGATCTTCGGGCTGTTGAGAAGCCGGCTCTTGATCGTGTCTTTGTTCTCACGTCACGAGTGAAGGATTTCCCATCGCCTCCAACTTTGACAACCACTCCCCAAAGTGAGGACAACGGGCGCGAAGCGTATCCAGCCCAATGGCGGCGGCAGCGGGTGCTCCAACTCGAACCTTGTTCCGTTCGTAGATGGGAAGGTGCCGGATGATTCGCTTGCTCGGTGCCGTTGTTACTCCCTCGTTTATTTCTTCCGGAGCCATGTCTGCGACTTCCGCTCGCAGCGCCTCGATACCGACCTCGGAGTTGGCGATTCTACGTTGCAATTCCTCCAAGCCGCAAAAGAGCAGCGCCTCGAATTCATGGAGTTGGATGAACGGAAGAAAACGTGTTTCAGCGAACTCTTTTGCCAACGCCTGTTCAAGCACCTGAACTCGCTCACATGGGAAAGATTTTTTCCGTGCTTCGCTCCAGCCGGGGAACTCTGAGGGGAGCGCGTAAAGATCCACCATGGTCGTGAACCGGGCTTCGGCATGCGCGTCTTGTTTCATCAGTCGAGTGACGTCGCCTCGAATCTTGTCGAAGTCCAAAACGCCCCCACGTTTACCGAGCTTCCGATTGGTCACCACGACTCTGGGGCGGACATCAATGCCGAAAGCCGCGAGGTGTGGCTTGAGCGCCTTGTCCGCGAATTCCTTCTCAGACTGTCCCTCGACGGTCACGTAGAGCCGCACCCAGTTCGTCATGGGAGGCCTCCCAACTCGTTTTTCTCCCAGAGCTGTCCGAGCGTGTATTCTTTCAGCCAATCGCCCAACTTATTGGAATCTAGCCGCTCCAAAACGGTCTCGCCGTCCTGATGGTTCACGACCACGACCTGTTCCGGGGTCAGTTCGTCGAGCAACAGAGACGCTTGGGTTGAGACAATCAACTGGCCGCGCCCTGCTGCCTCGTGGAGCAGGCTGGCGAGCAGCTTTATCGCATACGGATGCAACCCAAGTTCCGGTTCATCAATGACGATGGTGGACGCGGGACTCGGCTGAAGCAGCAGCGTCGCGAGGCAGATGTAGCGCAAGGTGCCATCCGATAGCTGATGCAGGTAGTAGAGGAGGTCGGAGTAACGGTCTTTCCAAATTAACTGCGTTTGTCCGGGCGCAACTTCCTTGAGCACGAAGGCTCCGAAGAATGGTGCGACTTGTCTTACCGTCTCCTCAATCTGCGCGTAACGCTGCGGATGGGACTGGCTCATCCGCATGAGGAAGGCCGCCAGATTGGCGGCATTGCCGTGCAGAACATCGTTGTCCACGATGTTGCACAGGCCCATGACGGGGGCGGAAGGCGAGGTATCGTGGAAGTGATAGACTCGCCAGTCACGAATTGCTTCCTTAACCCAGCGCTCACTGGCAGTTCCTATTTTGCGAATCAGTGTGCTCTCTTTATGGCCGCTGCCTTGATCGTTTTCGATGCTGCCATACATGGGACCATCGAAAGGCGCGGATTCTTGAGCGAAGAAAAGAGAACGATCATCCGCCGCCTTGAGGCTGAATTTGTATTCGTTAAGCCCAAATTTCAGATGAGCCGTCATCTCCGGCGTAACCTTCATCCCACGAAACAGAAAAGCATCCGCCCGCCCACGGGCACTGACGTAGTTCTGAAGGCCCTTGTTTGGCTCCATCAGATGCCCCAGCAACTCAAAGAAGCGAATGAAGTTTGTTTTTCCAGATCCATTGGCCCCAATCAGGACATTGAGACCATTTATCAGGCGAAAGTTCTTCAACTCGCGGATGGATTTGTAACCGCTCAACGAGATTGCTTCTAATGGCCGTCGTTCGCTCATGATTTCAGAATGACAACTGATCTGGCTGCCAGCCACGTCAGTTGAACTTGTTCTTCCGATACGCGCCCATCGCGGGGGCGTCCGGGTTCACTTCGGGGCCGAAGTAGCGGAGGCAGACGAGGGTCTCGGTCTCGCTGGTGTTCTCGAAGGTCACGCCGTTCTTCGCCCCGTCTTCGGTGCAGAAGTATTCGTCCTCGGTCAGTTCGTGGAAGCGGATGAGTTTCGGGCTGACGAGCGGCTGGCCGTTGATCTTGCCGCTGCCTTGCACGCAGATGAGTCCGTAAGCGCCGGTGTCTTTCACGACGGCTTTCGTGCCGGGATCGACGGTGAGTTCCTTGGCGGTGAAGAGTTGTTCGCCATCGACCTTGCCGTAGACGACCCAGCGATCGACGAAGCCTTCCTTGCGCGTGTCGGCGACGGGGACGGGTTCGAGGTAATGGTTGTCCTTGAAATTCGGGTCCACGTTCTTATCCCAGTCGAGTTGGTCCACGATGAAGTCGAGATCGCGGTGCTTGCTCTTGGGCATGTCCTTCACGAGCAGGCTCCACGGGACCTCGCGGCCCTCGACGAGGTTTTGATACATGCCGAAGACGTCGCTGCCCCATTGCGGCTCATAGGTGCAGAGCGAGCCGGGCGCATGGAGGATGCACGGATCGATGAGCCAGCCGGAGCCGACTTTGAGGCGGTAGGCCTTCGAGAGATCGAGGATGCCGTTGTCGCCCTTGTTCCAGTTGCGGATGCACTGCTTGACCTGC
>JBKJSC010000085.1:0-15352 GCA_046593035.1 Limisphaerales bacterium | reverse complement strand
ATGAATAGCGCGTGCGACTGGGGCGTGAGCGTGCCGCTGGCCGTGCCGCGCACCGCGCTGGAGATGCGCAAGCGCGGCCACAGCGCCGAGGCCATTGACAAATTGATCTACCAAAATCCGGTGCGGTTCATGAGCCAGACGCCGAAATTTAAGTTGCCTTGATCGTAATCAAGACGTGGCGGGACGAAGCTGGGGACTCGATTTGTTCTCTTTGCGTCTGGGCGTCTTTGCGCTAGATTCGGCCCCCGATGAAACTGAACCACGGCCTGCACCTCGCGTACTGCACGAACATCCATCGGGGCGAGGATTGGCCGCAGACGTTTGATTCGCTTCAGAAGTACACGCTCGCCGTGCGTCAGCAGGTTTGTCCGGACAAACCGTACGCCATCGGCCTGCGCTTGAGCGATCAGGCGTCGCGCGAGTTGAGCGACCGCGCCACGTTGACCGCGTTCCAGCGTTGGCTTCACGACAACCAGTGCTACGTTTTTACGATCAACGGATTTCCCTTCGGCCGGTTTCACGGCGCGCGCGTCAAGGAGCAGGTCTATGTGCCGGACTGGACTTCGTCGGAGCGGCTGGCCTACACGAACCGCCTGTTCGATCTGCTCGCGCAACTGGTGCCCAAAGGCATCGAAGGCAGCGTGAGCACGCTGCCCGGCTCGTTCAAGGAATTCGTGAAGGACACCGGCCAGCTCAAGGCGATCCGCACCAACCTCTGGCATTGCGTAGAGCACATCGCACGCGTCAGCCACGAGACCGGCCGCAAGCTCCACCTCGGCTTGGAACCGGAGCCGCTCGGCTTGTTTGAAACCAGCACCGAGACCGTGCAATTCTTCGAACGATTCCGCGCCGAACATCATCGTGATCTTCGCATCGACGAGCACCTCGGCGTCAACTACGACACCTGCCATCTCGCGGTGGAATTCGAGGAGCCAATCGATGCGATTCAGCGCCTGCACGATCACCACATTAAAATCAGCAAGCTCCACCTCAGTTCCGCCTTGAAAGTCCAACCCACGGAAGAGACACGCCTGGCCCTCGCCGCGTTCGCCGATGACATTTATTTGCACCAGGTGGTCGCCCGCAATAGCGACGGGCACTTGACCCGCTACAAGGATTTAGATGTGGCCCTCAACCCGCCCGCCGACTCGCACGCTCCGCCCGCGGACGAATGGCGGATTCATTTTCACATCCCGCTGCATTGCCCGGCCACGGCGTTGTTCGGCAACACTACGGATCATCTCCTCGGCGTGCTCGACCTGGTGCAGGCGAACCCACATCTCTGCACGCATCTGGAAATGGAGACCTACACTTGGGAAGTCATGCCGCCGGAAATGAAAAACCGCAGCGTGGTGGATCAACTCGTGGCGGAGTATGAATGGACGCTCCGGGAACTGTCGGCGCGCGGGTTGGGGCCGCTGGGAAACTAACCGCCGCCGCCAGCCACACGACCTCGCATGATCCCCTACCTCCGCGCCCTGCTCGTGCTGGGTCGCGTTTCCAATCTCCCGACCGTCTGGTCGAACTGTCTCGCCGGCTGGTTGCTCGGCGGCGCAGGCGACTTGAACTCTTTCCTCCAACTTTGCGCGGGAGCAACGCTGCTCTATCTTGGCGGCATGTTCTTGAACGACGCCTTCGATGAGGAATTCGACCGGCAACATCGCAAGGAGCGGCCCATTCCGACGGGGGCCATTCCGCCGCGTACAGTTTGGTATTGGGGCGGTGCCTGGCTGGCGCTGGGCGCAGCTGTGTTAATCCCGCTGGGCAACACCACCGCCCTGCTGACACTGCTGCTCGCTGCGGCTATTCTCCTTTACGATGCCATCCATAAATTGATCACCTTCTCGCCGGTGCTCATGGCCGCGTGCCGATTTTTTCTCTACCTCGTCGCCGCGTCCACGGGCGACCACGGCGTCACAGGCCTGGCCGTATGGAGCGGCTTGGCCCTGGCGGCGTATATCGTCGGCCTGAGTTATCTGGCCCGCCGGGAAAGCACGGCGGGTGCGTTCAGCTATTGGCCGCTGTTGTTCCTTGTCGTGCCGGTCGGGCTGGCTGTGGTCGTGAACAGCGGCGAGTATCTGCACAACGCCGGGTTGCTCGCCACGATTCTGGGTCTGTGGATGCTCCGCTGCCTGCGCTCCACGCTCTGGACGGCGGACCGCCAGATCGGCCGCACCGTCTCCGGTTTGCTCGCGGGGATCGTGCTCGTCGATTTGCTCGCCGTGGCCGACGCGCCGCAGGAACTCGCCCTGGTGTTTCTGCTTCTGTTCGTCGCCGCGCTGCTCTTTCAACGCCTCGTTCCCGCGACGTAATCCGGTGGTTTCAAATGGTGAGTCGGCGGCCGCACCGTAACATTGGCCCAAATAAAACTGGGAATCCGCCGTCCAAGGTTACAAATTATCACCATGTCCCGCATTGAACGGACCATTCAAGTTAGCTACCGGCACCAGGTGCATTTCACCCAGCACGTCTTCGCGCCTGACAACCCGCTGTTGAAAGACGTGCTCGCCAACGAAGAAAATCGCGGCCCGCGCAAAGCGCTGCTCATTCTCGACGAGGCGCTGGCGCTGGCCCAACCGAACCTCGCCGCCGAGATTGAAGCTTATTTCGCCGCGTTCCCGGATGACCTCCAACTCGTCTGCCCGCCCATGATCATCGAGGGCGGCGAGCGCACTAAAAATTCCTATTTCCACGTCTCCGAAATCCAGTCGCGCGTGGACCGCTATCACATCGACCGCCATTCCTACATGATCTGCGTCGGTGGCGGCGCGCTGCTCGACATGGTGGGCCTCGCCGCCGCCACGGCCCACCGCGGCCTGCGGTTGGTGCGCATTCCCACGACCACCCTCAGCCAGGACGACTCCGGTGTGGGCGTAAAAAACGGCATCAACGCCTTCGGAAAAAAGAATTTCATCGGAACCTTCACCCCGCCTTTCGCGGTCATCAACGATTTCCGCCTGCTCGATTCGCTTTCACCGCGCGACAAACGCGCGGGGTACATCGAAGCCGTCAAAGTCGCATTGATCCGCGACCGCGAATTTTTTGAGCGCCTAGAACAGGACGCGGACAAACTCCGGGATTTTGAGCCAGCGGCCATGCAGAGTCTTATTTATCGCTGCGCCGAACTGCACCTGAACCACATTGCCAGCAGCGGCGACCCGTTTGAATTTGGCTCCGCGCGCCCGCTGGATTTCGGCCATTGGGCGGCGCACAAGCTGGAGCAATTGTCTGAATACAAGCTTCGCCACGGCGAAGCGGTGGCCATCGGCATTGCGCTCGATGTGATTTACTCCCGCAAGCTGGGCTACCTTGATCCCGCCAGTGCCGATCGCATCCTGTCGCTGCTCGAAAAACTCGGCTTCGAATTGTTCGCCAACGAACTTTTGCATTCGGATGCCAACGGCGCATTGATCGTGCTCAACGGTTTTGAGGAATTTCGGGAACACCTCGGCGGCCAGCTCACCATCACGTTGCTCACAGCCATCGGCCAGGGTTTCGAGACCCATGAAATGAGCCTGCCCAAGGTGGTCGAGGCCATTCACGAATTGGAAGCCCGCCAGCAGGAATCCGGACGAAAGGTTATTTACGCGCACGCGTAAATGGGATCAACCCCATGAAACGCACCGCCGTCCTTAATGTCGTCGGGCTGACGGAGTCGCTCCTCGGTTCGCACACGCCGCGCATCAATGCGTTTCGCCAGCGCGGCGCACTGGCACACATCACACCCGCGTTTCCTGCCGTCACCTGCACGGCGCAATCCAACTATGTCACCGGCGCGCCACCCACGCGGCACGGCATCGTGGCCAACGGCTGGTACCATCGCGAACTGGCCGAGGTGCAGTTCTGGAAGCAATCCAACCACCTCGTCACCGCTCCGAAACTCTGGGATGATCTGCGCGCGCTTGATCCGAAGTTCACGTGCGCAAAACTTTTCTGGTGGTACAACATGTACTCCACGGCGGACTGGAGCATCACGCCGCGCCCCATGTATCCCGCCGATGGCCGGAAGTTTTTCGACATCTACGCCGCGCCCTTCTCGCTCCGCACGGACATCAAAATCGATTTGGGCGAATTCCCATTCCCCGGATTTTGGGGGCCGGCGGCGGGGATGGATTCGCCGCAAGGCAGCGCGGACTGTGCGACGCGCTGGATTGCCGAGTCCGCCAAGTGGGTCGAGAACAAATTTCAACCGACGCTCAATCTTGTTTATTTGCCGCACCTCGACTACAACCTGCAACGCCTCGGCCCGAAACATCCTTCCCTCGCCAGAGACTTGGGACAAATCGATGCCATCGTCGGCGACTTGATTGATTTCTTCGCGAAGCGATCGGTGCAAGTTATGCTTCTGTCCGAGTACGGCATTACGGAAGTCACCTCACCCGTGCATTTGAACCGTGAGTTTCGTAAACTGGGCTGGCTGACCGTGAAGGAGGAACTGGGGCTGGAGTTGCTGGATTGCGGTGCGAGCAAAGTTTTCGCGGTCGCCGATCATCAAGTCGCCCACATCTATTTGAACGACCCTTCGCTGGCGGGCAAAGTGCGCGACGTGCTGGAGAAAATGCCCGGCATCGCGCAAGTGCTCGGCCCGCCTGAGAAAATCACCCAGGGCATCGATCATCTCCGCGCCGGCGACCTCCTCGCGGTGGCAAGGGAACATGCCTGGTTCACCTATTATTACTGGCTGGACGACGCGCGCGCGCCGGACTTCGCCCGGTGCGTCGATATCCATCGCAAGCCGGGTTATGATCCGGTGGAATTGTTTCTCGACCCGAAAATCCCGGCGGTGAAATTGAAAATCCTCTGGCGCTTGCTGCAAAAGAAACTCGGCTTCCGCATGTTGATGGATGTCATCCCGCTCGACGCCACCCTCGTCAAAGGCTCGCATGGTTGCCGCCCGGTGAGCACGACGGATTGGCCTGTCTTCATTTCCGAACGACCCGAGCTGTTGCCGCCTGCGCCGGTTCAGTCCACCGACGTGTACGGCTTGCTACGCCGGCATCTCTTAGGCTAAAATCTCTCCACTCAATTATGAATCGCCCAGCACTTTTTCCGTTTCTGCTCGCCACGTTGGTCACGACCTTCGCGACTCCGACCCGCGCCGAGAACTGGCCCGGCTGGCGCGGCCCGCGAGGCGATGGTTCCAGTGCCGAGGTGCAAGTTCCCCTCCGCTGGAGTGCGACGAGCAATATCGTCTGGCAGACGGTGCTCCCCGGCGCGGGCCACTCCTCGCCGATTGTCTGGGGCGACCGCGTTTTCACCGTCACCGCCATCGCGGAGACCGAGGGACGTGATCTGCTGTGCCTCGACCGCAAGACCGGGAAAATTCTCTGGCAGCAAACGGTCATCACATCGCCACTGGAAAAAAAGCACAAACTCAACAGCCACGCCTCCAGCACGCCGGTCACGGATGGCAAACTGATTTACGTCGCCTTCCTCGATGTGCAGGAAATGGTCGTGGCCGCTTATGATTTCACTGGCCAGCAGAAATGGCTCGCGCGGCCCGGCACGTTCAAAAGCGTTCACGGCTTTTGTAGTTCGCCCGTCCTCTACAAGGACAAAGTCATCGTCAACGGTGACCACGATGGCGACTCCTACATCGTCGCCCTCGACCGCGCCACCGGCAAAACCGTTTGGAAGACTCCGCGCGAAAACCACACCCGCAGCTATTGTGTTCCGCTCATCCGCCAACTCAGCGGCCGCATGCAGATGATCCTCTCTGGCGACAAAACCGTGGCGAGCTATAATCCCGACGACGGCAAACTCCACTGGATCATTCGCGGCCCGACCGAGCAGTTTGTCGCCTCGCTAGTTTACAACCAGCACGCGGATCTGTTGTTCATGACCGGCGGATTTCCCGAACACCATTTGCTCGCCATCCGCCACACCGGCAGCGGCAATGTCACTGACACGGCCGTCGCCTGGCACAACACCAAGGCCTCGTGCGTCTCCTATGTCCCTTCGCCGATCAGCGAAGGGAATTATTTTCTCGTGGTCTCCGATTCTGGTTACGCAAACTGCTTTGAAGCCGCCACCGGCAATCTGCTTTGGCAGGAAAAACTTGGCGAGCACCACGCCTCGCTCGTCTCTGCGAAGGAATTGATTTATTTCCTCAATGACGACGGCGTGATGAACGTGGTGCGGCCCGGCCCGGAGTTTGTGCGGGTGGCGCGCAACGAACTGGGCGAACCCTGCTTTGCCTCGCCCGCCATCAGCCAGGGCCAGTTGTTCATTCGTGGAGAGAAACATCTTTATTGCATCGGAAAAAAATAAGCCTATGTCCTGGTATCGCCTCGCCAACGCTCACGAAGTCACCTCTCCGGCGCTCCTGATTTATCCGGCGCGTGTGGAGGAAAATATCCGGCGAATGATCGCGATCGCGGGTGGCGCGGAGCGGCTGCGCCCGCACATGAAGACGCACAAGCTCGCGGAAATCATCCGGCTCCAACTCGCGCTGGGCATCACGAAGTTCAAATGTTCCACCGTCGCCGAATGCGAAATGGTTGCCGGCTGCGGCGCGCCGGATGTGCTGCTGGCCTATCCGCCCGTCGGACCCAACATCGATCGGTTGCTGGAACTCGTGAAGTATTTTCCCGGCACCGCTTTCTCCACCCTCGCCGATGACACCGTTGCGCTCCGCGCCTTGGCCGGGAAATTCGCCGACGCCAAGCTGACTCTCGAAGTTTTTTTGGACATCGACTGCGGCATGCACCGCACCGGCATCGAGCCGGGGTCGGCGGCCATTGAACTTTATCGCTTGATCGCTTCGTTGCCCGGCGTGAAGCCCGGCGGTCTGCATGTGTACGACGGACACATTCACGACCACGAGCTCGCCACTCGCACCGCCGTGTGCGAAGCCGCCTACGCCCCGGCCAACGCCCTGCGCCAGCAACTCCTCCAGGCCCTGCCGGTGCCGCGCGTCATCGCCGGCGGGACACCGACCTTTCCCATCCACGCACGCCGCTCAGACGTCGAGTGCAGCCCGGGAACCTGCGTCCTGTGGGACGCGGGTTACGGCACGAAAGTTCCCGATCTGGATTTCCTGCCCGCCGCGTTGCTGTTGACGCGAGTGGTCAGCAAACCGGGAGGCCAGCGGCTTTGCCTCGACCTCGGCCACAAGGCGGTCGCCGCAGAAAACCCGCATCCGCGCGTGATATTTCCTGATCTCCCGGACGCGAAAGCCGTCACCCATAGTGAAGAGCATCTCGTGATCGAAACGGCGCGCGCGCATGAATTTGCCGTGGGCGATTGCGTTTATGGAATTCCCTGGCACATTTGCCCGACCGTTGCGCTGCATTCCGAGGCGTTCGTCGTGCAGGAGGGACGGGCGGTGACCCGCTGGAAAATCACGGCCCGCGCCCGGCGGTTGACGATTTGATCGGACACGATTCCTGGGTTCGCGCACCTCCGCCGCTCCTTACAAAAAAACGTGCGAAGAGTTGCCCCATTCCCACATTCCCTGTCCACCAAATCGAGGCAAGGCCAGATACGGCTGCTTCCAAACTAAGGCGCTTTGACCGGCGTGGTTTCTGCGGGCGCTTGCTTGAAATCGCTGGCTTCGTCTTGGATTTTCAAGCGCAGGGTGCCGAGCAGCTTCCGGCCTTCAATGTCGCCGCGAAAGTGGTGGTTGAACCAGACACCTTCGGCCACGCGCGTGCGGGTGAGGATGAAGGCGAATTTTTGCAGCGAGGCAAGCATCCCGCCCCAGCCGATGGAGACTTTCTCGGTGAGGTGAAACTCAATCTTGGCCATTTCAAATTCCTGCACATCGATCCACAGCTTGCCGGCCAGCCGGTTCAAGACGCGGTCATCGACTTTCTTTTCCACCACGTCCGACCGGGACACAAAGGACAACACGTAGGCCGACCGGCCTTCCACCATTTCGAGTTCTTCGATTTTGAACTGGAACCGGCTGACGAGTTCGCGGCCCAAAATGATCCGTTGCTTGTCCTCCCCTTTGGCTGGCTGGCTTTGGGCGAGACGCTGGCGGAAATTGCGCTCCTTTTCCTCCTCCCGCTTCCGTTCTTTTTCCGAGAGCGGCTTGCCGTTGGCCTGAATCAGGCGTTGGTAAAACACTCCCCCAATCGGAATCATCAAATAATTCTTCTCCTTCCGTTCGGCGACCTTGCCTTGGTCGTTGATGTCCTCGACGACGGAAACGCGCGAGTAAGTGTAGGGCCGACTCTTGGCTTCCTGCTCGGCGGCTTTGGTCCGTTCCACGGCGCGGTTGATGATCTCCTCGGCGGTGAGCACCGCGGATGCACCGCGAACCAGCAGCCCGCTTCCCCACGCCACCGAGGCGAACACCAGCCACCCGAACAGTGCCGAACGCGACACCCGTCTCCGGCGGGCGACGAATGTGTTTCTACTTCGTTGGCTCAATAATCTCATGGGCTGGTTGATGAGGAGACTAGCCGGGCACCGAATCAAATTCTAGGAAAACCTGTCCTCCGTCCACGGATCGGCAGTGTTCGAGTAGCCGCGCACCTCCCAGAAACCGAGGATGTCGCGGTCGAGGAAAACAATTTCACGGATGAACTTCGCGCCTTTCCAGGCGTAGCGTTTCGGAATGATGACGCGCGCCGGCCCGCCGTGTTCCTTGGGGATCGGCCGGCCGTTCCACTTGTGCGCGATGAGCACATCGTCATCCAGACACACGTCGAGCGGATTGTTCGTCGAGTAACCATCGTGGCTCTTGAAGAAAACGTGTGTGGCGTCGGGCTTGGGCTGAACGAGATCGGCAATCGTGAAAAAGGCGACGCCTTCGAACTCCATGTCGAACTGGCTCCAGGTGGTGACGCAATGAAAGTCGCTCACGTCCCGGAACTGTGGCAACGCCAGGAACTGTTCCCAATTCAGCGTGACGGGATGCTCGACGTGGCCGTGAATTTTCAGCTCCCATTTTTCGCGCGGGATTTCCGGCTGCAGGCCGAGGTCGAGCACGGGAAAATTATGCACCTGGCGCTGCCCGGGCGGCAGGCGGTTCTCGGTGCGCACGGCGGGTTTTTCTTTCCCGGCCATTTTACGCGCCCAGCGTTCTTTCGCGGCGATGTAGGCTTCTTTCATTGCAGAGACTAGTAATGCGTCGCAACCATTCTGGCGAGCAGAGCCCGTAGGTGTTTGAAATTCGCATGGAGATGAGCTTCTCAAAGCTGCGTCATCCCTCATCATTTGGTTTCGTCACTGTAAATTATTTCAATACCACTGCCCCCAGACTTGTCATCGTAGTCCGAACGAACTTTGCCCCACGGAAAACAATAATCGCCATTGGTGGAACCGAGCTAAAAAGTTAACAAAGAATCATGAAATCGCTTGGCTGCCACCTCCTTCTTTGACGACCAGTCGGACCAAGATTTACCGAACTCTGGCCGCGCAGACTCAAAGACAACGGAGTATAGACAATCTGATTTGAAGCAAATGTTAGCAGTAAATGTTTCTCCAGCAATCGTGACAGGTTTAAAGGAGTAGCTTGACCACGGCGAATTCTGACTCAGAGGACTAGAAAGTGGAAATAGAGCCGATCTCAAGAATTGCCCTTGGGAAAAACCGCGAGGGATGCACATGGGCGGCGACTCCAAATCGATACGTCCATCCTGAGAGTTAATCATGCAAAGTCCACTGTGCGACCTAAATTCGTTCGATCAAGCCGCCTTCGCGTGCGTGCAGGCCAGGTCGGCGTCCGGGTTAATCCCCCAGCGTTTGCCGACGGCTTCGAGTTCCGGCGTGATGCCCCAGCGATCCGCGACCGGCTCGCCGGTGTGGGCGCGGTTGCCGCCTTTCAATTCCATACAGCCTTTGTTGTTGCCCACCTCCGCGATGAATGCGCATTCATCCGCGCTCAACTGGAGATTCGGCAGCGCGGCCAGTTCCTCCACTTTCGTCTCGATGGGTTTGCTCTTCGGGTCGGCTTCCTGGATCATCGTCGGGATGACGCTCTTCACGCCGGGTTGCGACAGGTTCCAGGCGCAGGCGAACTGGAGCATCGTCAGGTTGTGTTTCTCTGCAATGGAACGCAGCCGGTCCAATCTGGCGTGGCCCGCCTCGACCCAGCCGGCCGGACGAAACGCGCGGTGATCCGACGTGCCGAACTTGTGCCCCGGCTTCACGTCATCATGGAACAGCCCGCCGTAATCGACGACGCGCGTGATGAGGTTCACGTCGTTTTGCGCCGCCGCTGGCAGACACAGATTACCCGGCCACGGTTCAAGCGGATTCAAAATAATCATGGCCCAGTCGAGCAACGGGCCGAAGCGTTCAAAACACAAAGTGAGGTCGAGCGTGAAACCGTTCGCCGGCCCCGGTGCAACCCCGATGCGCTCGGTGAGCTGGGCGTCGCGCAACTTGTCCATCGCCTTCCACACCGCGTCGCTCGTGTAACCGATGGAATCGGGATTGTGCAGGAGCACGAGATCGAACTTGTCCGCGCGGCAGCGCGCGAGAGATTTCTCCGTGGCCATGCGGAGATAGTCGGCGTAGTCGTTCGGCTGGCGTAGCACGGGATTCGTGAAGCGCGGAAAGCCTTTCGAGCCGTCCCGTTTGCCGGAATAAAAATCGTGGCCCACCGCGCCGACCAGGCAGTAGGAATCACGGGGCAGCCCGGCGAGCGCGCGACCAAGCATTTCGTCGGCGGCCCCGGTGCCATAGACATCCGCCGTCATGAACGTGCGGATGCCGCGCTGGTAGGCGTGCTGTATGACCTGAAGAAAGCGATCCTCGGCCAGTGGTTCACCGAAGTGCATGAAGCGTCCGCCGCTCCAAATTCCGAAAGCTGTGCGTGTCAGATTCATAAATTTATTGGCCAATATGACGACAGCGCACGCCGTCTGGCAATGCCGCTTTTGGCAAAAAACTTCTCCTTTTTTGCCAGCGCGCTTTCGCCTAAGTTCTTGCCATGTTCAAACCAACCGATTTGTTCGACCTCAGCCAGACCGAACACGCCGCGCTCTTCGACGGCTGCGAGCACGCGTGGGAGGCGCTGAAGAAAATCTCGGATTACGTCGCCAAACTACCGCGTCAGAATCCGCCAAAAAGATTTCCCGGCGCGAGCATCGGCGAGAAAGTTTTCATCGGCGAAGGCACGATCGTCGAACCCGGTGCGCTGATCAAAGGCCCGGCCATCATCGGCAAGAACTGCCAGATTCGCCACAACGCCTACCTCCGCGAGCACGTCATCATCGGCGACGACTGCGTGGCCGGCAATGCCTGCGAGTTCAAGAACGCGCTGCTCTTCAACGGCTGCCAGGTGCCGCATTTCAATTACGTCGGCGATTCCATTCTCGGCTTCAAGGCGCACCTCGGCGCGGGCGTCATCCTGTCGAATTTCAAAGCATTCAAAGGCAACATCACGGTGCAGATAGAGGGCGTGCCGTTTGACACCGGCCTGCGCAAGTTCGGCGCGCTGCTCGGTGACGGCGTGGATATTGGCTGCAACGCCGTGCTCAATCCCGGCAGCATCATCGGCCGTCACTCGGTGATTTATCCCTGCACGAACTGGCGCGGCTATCTACCGGCAAACTCAATCGTGAAAAATAAAGCGGTCGTGGAAGAAGTGGCCCGACGAGTGAGGGAACAATAATATGCGTTTAGTCAAACAAATGAACGCAAAGACAGGCGAATGCAGAGTTAAAATATTTGCCGACGACAAAGGAGTCTACCATGTGCAGCTTGAAGAAAAACAATACGATGAGCGTGGTCACGCCGAACGTGGGTGGGGGTCATATGGGACAAGTTCAATCACGGATTCGATAGACAAAGCAGAAGAACTCGCGATGGAAGAATTAAAAATGCACACCGGCGAAGACGATTTGCCTACCAGCGTGACTTCTTGAAATGATTTTTGATGTTAAACATCAGCCTGAAGGTGCGGATTTTGTCGCCTCAACAAAAGCTCGCCTCGCTCGTCCGCTGTGTTAGCTTAACCGCGTGAAAACGACGGCCCTCAAATATCCTCACATCGCGTCCGACGCGCGGATTGCCGGTGGCGCGCCCATCGTCAAGGGCACGCGCATCGCGGTGCGGACAGTCGCGGGTTATTATCGGCTCGGCATGTCGCCGGATGAGATTCTCCAAAGCCTGCCGCATCTTTCACAGGCCCAGTTGCACGCGGCGCTGACCTATTACTTCGACCATCAAAAGCAGGTTGACCGCGACTTGAAGCGCAATGCTGACGTGGATCATTGGCGGCGGCAAATTCAGCCCACCGCGTCCGTGGCGGCATGAGCCGGGGCAAGACCAGCCTGTTTCTGGATGAGGATGCAGAAACTCTGCGTGGACAAATTCGCTTTCTTTGATTCCCTAATTCTGGAAACACTTTGCGCCGCCGCGCCGCTGCGGCACAAAAATGATTTCAATTAACGAAGTCCAGCCCGCCGGTTCCGGCCTTGATCTGGTCAAACAAGTCGAAGATTTTTTTTCGCCGACGGGCATTCTTTCCAAGGCCAGCAACTTCGAGTTTCGCCCGCAGCAACAGCAGATGGCCGTGGCCGTGGCGCGGGCGTTGCAGGACGGCGGGCACCTCGCGGTCGAAGCGGGCACGGGCGTGGGCAAGTCGCTGGCGTATCTCGTGCCGGCGATTTTGTTCGCGACGGCGAGGCAGAAGAAGGCGGTCGTCTCCACGCACACCATCAACCTTCAGGAGCAGCTCACGGAAAAAGATCTGCCGATGCTGGAGCAAGTGTTCAGCGCGTTGCCCGTGCCGGTGAAGTTCAGCTTCACGATGCTCAAAGGTCGCAGCAATTACCTGTGTTCGCGCCGGCTGCACAAGGCGATGCAACAGGCGACCAGCCTGTTCACTTCGCCAGAGATGGAGGAGTTGAAGCGCATCAGTGAATGGGCGCTGACCACGAAGGACGGCAGCCTGAGCGATTTTGAAATCGAGCCGGATCTGAAAGTGTGGTCGCACGTCTGTTCGGAGCGCGGTTTGTGCTCGCCGAAAATCTGCGGCTATCAATCCGAGTTTGGCAAACAGAACGGCATCTGTTTTTTCCAACGCGCGCGCCAGCGCATTCTCGCCGCCGACGTGCTGGTGCTGAACCACACGCTATTTTTCACGTTACTCGGCGGTGTGGACGAAGAGCAGGAGGGTGGCATCCTGTTCAAGAACGACTTCATTATTTTCGACGAGGCGCACACGGTGGAGAGCGTGGCGTCGAAGCACATTGGCCTGAGCGTTTCCAGTGGGCAGGTGCGTTACGCGCTGAACCGGCTGTGGAATCCACGGACGGAAAAGGGCCTGCTGGCCACGTTGCGCCAGGGCCGGGCGGTGACGCTGGTGGCGGATTTGTTGAAACAGGCCGATGAATTTTTTGCCAAGGTCGAAGAGGCGTGCGAGGCGTTGAACCAGCGGCGCGACAGCGAAGAAGGTTTCGACGCGCGAAGGCGCTCACCTTCTCCAGCGCGAACGCGGGCATGGACCGAACTGCGCATCCGGCAGGCGGATTTGGTGCCGGACAACGTGACGCTGCCGCTTCAGCGCGTGCGCGAGGCCGTGAGCGAACTGATCAAGACGAGCGAAGACAAGGACACGGGACAGGAGCTCGTGGAGTGCAACCGCCGGCTGGCGGAACTGCGCGAGGAAGTGACCCTATTTCTCAGCCAGGAGTCGGCGGACTACGTCTATTGGGTCGAGCGCGCGGGCAAGGCGCAGCGCAGCCTCGCACTCAATGCGGCCCCGGTGGACGTCGCGGCGTATTTGCGAAGGCGATTATTTGAAAGTGACACGAGCGTGGTGATGACGAGTGCAACCCTGGGCGTTGCTGCCGGCGAACGGCAAAGCGCGAGCGGCGGGAAGCAAACGAAATCCTTCACGTCCATCACCGGCAAACCATCGCCGCTGACGTATTTTTCGCAGCGCGTCGGTGCGGAAGCGGCGACGATGCTCCAAGTTGGCTCGCCGTTTGATTTCGAGCGGCAGATGAAATTGTTTGTCGCGAACAAGATGCCCGATCCGCGTGATCCTGGCTATCGCGACGCGCTGATTCACTGGATCGAACATTTCGTCCGGCAGACCCACGGCAAGGCCTTCGTGCTGTTCACGAATTTCAAGCTGATGCAGGAAGTCGCCGAGTTAATGGCACCTTTTTTCAACCAGCTCGGCCTGGCCTGCTTCGTGCAAGGCACCGGCACGCCCCGATCGTTGATGCTGGAAAAATTCAAAGCCGACGTGGACAGCGTGCTCTTCGGCACCGCGAGTTTCTGGCAGGGAGTGGATGTGCCGGGCGAAGCGCTTTCGAATGTTATCATCACGCGCCTGCCGTTTGCCGTGCCGGATCATCCGCTGATTGAGGCGCGCATTGAGGCCATCGAAGCGCGCGGCGGAAATTCTTTTGGAGAATTCTCACTGCCGGAAGCGATCCTGAAATTCCGCCAGGGCGTGGGCCGACTCATTCGCACGAAGAATGACACCGGCATCGTGGTCGTGCTGGACAACCGGGTGCTGACCAAGAAATACGGCCAGGCCTTTCTCGATGCGCTGCCGAAGTGCCCGGTGGAAATTGTGTGAGAAAACAAACCGGCCGCGCTGGTGAGCGCGGCCGGGTGAGTGGCAAATAATCCAACTGGCGATCAGACCTTGAGCAGGCTGCGCGCCTCGGCATAGCCGGGGGCAGGGCGTCCGAACTCGCTGGCGGTGACGCGGGCGAGCGCCACCAACTGCCGCCACCGGAACGCGGACCGGGTGGCGTTGAATTCCTCAGTCACGGTGCGGTAATATTTTTCCGCGTGGAGCGCGCCGTCCTCGCTGATCGCATAACGCAGCAGCAGGTCGAACACCGGGCGCGGCGCGAAGCCTTTCTCGCCGTAGCGATGAATCGCTGCAGCGGCCTGGGCCTGGAGATTGTTGCGGATCGCTTCCTCGGCTTCGCGCAGCAGCCCCGCCGCGTCGGTGCTCGTGACTTTGTTGAGATGCCACTCCACCGGGACTGGCTGCCAATTCAGGAAATCGCCGCCGCGCGCGCCGCGGTCGAGCGCCATTTGATACGCGCCCAGGATCAGGCAGGCGTAGGTGTTCCGGGGATTGCTCACGCGCGCCATGTTGCGCCAGGCATTCGCGGAATCGCAGGCGTGGACCCCGATGGAATCGCCATGCACACTGCCGATGGGTTTGCCGAGAATCTCCTGGGACGGCGTGCGGCCGTGGTCGCGGAGCACCAATTGGTTCGCGGCGAGTGAAATCGCCTCGCCCACGGCGGCGGGTGACATGCCTTCGGCGAGGGCAGCGGCGACGGTGTCGGCGGCTTGTTGCGGAGTCGATTTGAAAATCGTCTGGCTCATTTCATCGACCCACTTGTCCTCTGCAATGCGGGTGCCTAGAGTGCGGCCCAGCAATTTGTGTTGCTCCAACATTTTTGGCAGCAGC
>JBKJSC010000129.1:0-11805 GCA_046593035.1 Limisphaerales bacterium | reverse complement strand
GCCCAAAGCCCTGTCAAACGACGAAATCACCCGGCTACTCACACCGCCCGCGCAAGAGACGGCGAATGATTTGTGCGCCCAGGCCATTCTTGAACTGGCCTACGCCTCCGGTTTGCGCCTGGCCGAACTACGAAACATCCGCCTGGAGCAGCTTCACCTCGACGCGGGATTCGTCACGGTCATCGGCAAGGGAAACAAAGAGCGCGTGGTTCCGTTGGGGCGTCAAGCCAGCGCGGCGATTCAGCGTTATCTCAATGCGGGCCGGCCCAAGCTCGTCACGCCGCGTTCGCCCGCGAACCTGTTCCTCACGCAACGTGGCACTCCGTTCGCGCATGTCACCATGTGGGGGCGCATCAAGCAGCGGGTGAAACAGTCCGGCCTCGAACGCAACATCACGCCGCATATGCTGCGGCACAGTTTTGCCACGCACCTGCTCGAACACGGCGCGGACTTGCGCGTCATCCAGGAACTACTCGGCCACGCGAGCATCAGCACGACGGAGGTTTACACCCACGTCGCCGGGAGCCGGTTGCGCGAGGTACACCGAAAATTCCATCCAAGAAGCTGAAAGGAGGTTTTTCATAAGGAAAGCAGGAAGGCAGGAACGAAGGATCGAAACTTCTTCAATAGTTGTCATCGGCATTGTAGCGGCGGTCTGTGACCGCCGAATTCCCGTGAAAGTTCACCAACTCACGGCGATCACAGACCACCGCTACAAAGTTTTTGAAATCTCCTGCCTCTCCAATTCCTGCCTTCCTGCCTTCCTGATAAAAATGATTTTTCCACCAGTCGGCACCGCCCGGCACATGCTGCTGGATTCTGAATTCTGACTCCTGTATTCTTTGCCGCAATGAAAGGCATCATACTGGCAGGCGGCGCGGGGTCGCGGCTCTTCCCGCTCACGCGCGTGGCGAGCAAGCAGCTCCAACCCGTGTTTGACAAGCCGATGGTTTATTACCCGCTCACCACGCTGATCGAAAACGGCATTCGCGAATTGTGCCTCATCTCGACCCCGCACGATTTGCCGCGCTTCTGGCAGTTGCTCGGTGACGGCGCGGCGTGGGGATTGAAGATTGAATACCACGAACAAGCCCAGCCAGCCGGCATCGCGCAGGCGTTCCTCATCGCGGAATCGTTCATCGGCAACGACGCGGTGACGCTCATTCTCGGTGACAATATTTTTTACGGCGGCGACAGTTTTCACCGCGCCTTCGCGGACTTCACTGGGGGCGCGACGATTTTCGGCTACCACGTCCACGACCCGGAACGCTACGGCGTGGTGGAATTTGACGCCGATGGCAAAGCGATTTCCATTGAGGAAAAACCGAAACAGCCCAAGAGCAACTTCGCCGTGCCCGGACTTTATATTTACGACAACAGCGTGCTGGCCATCACCAAGGCGTTGAAGCCCTCGGCGCGCGGTGAGTTGGAAATCACCGACGTGAACGTGGAATATCTCAAGCGCGGGCAGTTGCGGGTGTCGCGCTTGGGTCGCGGCTTCGCGTGGCTGGACGCGGGCACCAGCAGCAGTCTCCACGAAGCCAGCGCCTACGTGCAGACCATCGAGAAGCGGCAGGGCATCAAGGTCGGTTGCCCGGAAGAAGCGGCGTTCCGGCGCGGGTTTCTTTCCCTCGCGCAACTGGAGGCGCTCGTGAGTGCCATGCCGAATTGCGAATACCGCGATTATCTTCTCAAGGAAGTGGTGGCGGAGGCGAAGCGCTTGAAATAATAAGGCTGCAAATGATTGGTCGCGACTGCGTAATATCAGTGTTGGGTGGGAGTGGGTATATCGGACAAGCATTCATCAACGAACTGGTCCGGCGCAATGCCCGCATGCAATTGGTTTCCCGCGCTCGCGTTGATTATACGCGCTTTGACACGCTCTTAAGGTATCTCCGCGAAGTTAAGCCAGAATTCGTCATCAACTGCGCTGGCTTCACCGGCAAACCGAACGTGGACGCGTGCGAGAATGCGAAGGCCGACACGCTCGCCGGCAACACGCTGCTGCCCCAAACCATCGCGCACGCCTGTGCGGTGGCTGGCATCCCCTGGGGACACGTTTCGTCCGGCTGCATTTACAGCGGTGCCAAAATCGCCGAAGCCGGACAGGTGCGCGTAGAAAAGGATTTGACTCAACCCGAACTCAAGGCTCTCGCAACGGAGAATCCTTCGGCCATTCACGGCTTCACCGAGACGGACGAGCCGAATTTTTCCTTTCGTTCGCCGCCATGCAGTTTTTACAGCGGCACCAAGGCGCTGGCGGAAGAAGCCATCGTCGGCGCGGGCCAAAGCTTCGTCTGGCGGCTGCGCATTCCGTTCGACGAGTTCGACAGCGGTCGCAACTACCTCAGCAAAGTGCAGCGCTATGCGAAGGTCTATGACAACGTGAACTCGCTCTCGCATCGCGGCGACTTTGCGGCAGCGTGTCTTGATCTGTGGGAACGCCGCGCGCCCTTCGGCACCTACAACGTTACGAATCCCGGCTTCGTCACCACGCGACTGGTGATTGAAATGATTCGCCGCATTTTGAAGCCAAAGCGCGCGTTCGAGTTTTGGGCCAGCGACGAGGAATTTTATCAGGTTGCCGCCAAAACTCCCCGCTCCAACTGCGTGCTGGATGTCTCCAAACTGCTGGCCACCGGCGTGAAGCTGCGGCCCGTCGAGGAAGCGTTGGAAAGTTCGCTCAAGGAATGGTACACGGCACCCAAAACTTGAGCCACGGATGAAACACGGACTGAACACGGATATGGAAACTCATAAGGAATGCAGGAGGGCAGGCGTAAAACTGCGGCCTCCGTGCTCCATCTCCTCCTGCCTTCCTGCTCTCCTTATTAACCCCCTTTTTCTTCATCCGTGTTTTTTCCGTGTTCCTTCCGTGGCTAAAAAACCATGAATCTTCTCATCACCGGCGGCGCGGGCTTCATCGGCTCGAACCTCATTCATCACGTCATTGACCGGCCCGAGGTCGCGAAGCTCGTCAACCTCGATTGCCTCACTTACGCCGGCCATCTTGCGAACCTGGAAAAAGTTTCCGGCCACGCCAAATACTTCTTCGAAAAAGTGGATCTGCGCGACAAGGCTGAAGTCGTTCGCGTCGTCCAACAACACGCCATCACTCACGTCCTGCACCTGGCCGCCGAATCCCACGTGGACCGTTCCATCACCGGACCGGCCGATTTCATTTCTACCAACATCATTGGCACCTTCCACCTGCTTGAAGCCTGCCGTGCCCAATGGCTGTCCGCCCAGACCCCAGACGCCAGACCCCAAACCCGATTTCACCACGTTTCCACTGACGAAGTTTATGGCTCGCTCGGCGCAACCGGCTTCTTCACCGAAACAACCTCCTACGCGCCGAACTCGCCTTATTCCGCCAGCAAAGCGTCGAGCGACCTGCTCGTGCGCGCCTACCAGCACACCTACGGGCTGAACACGGTCATCACGAACTGCTCGAACAACTACGGCCCGTTTCAATTCCCGGAAAAGCTCATCCCTGTCGTCATCCAAAGCGTGCTTGCGCGCAAGCCCGTGCCCGTCTATGGCGACGGCTTGAATGTGCGCGACTGGCTCTTCGTGCGCGACCACGCCGAGGCGCTCTGGCAGGTGCTCACGCGCGGCGCGAATGGCGAGACCTACAACATCGGCGGCCACAACGAATGGGCGAACCTCCACATCGTCCAGCTCATTTGCGACCTCATCGACGAACTCTCGCCGCAAACCGGCGGCCATTCCCGCTCGCTCATCAGCTTCGTCAAAGACCGCCCCGGCCACGACCGCCGCTACGCCATCGACGCGACCAAGATCAAAGACGAACTCGGCTGGACGCCCGCCCACACCTTTGAAACCGGCATCCGCGAAACGGTGCGGTGGTATCTGGACAACCAGGAGTGGGTGAATACGGTAAAAAAGGGCGGCTGACGTCCTCCTCCCCGGTCTCGGCCTGAAATTTCGTGTGACCTTTCCCTGATCCTTCTGGTATAAGAAGGCACGGATATGACATGGGTTGAACAGATGTTCGGATCCTCTTCAATTATTGGCCAGGCCATGGGCATTCTGCTTTTCAGTTATCTCCTCGGCTGTTTCATCACCGGCTACTACTTCATCCGCCTCCGCACGGGTCAGGACATCCACGAACTGGGCAGCGGTAATGTGGGCGCGAAGAACATCGGGCGCATCGCCGGGCCGTGGGGCTTCGCCGTGACGCTGCTGGGCGACGCGGGCAAGAGCGCGCTCGCCGTCGGGCTGGCGTGGTATTTCACGGGCAACGCCTGGCTGATGGCGCTGGCGGCGGTGGGCGCGATGTTGGGCCATCTGTGGCCGGCGCAACTGCGGTTTCGCGGCGGCAAAGGCATGAATACTTCGCTGGGGGCCATTTTGGTTTCTGATTACCGGTCGGTCCTGGTCTTTGCGGGGTTGACGGCGGTGGCTTACGTGATGCTCCGGAGTTCCGTGTTGAGCGGCCTGCTGGCGTTCGCGCTGGTGCCGGTGGTGTGCCTGTTGCGGGGCACGGAACCCGCGACCACCGTGGGCGTTGCCGGGCTGGCCGCGCTGACCCTTTTCGCCCATCGAAAAAATGTAGCCGAAGAACTTGCCCGTTTCTCCGCGCGCCGTCATAGTCAACCCGATCCGAATCCGCCAACGAAATAAGCATGAACGAACGGCCGCCATTTCAGTTCAAGATCGCCAGCGAAGATTGGGAGTTTGAACTCATCCATCGCCTTAACTACCAGACCTTCGTCGAGGAGATTCCGCAGCATCAACCGTCGGCCACACGCCGGCTCGTGGACAAGTTTCACGCGGAGAACACTTACTTGATCGGCCTGTGCGGCGGCGAACTCGTCGGGATGCTGGCGCTGCGCGGACGCCGCCCGTTTTCACTCGATCAGAAGATTCCCGACCTTGATGCCCATCTGCCCGCCGGCCGTTCGATCTGTGAAATCCGCCTGCTGGCCGTGGACAAAAAATTCCGCAGCGGCCAGGTGTTCTACGGTCTGCTCGGACTCCTCTGGCAATATTCCCAGCAACAAGGCTACGATCTGGCGGTCATTTCCGGCACCACGCGCCAGGCCAAACTTTACCGCCACCTCGGCTTCACGCCCTTCGGCCCCTTAGTCGGCACGGGCGACGCGCAATTCCAGCCGATGCTAATCACCTTGGAAAACTTCACGCCGAAGGTTGGCGAGTTCTTCCGCAATACCGCGCCCGCGCCCGTGTTTCCGGCGGCGCGCGTCAACTTCCTGCCCGGTCCCGTGGCGGTTCATCCCGCCGTGCGCCGGGCGTTCGAGCAATTTCCCGAATCGCACCGCTCTGAGGCGTTTCTGGCCGACTTGCGGGCGACCAAGAAAATGCTTTGCGATCTCGTCAGCGCTAAAAAAGTCGAACTACTCCTCGGCTCTGGCACGCTGGCCAACGACGCCATCGCCGGGCAACTCGCGCTCGAACGCCAACCGGGGCTGGTCGTGAGCAACGGCGAGTTCGGCGAACGTTTGATGGACCAGGCCCGCCGCGCCGGGTTGAAGTTCGACACGCTGAAATTTCCCTGGGGCAAACCGCTGAATTACGCTGCCATCCGGCAGCAACTCGCCCAATCGCCCGCGCCTGGCTGGCTGTGGTGCGCGCATGGCGAAACTTCCGCCGGCGTGTTGAACCACCTGCCCGTGTTGAAAACGCTCTGCGCCGAACGCGGCGTCAAGCTCTGCCTCGACTGCATCAGTTCCATCGGCACCGCGCCCGTGCAACTGGACGGCGTGTATCTCGCGTCCGGCGTCAGCGGCAAGGGACTCGGCGCTTATCCCGGACTCGCCCTGGTGTTCTATCATCATGACATCGCGCCCGCGCCGGAGAAACTTCCCCGCTATCTCGACCTGGGCCTTTACGCCCGCAACGACGGCACGCCGTTCACCCATTCGTCCAATTTGCTCCACGCGCTGCAAACCGCCGTGAAGCGTGTCGCCTGGCCCCGCCGTCTCGCGGAACTGGCGGAACTCTCCACCCGGCTGCGGGCACAATTGCGCGAACTGGGTTTCCACATCCTTGCCGCAGAGGCCGACGCCGCGCCGGCGGTCGTGACGATTGTTCTCCCGGCGGAAATTCCCTCCACCGATGTGGGCCGGCGTTTGCAGGAGGCGGGCTATTTGCTGAGTTACAACAGCGAATACCTGCGCCAGCGCAACTGGGTTCAAATCTGCCTGATGGGCGAATACCAGCGCGAGCAACTGGATCTGCTGGCGAACATTCTCCAGCGTTTCTGCGCGCCGCCGTCCGCCCAACCGGGCGCGGTCAATGGTTATCATCCAGCCGAGAGCCAAGCCACTCGACCACTTCCCGAACCGAACCTCGCGTGAGTTTTGGGGGATAAGGCGGCGCCCCCTGTCGAAGCTGGCCTAAATGTGTGATGCCGATATTATGCCGCTTCCAAGTGCGATCCCTAATCGGACAAACATTCCGAACCACAGAATATGATGAACACAATCATAACAGCTTTTATCACTGGTTTTGTGGGCGGCGTCATTGGCCACAAATTCACCTTGAATCGTGACGGCTCCACCAGAAAACGACACTTCCTTGGTTTTCTCAAGCAATGGCAAGTTGAGATTGCCGAACCGGAAGCCCGAGCTGGCTCCTCCTATGACGCCCAAAGTGAAGCAGCATACCGGGCTAAAGTCCCAACATTTCTTAATGAGGTTGAGCGGGTGAGGGATGTCCTTGGGAACCGCTCTGGGTTTGACACTTTGACCATGGAGGTCGGCAGTTTGTCCCACCATGATTGGAAAAACCAGAACCCAAGTGCCGTTATTCTTACAAAACTGCAAGAGCTTATTCGCCTTGTCACCTAATTAAGGAGTCGCCTCCTGATTTCCCATGGCTAGAGATCACATCATGCGGTTGGTCGCGCAGATTGCCGCGCTGCTCGCGGGCGTGGTCGCCAAACAGCAGGCCGGCAAACTCGCCGAGGCCAGGGAGGAGTTGGAGCGAACCTGCCGGCAAACCATCGGGCTGAGTCTCCCGCAATTGAAACAGTTATCACCGGAAGCGGTCGCGCAACGATTGAACTCCGCCGGGGCGTTGCGCCACGTCCGGGCAGTGACGCTGGCCGAGCTGCTGCTTCTGGATGCCGAGTTTCCGGAGGCCGACGGAGAGGCCAGCCAGCCGCGTTCGGGTCTCGTCCACGCCTTTTGTCTGCTCGCCGATTCGATGAGCGCCCTCAGTCACGAGGATCAAGCCACCTACCGCGCCAAGCTGAACCAGCTCACCGCCCGGCTGGGTGATCTCCGAACGCACCCCTACATCAAGGAGCGGCTCCGTGATGAAACGTCCCGAGCCACCTGAAGAACGAACAGGGAGTGTTTAGAAGCTCTTCGGTAATTGATTTCTCCACGCGAAGCTTTACGTTTGCCGCGACACCAAACAAAATTCATTCGCGTGAACCATCAAAACCTCCAGCCGTCTGCCGCGTCTTTGTCGGGGCGTTGCCGCGTCGGCGCGCTGGTCTGGCGGATTTGGTGGTGTGTCGTGTTCGTGGGCGGCGCAAGTGTTCAACTGGCGGTGGCGGACTTGCAGCAGGCGCGCAAGGAATTTAGTTCCGGCAACTACACCAATTGCGTCCGCCTGGCCGGGCAAGCCATCAATGCCGGCGATCCGGATGAGGACTGGCGGCTGCTCCTGACCAGTTCGTTGATGACGCTTGGCCAGTACACCAACGCGCAGGCGGTGATCACCACCAATCTTTCCCGTTACTACACCAGCATTCGCACGCGCCTGCTCGGCCACGAGGTGTTCCGTCAAAACGGCCAGACCAACCGCGCGCGAGAGATGCTCGAGGAAATCAACCAGCTCGCGGGCAACCGCTCCTGGGCGTATCGCGATCCTCCCAATCTCCTGGCCCTCGGTCGATCCGCGCTGCTGCTCGGAGCCGACCCCAAACTCGTGCTGGAAAAAATCTTTGATCCCGCAAAAAAAGCCGATCCCACCAATCGCGACGTGTATCTGGCCACCGGCGAACTGGCGTTGAGCAAGCATGATTATCAACTGGCTGCGAAGCTGTTTCAGGAGGGCTTGAAGAAATTCCCCGAAGATCCCGACCTGCTGTTCGGCGTCGCCAAATCTTTTTCCACCAGTGAACGCGAAGTGATGCTACGTGCGCTGGATCAGGTGCTCAAGGTGAATGCCAACCATGTACCCAGCCTCCTGCTGCTGGCCGATCACCTCGTCGATGCCGAGGAATATGCCGCTGCGGAAAAGATGTTGCGCCGGGCGCTGGAGGTGAATCCGGCCCATCCGGAGGCGTGGGCGTATCGCGCGATCCTCGCCCATCTGCGCAGCGATGCCAGCGCGGAAAAAAAAGCCCACGCGGCGGCGTTGCAATCGTGGCCGGGCAATCCGGCGGTGGATCATCTCATCGGCAAAAAGCTTTCGCAAAAATACCGTTTTGCCGAGGGAGCCGCGGCGCAACGGCAGGCCTTGCTCTTTGACAAAAACTTTCTGCCGGCCAAGAGCCAGTTGGCGCAGGACCTGTTGCGGCTCGGCGAGGAAGCGGAAAGCTGGAGTCTCGCCGACGAAGTTTATCGCGACGATGGCTATGACGTGACCGCCTACAACCAGGTCACGCTCAAGGACAGCATGGCCAAATTTCAGACGCTCACGAACGAGCATTTCATCCTGCGCATGAGTCCGTCCGAGGCCGCAATTTACGGCGGCAAAGTCCTCGATTTGCTGGGGCGGGCGCGCGCGACGTTGTGCGCCAAATACGGGATCAACCTGGAGCGACCCACCATCGTGGAAATCTTTCCCGAGCAAAAAGATTTCGCCGTGCGCACTTTCGGCATGCCTGGCGGCGCGGGCTATCTCGGTGTTTGCTTTGGCAGCGTCATCACGGCGAACAGCCCGGCGTCGCAGGCGGCGCATCCCGCCAACTGGGAGGCGGTGCTCTGGCATGAGTTCTGCCACGTCGTCACCCTGAGCCTCACGAAAAACAAAATGCCGCGCTGGTTGAGCGAAGGGATTTCAGTCTATGAGGAACGGCAGGCGAACCCGGCATGGGGCCAGGCGATGACCCCGCGTTATCGCGAGATGGTCCTTGGCAAGGAACTGACGCCCGTGGGCGATCTGAGCGCGGCCTTTCTCGCGCCGAAGAGCGACACGCATTTGCAATTCGCCTACTACGAGTCGTCGCTGGCGGTGGAGTTTCTCATCCAGCAATTCGGCGCGGAAAAATTGAAAGCGATTCTGAACGACCTGGCCAAGGGCGTGGAAATCAACACCGCCATCGCCACCCACACTGCGCCGCTGGCGAAGATCGAAACGGACTTCGCCGCCTTCGCGAAGGAGCGCGCGGCAAAACTCGCGCCGGGACTGGACTTTGAAAAGCCGAAGGCAGCGGGCTTGAACGGCGCGCGATCGACCAAAGTGCCGACTGTCTTCGCCCCCGCTGAGGACAAGGATAAAAGCACCAATTTACTTTCAAGCACCGGCACGACGCAGGCCGAATGGATCGCGAAAAGCCCGACGAACTTTTACGCGCTGGGGCAGCAGGCCCGGCAACTGACCCAGGCGAAGAAATGGGAGGAGGCCAAAGCGCCGCTGAAGAAATTGATCGAATTGTATCCCGGCCACAGCGAGCCGGGCAACGCGTATCATGCGCTTGCCGAAGTCCACCGCGAATTGAAGGAAACCGAAGCCGAGCGCGCGGTGCTGGCCAAATTGACCGCGCTCGACCCCGACGCGACGGACGCGTTTCTGCGGATGATGGAATTATCCGCCGCCGCGAAGGACTGGGCTGCCGTTGCGCAGAACGCGGAACGATTTCTCGCCGTCAATCCGCTGCTGGCCGCCCCGCATCAGCATCTAGCGCGGGCCAGCGAGGAGTTGGCCCGGATCAAACCCGCCATTGATTCTTACAAGACGTTGCTGCTGCTCGACCCGTCCGATCCTGCGGAAGTTCATTTCCGGTTGGCGAAGTTGTTGCATCAGTCCGGCGATGCGGCCGCCAAACGGCATGTGTTGCAAGCGCTGGAGGAAGCGCCGCGTTTTCGTGAGGCGCACAAGTTGTTGCTCGAAATTGAGGCGAAGCCGCCGACGAAACAGACCGGTGCCGCCGTCATTCCGGTGAAATAGCCATGAATCGCAAACCGATACTTGGCCTGCTGGCGGTGACGCTCGTCTTTGCGGGCGCGGCCTTGGCGCAGCGCTGGGGTGGCGGCGAATCGAGTGACATCCATCCCTCCGTCCGCACGGCGCGCGAGGTCGAGTCGCACAGCTCGGGCACGCCGAACTGGACGAATGCCCCCGGCTTTGAGCGCGATGTTTTTACTTTCGTGCGCATCCGTTATCAATCGAACGGGCGGTGGGGTCGCGGCTCCTGTGGCATCGACTTTCCGGACAGCGATCTGAATCTTTCCTACCGGCTCCAGCAGATGACTTCGATGAAAGTCGATCCCGACGGACGAGTGCTGAACCTTACCGACCCGGAATTGTTCCGCTATCCATGGATTTACATGGTCGAGGTAGGCTCGCTGCAGCTCAGGGAGGAGGAAGTGCCCATCCTGCGCCGTTACCTGCTCAACGGCGGGTTCCTGATGGTGGATGATTTCTGGGGTGAAGCGGAATGGGCGAATCTCGAACGGGAGATGAAGCGGGTTTTCCCGGAGCGCGAATTCACCGAGCTGTCCCTCGACCACCCGCTCTACAGTTGCGTCTTCAAGATCAAGGAGAAAGGCCAGGTGCCGAATGTCCGCACGGGTACGTGGAGTGAGCAGACTGGCATCACCTGGGAACGTGAGGATGCGCGGGAGGTCCATCACCGCGCGTGGTTTGACGACAAGGGCCGGATAATGGTCATTGCCACGCACAACACGGACAACGGCGATGGCTGGGAGCGCGAAGGCGAGAATCATTATTACTTCAAAAACTTCTCCGAGAAGTACGCCTATCCGCTCGGCATCAACATCATCTTTTACGCCATGACACATTGAAGCGAAGGCCCGCGGATCACGCGGATAAACAAACAGAAAGGCAACCAGTGGAAACTACGACGGAAACAACGAACCTCGAAATCCAAGCCGCCCCGGCGGAACCCACCGAACAACAAATTGTCGAACAACTCGTCGCGGGCCGCGCACGGATCGAGGCCGAACTGGCCAAGGTCATCGTCGGCCAGAAGGAGATCATCGAAGAACTATTGATCGCCCTCTTTGCTGGCGGGCATTGTCTGATTACCGGCGCGCCCGGATTGGCCAAGACGCTGCTCGTCAAATCCATCGCCCAAATCTTTCACCTGCGGTTCCTGCGCATCCAATTCACGCCCGACCTCATGCCCGCGGACATCACGGGCACAGAGATTCTGGAGGAATCCAACGACGGAAGACGGATGGTTTTTGTGAAAGGGCCGATTTTCGCGCACATGATTTTGGCCGACGAAATCAACCGCACGCCGCCCAAAACTCAGGCCGCCCTGCTCGAGGCGATGCAGGAGCATCAGGTCACCGCCGCCGGCGTACGTCATGTGCTGGAGGAGCCGTTCTTCGTCCTCGCCACCCAAAATCCCATCGAGATGGAAGGCACCTATCCGCTGCCCGAGGCCCAGCTCGACCGCTTCATGCTGAACATCGTCATCGACTATCTCAGCGAAGACGACGAGGTGAAAGTCGTCACGCGCACCACATCGAGCAGCGCCGAGCCGGTGCATAAACTCTTCAGCGGCAAGCAGCTCATCGCCTTCCAGGAAGTCGTCCGCCGAGTGCCCATTGCCGAAGACGTTGCGAGATTCGCCGTCCGTCTCTCCGCCGCCTCGCGGCCTCGCCGACCCGG
>JBKJSC010000118.1:0-12020 GCA_046593035.1 Limisphaerales bacterium | reverse complement strand
CTGGCGGTCTGGCTAGCGCGCATTCCGCAACGCCTCGGCTATGGCGGCGCGGGGCGCCACTGGCTGTTGACCCACGCCATTCATCCGCGCGCCGATGCCGTCCCGACACACAAACGTTCCGTGGCAGAAGTGAACCAGTTGATTCAATCATCGCCACCGCCTGCCGCCGCGATTCCCGCCCGCGCGCACCATCTCCATCATTATCTGCACCTGGTTGCCGCGTTGGGCGCGCGGGCCGAGCCATTGCCGCCGCTCATTCAAGTATCCGATACGGAGGTGTCAGAAGTGAGCCGGCGTTTTGATTTGCAGTCGGATTCGCGGCCTTTGTTTGGATTAAATCCCGGTGCGGAATACGGCCCGGCCAAACGCTGGCCGCGCGATCGATTCGTCGCCGCTGCCATCGAATTGCAACAGCGCACGAATTGCCGGTGGGTCATCTTCGGCGGCAAGGCAGATGCCGAGCTGGCTTCGGACATCGCCGCGCAGATTCAATCCGCCGCCGCTCGCCGCTCCCCTGCGATCCCCGGTTCGGCATTAAATCTTGCGGGCCAAACCTCGCTGCGCGAACTCTGCGCCGCGCTCAAGGCCTGCCGCGTTCTGCTCACCAACGACACCGGCCCCATGCACCTCGCGGCAGCGGTCGGCACGCCCGTGGTGGCGCTTTTTGGCAGCACCTCGCCGGAGTTGACCGGGCCGGGACTGCCCGGTGACACCCGGCACCAGTTGTTGAAGTCCGTTGTGCCCTGCGCCCCCTGTTTTTTGCGCGAATGCCCCATCGATTTCCGCTGCATGAACATACTCAGCGTCGAACGGGTGGTCGCGGCGGCTTTGCGCGTCGCCGGAGCAGCGCCATCAGCGTAAATACCCCGCAACAATCGCTGTCAAATCCCCTGATTGACTCATACGCTGGCTTCGCTATCCTCTCGCCCCTTGATATGGCGAAACTGACGGTCAAAGATTTGAATGTGCGCGGCAAACGCGTCTTCCTGCGCGTTGATTACAACGTGCCGATGGAGGAAAAGGATGGCCAGATGGTCATCAACGACGCCACGCGCATCAAGGAAACGCTCCCAACGCTGGAACTCCTGGTGAACCAGGGGGCCAAGCTGATTCTCGCCGCCCACCTCGGTCGCCCCAAAGGCCAGCGCGAGGCGTCGATGTCACTCCGGCCCGTCGCGATGAAGCTGGCCGACATGATTGGCCGACCCGTGGCGTTTGTGGATGATTGCATCGGCGAGAAGGTGGAGCAGACGGTTTCAGTCATGCAGCCCGGTGATATTTTGCTTTTGGAAAACGTCCGTTATTACAACGAGGAAGAGGCGAACGACGCGACTTTCGCGGAGAAGCTCGCCCAGATCGCTGACCTTTATGTGAACGACGCCTTTGGCGCGGCGCATCGCGCGCACGCGAGCACGGAAGGCGTGGCGCGCATCGTGGCCCGGCGCGGTGGCCAGTGCGCGGCGGGGTTGCTGATGGAACGCGAATTGAAATTCCTCGGCGACGAACTGGAATCTCCGGCTCGGCCGTTCGTGGTCATCCTCGGCGGCGCAAAGGTGTCCGACAAAATCCAGGTCATCGACCGTCTGCTGGAAAAGGCCGACACGATTTTGATTGGCGGCGCGATGGCTTACACGTTCAAGCTGGCGAAGGGATTGAAGACCGGCAAATCGCTCATCGAGCCGGACAAGATGGACGTGGCGCTCGCCGCAGAAGCCAAGGCCAATAAGCTCGGCGTGCGGTTTTTGATCCCGGCCGACAACATCATCGCCACCCCGGTGGATACCGGAAAGGTGAACAAGAAGGGCAAGCCAGTCTTTGAATTGCAAAACCCGCGCCTGAATTCGGAGCCCAACATTCCCGACGACGCCGAAGGTTTTGACATCGGCCCGGAGACGGCGAAGAAATACGCCGAGGTGATTCGAGGCGCGAAGACAATTTTATGGAACGGCCCGATGGGGATGTTTGAGGACCAGCGATTTGCGGAAGGTACGAACATCGTGGCTCGGGCGGTGGTGGAGGCGACGCAGCAGCACGGCGCAAAGAGTATTATCGGCGGCGGCGACAGCGTGAAGGCGCTGAACCAGGCCGGGCTGGGCGATCAGGTGACGTTCATGAGCACCGGTGGCGGCGCGAGCCTGGAATTTCTTGAGGGCAAAGTGCTGCCGGGTGTGGCGGCGCTGACGGACAAATGATTCGGTCGGATGGAGTGAACAGACTATGGACAAAGAACGCAAACTGATCATCGCCGGCAACTGGAAGATGAACAAAACCGTCGCCGAGGCGCTGGATCTCGTGGGCGATTTGAAGCGCGAACTGGCCGCCGTGAAAGAGGTGGACATCGTGGTTTGTCCGCCGTTCACCGCGTTGAGCGAGGTGTCCAAAGCAATCCTAGAAACGAATCTGCGACTGGGCGCGCAAAACATGAGCGAGCAGAACGGTGGCGCTTACACCGGCGAAATTGCCGCCGGCATGCTTAAGGAATTTTCCGTGCGCTACGTCATCCTCGGCCATTCGGAGCGCCGCCTGTATCAAAAGGAATCGGACGCTTTGATCGCCAAGAAAACGCTGGCTGCACATGCCGCGTCCTTGAAGCCGATCGTTTGCGTGGGCGAAACCCTGGCGGAGCGCGAGGCGGAGAAGACCGAGCACATTGTCGGCGCGCAAATCAAGGGAAGTTTGGCGGGCTTGACCAAGGAGCAGATGGAGGAAACCATCATCGCGTACGAACCGGTGTGGGCCATCGGCACGGGCCGGACGGCGACGACCGAGCAGGCGCAGGCGGCGCACGCGTTCATCCGGCGGACGCTGGCGGAACAATTTGACGAAGCGGTTGCCAAACGGGTGCGCATCCAATACGGTGGCAGTGTGAAGTCGGGAAATGCCCGCGAGTTGATGAGCCAGCCCGACGTGGATGGTGCGCTCGTCGGCGGAGCATCCCTCGAAGTACGGAGTTTTTCGGACATTGTGAAGAACTCCATTTAAGCGAATTATTATGACTCTATTCATTGGTTTTTTGACGGTCCTGATGGTGCTGGACTGCCTGGCGTTGATTTTTCTGGTGTTGATCCAGCTTCCCAAAAAGGAGGCCGGCATGGGCACGGCTTTCGGCGGCGGCGCGACGGATGCGCTGTTCGGGGCTGGCTCGGGCAATGCGCTCACCATGATCACCAAGTATGCGGCCGGGATTTTCCTGGTGCTGTCGCTCACGCTCTCCATTTTGAACGCCCAAAAGGTGAAGATCGGGATTGGCAAGAAACTGAAGGAAGCGCCCGCCGCTGCCGCCCCGGCCACCCTGCCCCCGCCCGCCGCCAAAGCCGTGGTTCCAGCCCCCACGCCGGCCCTCGACGCCACCTCGCTCCTGACCACCACGACGACGAACGTGCCGGCGGCGACGAAAAAATAATTCCGCGCCATGAAGTCCGCGCGCCACGCCCTGGGAAATCTTCCGAGGGCGTTTGGTCTTTGCAGGGATGAAGTATGAGGTATGCATTATGAAAACCGCTGTGCGAGCGATCCGTTTCATACTTCATCCCTCATCCCTCATCCTTCTTCTCCTTCTCTCCGGCTGCCTTCGCCAGGAACCGCGCGCTGACCTCACCATCATCAACGGCGCGGAACCGGATTCGCTCGACCCGGCCATTATTTCCACACAGGCGGAGATGCGCATCGTCAAAGCGCTGTACGAAGGCTTGACCCGACTGGAGGGAACGAACGCCACGCCCGTTCCCGCACTGGCCGAGCGCTGGGAAATCTCGCCGGACGGCACGGTCTATACTTTCCACCTCCGCACGAACGCCGTCTGGAGCACCGGCCAGTCGATCACGGCGGAAGACGTGGTGTGGTCCTGGCGGCGCGCGCTGGATCCACTGACGGGTGCCGAATACGCGGGCCAGCTTTTTTTTATCAAGGGCGCGGAGGACTTCAACAGCGGGAAGACCAACGCCGCGACAGGTCGTCCATTCACGGGCAGCGACGTGGCCGTGCGCGCAACTGACGAACGCACGTTGCGCGTGGAACTCCTCAGTCCCACGGCCTTTTTCCTCGATCTCTGCGCGTTTCCCACGCTGGCGGTGGTGCCCAAGTTTTGGATTGAGAAACACGGCGACCGCTGGCTCATGCAACCGCCCCTGCCGGTGAATGGGGCGTTCTGTCTGGACTTCTGGCGGCTGAATGATCGCGTGCGCCTCCGCAAAAATCCCCGTTATTGGGACGCCACAAACGTCCGCAGTTCGATCGTGGATTTCCTTCCCATCAAATCCGCCACCACCGCACTGAACCTCTACGAAACCGGCCAGGCGGACGTGATCTGGGACAAGAATCTGGTGCCCAATGATCTGATGGACGTGCTGGGCAAACGGGCGGATTGCCATCGCTTCGATTACCTCGGCACCTACTTCTACCGCTACAACGTCAAGCGCAAGCCGTTTGACGATGCGCGCGTCCGCAAGGCGCTCGCGTTGGCGGTGGACAAGCAGCGGCTCGTCACCAAAATCACGCGCAACGGCGAGAAGGCGACTTCGCATTTCACGCCCAAGGGCATGGGTGTTTATCAGCCGCCGACGGGACACGACTACAATCCAGAGCAAGCGCGGCGGCTCCTGGCCGAGGCGGGCTTTCCCGGCGGCAAAGGCTTTCCGGCGTTTCACTATCTGCTCAAAACCGACAAGGGCGACGAACAGGTCGCGGTGGAGTTGCAAGCCATGTGGCAAAAGGAACTCGGCATCAAAGTGGAATTGCGCCAGATGGAGCCAAAGGTTTATTACAATGCCCAGAGCGCGCTGGATTACGACCTGAGCCGGAGCAGTTGGATCGGCGATTACAACGACCCGAACACCTTTCTCGACATGTTCATGAGCAACAACGGCAACAACCGCACCGGCTGGGTCAGTGCCGCGTACGATGCACTCATCCGCCGGGCGAACCAGCAGACGGTACCGGCGAAGCGCGCGGAGATTCTCCGCCAGGCCGAGACGATGCTCGTGCGCGACGAACTGCCCATCGTGCCGCTATACTTCTACGCTGGCGTGAATTTTTTTGACCCAAAGAAAGTGGAAGGCATTTACCAGAATTTGTTGGATGAGCATCCGATTTATTTGATACGAAAAAAGTGAAACGCGAAACGTGAAGCGTGACTGCTCGCCGCACGTTTCATCCACCCATGTATTTCCTCAAACGCGCCGCCTTCATGCTGCCGCTGTTGCTGTTGATCAGCGTGCTGGCGTTCGCGCTGTTGCGGGCCGCGCCCGGCGGGCCGTTCGACAAGGAACGCGCCCCGGCCACGGCGGAAATCAAGCGCGCCATCGAGGCGAAATACCATCTGGATGAACCGCTCTGGAAACAATACACCCGCTACATGGGCGGCGTGCTCCAAGGTGATTTCGGCCCGTCGTTCAAGTATCGCAACCACACCGTCACCGACATTATCTCGCAAGGCCTGGCCGTCTCCATGTCGCTCGGCGGACTGGCCTTCGCGCTCGCGCTGGGGATGGGCATTCCGCTGGGTTTTTGGTCGGCGGTGCGTCGCGGCAGTTGGGGGGATTACACCGGGAGCCTGCTCACGGTGCTCGCGGTGTGCGTGCCGGCGCTGGTGGTCGGCCCGCTGCTCGTCATGGTGCTCGCAATTCAATGGCGCATATTGCCCGTGGCCATGTGGGACACGCCCGCGCATGTGATTTTGCCAACGGTCACGTTGGGACTTTATTTTGCGGGCCGAGTTGCGCGACTCATGCGCGAAGGGATGCTGGGAACCTTGCACGCCGAATTCATCACTGCTGCGCGGGCCAAAGGATTGAGCGATACCGCCGTGCTGCTGCGGCATGCTTTTCGCATCGCGGTGCTGCCGGTGGTTTCTTATTCCGGCCCGTTGCTAGCGGATTTACTGACCGGCTCATTCGTGGTGGAAAGCATTTTTCAAATTCCGGGCATCGGCATGTTCATGGTGAACAGCTCGCTGAACCGCGATTATCCGATGGTCGTTGGCCTGGTGCTGCTCTACGCGGTGCTGCTGCTCGTGCTGAATCTGCTCGTGGACCTGAGCTACAGCCTGCTTGATCGGAGAGTGAAGTATGAGTAAGGGAGTGCAGAGTTCTGAGTCCGGAGTTCCGAGTTCGATGGGCGGCACACCGCAGTCCATCTCCAATTTCCCATCTCCCATCTCTCAACCCCATCTCAGTCCGAACCAGAAAGCTTGGCGACGGTTCAAGAATCACCGGCTCGCGGTGGGATGCGGATTATTTCTACTCGCGATGGTGATCACCATGCTCGCCTGGCCGCTGGTCTCGGCTTATCAGCCGGACACCGTGAGCGACGCGCAGTTTCAACCGCCGAGCGCGCAGCACTGGCTGGGCACGGACGTGCATGGGCGCGATCTGTCGAGTCGGATTTTTTTTGGCGCGCGTGTCTCGTTGCTGGTGGGTTTGGTCGGAGCCGGGGTCAGCCTTGTCATCGGCGTCTTGTGGGGCGCGGTGGCGGGGTATCTCGGCGGGCGTTGGGACAGCTTTCTGATGCGCGTGGTGGATGTGCTTTACGCGCTGCCATCAATCATTTTCGTCATCGTCCTGGTCACCACGCTCCACGGGTTTGTCGATGTCTGGCAATCCAGCGAAGTGGCCGGAAAACTTCCCAACCTCGCCGCGTTTCTGTCGCACTTGGGAATCCAGCTCAAACCAATTTCACCAGACTGGGGCAGGAATTTGAAATTCATCGGATTGTTCGCCGGACTCGGCGCGGTGTCCTGGCTCACGATGGCGCGGATCGTCCGCGGACAAGTGCTGTCGTTGCGGACGCGTTCATTTGTGGATGCCAGCCGCGCGCTCGGGGCCAGTCATGCGCGGATTTTGCGGCATCACATCCTGCCAAACGTCATCGGCATCATCATCGTCTATCTCACGCTGACGGTGCCTTCGATCATTTTATATGAATCCTTCCTGAGCTACCTAGGTCTGGGCATTCAACCGCCGCAGGCCAGTCTCGGCTCACTAATCGCCGAAGGGGCGATGCAAATCAACCCGATCCGGGTCTACTGGTGGCTGCTGGTTTTCCCCGCCGTCACGCTGGTGACGACGCTGCTGGCGTTGAATTTTCTGGGGGACGGCTTGCGCGATGCGCTGGATCCAAGGGCGGAAAGATAGGGAACCACGTCACCCAAGGTTTCACTGCTTCTTGACGGCACCCACCGGCGGCGCGTTCGTGGCGGCGGAAGGACGCTGAATGAACGGAGAGATGGCAGGCGGCGCGTTGGTGGCGGCTGGCAAACTTCGATTCAACTTGGTGGCCAGAACCTTGGCCATTTCCGGACGCATACCGCGTTTTGGGTCCAACATGCGTTGCACGATTTCTTCTTTGATCTGGTCGTAGGGCGGGAGGTTAATGCGGTTTTTGTCCGCGACAACAGAGATATTGGTCTCGTGACGAAGCCAAATCTTGCGCGCCAACCGCTCCAAGCTGACCGCTTTGTCCTCCTCGTCGATGGCAAGGTTGAAGCACCACTGGTAAAGATAGCCCTCAATGATGCCTTTGACCTTGGTGACGCTGCCATCTTTCACTTCCTCCATGACAAAATAAACGGCGAAATTATCCAGCGTCTGCGGCAGGCCTTGCATCATCTCTGGATATTTTTCCTTCAAAACCTGGAACCACTTCTCCGCTTCCTTTTCACGGTTGTGGGTGTAGAGATTCATGACCGCATTCTTCAGGAAATAATGGTGGCCCTGCCGGAACTTCGCGCCGCCATCCTTCTCCACTACGGATTCGTCCGCCATCATGTTCTCATAGGCTTTGTTGGCGTTGGGAATGATGTCGAGGTTGGGGCCGAAATCCATTTTCCCTTCGACTTTGTTCTCGATCATCCGCCCGCGTTCGAAGGCCAGTTGCATCGATTGATAGACGATGCGGCGCAACTGAACCTTCTCTTCCTTGCGGCCAAATTTCAAACCCTTGACCGCCCAGTAAACGGCATGCGCCTCTGGCAGCCGCCAATCAAACGGGCCATACTGCTTGTCCACCTGCTCCATCAACTCGGGATCCAACTTGTAAACTTCCCGCAGCGTCTTGGTGCGGACGCGGGCCACGTCCGTCTTCGGATCCTTCAGCTCGGCGAAATTGGGTTTCTGTTCACCGAATAGCAGATGCATTTCATAGGCCCAGTTCAATTTGAAATAGAGATGGCCGTCATCGAGGTTTTTTCCCATCTTGTCCTGATAGAACCAGGCCAGTTCGCGGTAGAGCAACGTCTCCTCCGGGTTGTAACGCAATCCCTCGTCGCGCAGCAGCTCAATGCCTCGCCGCACCCAGAACCAGCGGTCTTTCGGGTTCGGAAACTTGACCGAGATATTGTAGGTCATGTTCCACGCCTGGTGATACCAGACGGTGGTGACATGCGGCTGCAGCTTGGTGATCCAGTCGGCCAGTTGCACCATTTCAAAATATTTGTCCTGCAATTGCATTTCCCCGGCACGAATCCAGAGCACGTTGGCGATCAGCCCGCGGAAGCCGCCCAATGCCACGGTGGTAACTGCCAGCACGGGCGGCATGCCGGTGCGGTCAACCTCGCGCGTCAGGCCCAGCGTGTTGCGCTCCGCGTTGAGCCGCCCTTGCATGGAGGACGCAGTCCACAAAAGCGCCGCCGCCAGGAGCAACAAGACCGGTTTGTAAAAACGTTTGCGGTTCATCTTATTGGTTGGCCTGCGCGGTGGCCAATTCCCGCCGGTACAGCAAGCCCACGCCGATCAGCCCGATGCTCCCGCTCATCAGAAGGCCGATCTGCGCAAACGCCCGGCCCAGTTCCCCCCAACTGATGGTGCGTCCGTTGCTGAGAGATTCGATGGGGGAAAAACGCTCGACCAAATTGATGACGAGCAACAGCGTCTTCATCACCGGCACCAGCACAGAATCCAGCGAGCTGGAGTAGGGTTTGCCGGTCTCATGATCCGCCCCCATGATGGTTCCCTGGGCGGCCACGGTGGCCAACGTGCCGCTGGAAAGACCGATGGCCAGAACCGCCAACGAGAAAAAGGCCGCCACGGGAAACGAGAGCTGACTCGCCGCCGCCAGACCGATCACCGCGAGCAAGGTCAGCCAGAGAAACACAATTAACAGCGCGCGGAAAAAATTCAGCCCAAACCCACCTTCGCGGTAAAGCACTTCCATGCCGTCCTCCATCGGAAAAAACAGGGAGGTTTCATTGTGATTCCAAAATTCCACGGTCAACACCCCGTCCTCGCCGATCAACTCCGACAAGATCGGAAATTCGTGGAAGGTCTCTGCGGCAATCTTCATCGGGTACATTCTGACCTTCGAGGTGTCCGGCGGGCCGATGTGCCACATCGCGGCAAATGACTTTTCCCGGACGGCCTGGGGCGCGAAAAATTTGACCCGCAAATAAACCGGCTGGTTCTTCAGCCGCGCCTTCGCGTCAGCACCGAGTGGAATTTCCCAGCGTCGGCGGTACTTCGGCTCGACCACTTGATCCATCGCCTTGAGCCGCTCACCGATTTGCTTTTTCACGACTTCCGGATCCGCAGTCGTGTTGGGTGATTTCCGGAGTTGCTCTTGAAAAATCTTGTCTGTGTCTTCCTCGTACTTTCGCACCGGCTCCTTGGCGCTGCCGCGCGCCACCAACACTTCGCTCATGAGCACGGCTTGCTGTTTCGCCTCCAGTTTTCCCGCGCGCCAGAGAATCAGCCGGTGTACCGCCACTCCCGTCAGACCCAATAACAGCGCGTTCACCAACATGATCCCGATCAATTTTCCCAGCCAGATTTGCCAGCGGCTGATCGGCTTGGCCGCCACCACCTGCAACTGGCACTCCTCGATGTCCCGTGCCAGCGAACCGCACGCCAGCCAGAGCGTGGACACTCCCAGCAACGCCGTGATCACGCCCAGTGTGTAGGTCAGCAACAATTGCGTGAGGCCGCGCGCCGTGCCGTCATCTTTGATCACCAGCGGCAACCCGATGACGATGGCCAGCAACACCACTGCCAGCGTGGGCACGAGTCGGAAACGAAATGCCGCCTTAAAGGTCAACCCGGCCATCGCCGTCAAGCGCGGGCCAAACACCAACCGTCCCAACGCCGGCAGAAGGCCGAAGCCAGAGGTGGCCTTCAACGGGAAGCGGGCGATGGCGCGAAAGAATTCCATAAGTGCGGGCCGGTGAATGCGGTCAACTCAGGATTTCGGCTTGCCGAGGAACGATGACAATTTTTCGTTGGCCTTTTCCAAATCGCCGGGCTTCGGCGTCGCCGGAGCCGACGCGGGTTTCGGCGCTTCCTTCGGAACGGTCAATTGATCCAGCTTGGCAACATCCACTTTCTCCGCCGGAGCCGGAGCGGAAGTCGCGTTCACGCTGGCCGGGGTGCTGGCCGATGCGTGCGTAAGCCGTTCCAAAATCCGATCCGGATTGGTCGAAGCTTCGGCGTCACCCCGCAAATACGCCGCCACCAGGTTGCCGCCGGTAGCTCCAGAGGTTTGGGCTTCGCTCTGCCTCGCCTTTTGCACCACGCCGAGAAAATAGCTCTCCAGGTTTTGCGTCGGATTGTCGATCCGCACCTTGTCCGCGGCCACGTCGGCGCGGATGGTTTCCAATACCCGCTCCAAGGTGGCGCGCGGCAACACGGGCGAAGTGATGCGGATGACATCGGGCGTGGCCAGCAATTCCTTGAGCGTGCCCATGGCCTGGACTTTGCCGCCGTAATAAATCACCACGCGGTCGCAGACATCTTCCACGTCAGCCAGCAAATGACTGCTGAGAATGACGGTCTTGCCGCGCCGCGCCAGTGCGATGATCAAATCTTTCACTTCCCGGCAACCGATGGGGTCGAGACCCGCCGTGGGTTCGTCGAGAATCACCAAATCGGGATCGTTGATCAGGGCCTGGGCCAGGCCGATGCGCCGTTGCATGCCCTTGGAAAATTCGCCGACCAACCGCGTGCGGGTCTGGTTGAGGCCGACCATTTGCAGGAGTTGCTCCGAGCGTTTGCGCCGCTCCTCGGACGGCAGCTCGAACAAGTTGCCAAAAAAATCAAGCGTCTCGCCGGAGTTCAGATAGCGGTACAGATACGACTCCTCCGGCAAATAGCCGATGCGCGACTTCGTGGCGACGTGGCGCGGCGAATGGCCGAAGACTTCGATGTGCCCTTTGGTCGGATAAAGCAGGCCGAGCAGCATCTTGACGGTCGTCGATTTGCCCGAACCGTTCGGCCCCAGCAAACCGAGGACTTCGCCGCGCCGCACTTCAAAATCCACATTGTCCACCGCGCGCGCCTTGGGGCGACCCCAGAAGTCTTTGAAAATCTTGGTCAGTCCCCGCACCGCGACGATCACCTCGGAGGAAGGAGAAACGCGGCTGGCCGGCGACGGGAGTTCAGTGGCAATCATGGCAAGGAAACGTTACGCCAGCTTGGGCGCGAGGCGGGGAGTGGGTTGGGAGGTTTGCCCGTGCGTGTGGCCGGAACCGTCGGTCGGCGCGGCTCCGGCCGTGAACGGCTCCAATTCCTCACCCTGACGCACGAGCCGGGCGCTGTTGAAAATCACCAGCAACGAGCCAGCGTTGTGCATGATGGCGGCAATGATCGGATTGATCTTGCCCATCGCGGCCAGCGTCAATCCGCCGATGATGAAGAAAACGCCGAAGAGAAAATTTTGGTTGATCACCGTGCGGGTCATGCGCGAAAGCCGCACAAGAAACGGCAGGCGTCGCAGATCGTTGTTCATGAGCGCGATGGTGGCGCTGTGGATGGCCACCTCGCTGCCCGCCGCGCCCATCGCGATGCCGATGTCGCCGGCCGCCAGCGCGGGCGCGTCATTCACACCGTCACCCACGACGGCGACCCGGTAGCCCTTGCTTTTCATCAGGCGCACAAACTCCACTTTGTTTTGCGGCAAACAATCGGCCACCACTTCGGTGCAGCCGATTTCCTGCGCGACGCGGGCGGCGACGGGCTGGCGGTCGCCCGAAACCATCGCGACACGGCGAACACCGCTGTCGAGCAGGCCAGCCAGCGATTCGCGGGCTTCGGGGCGGG
>JBKJSC010000253.1:0-11206 GCA_046593035.1 Limisphaerales bacterium | reverse complement strand
GTTACGGCGGTATTCGTCCGTTTCGCAACCGTAGCGTGGAGGAAAACCTCGACCTCTTCCACCGCATGAAAGCGGGCGAATTCCCCGATGGCAAACGAGTGCTGCGCGCCAAGATTGATGTCGCCGCGCCGAACATCTGGCTGCGTGATCCCCTGCTCTATCGCATCCGCCACGCCGAACATCATCACACGGGCGCGACGTGGTGCATTTATCCGATGTACGATTTCGCGCATTGCCTCAGCGATTACCTGGAGGGCATCACGCACTCGATCTGCACGCTGGAGTTCGAGGTGCATCGACCGCTTTACGACTGGATTCTCGAATCGCTCGAACTGCCGCGCGCGCTGCCCCATCAACACGAATTCGCCCGCCTCAGCCTCGGCTACACCGTGATGAGCAAGCGCAAGCTCATGCAGCTCGTCACCGAAAATCTCGTCACCGGCTGGGATGATCCGCGGATGCCGACCATCTGCGGCTTGCGTCGGCGCGGGGTCACGCCCGAGGCGTTGCGCAATTTCGCCTACCACATCGGCATCACCAAATACAACGGCATCACCGACGTTGCCGTGCTGGAGCACGCCATCCGCGAGGACTTGAACAAACGCGCTCTTCGCCGGCTCGCGGTGCTGCGCCCCCTCAAAGTTGTGCTCACGAATGTCGCCGAAGGCACAACCGAGGAACTCGACGCCGTCAATAATCCCGAGGATGAGAGCACGGGCAAACGGAAGCTTCCGTTCAGCCGTGAACTCTACATCGATCAGGAGGATTTCAAGGAAGTGCCGCCGCCGAAATTTTTCCGACTGAAGCCCGGAGGCGAAGTGCGATTGAAATACGCATACATCATCAAGTGTGACGAAGTGGTGAAGGACGCGCGCGGGGACGTCATTGAATTGCGCTGCACCGCCGACCTCGACAGCAAGACTGGCGGCGCTACTGCGGGCCGAAAAGTCAAAGGCACGATCCATTGGGTGAGCGCCGCGCACTGTGTCGATGCCGAAGTGCGCCTTTACGACCGCCTCTTCACCGTTCAGGAGCCGGATGCCACCGGCGACTTCAAGTCATTTCTAAACCCGCGTTCCCTCGAAGTCATCACGGCGAAATGCGAGCCAAGCCTGAAAGAAGCGAAGCCCGAACTGCGCTACCAATTCGAGCGCCTCGCCTACTTCGCGCTCGATAAGGACAGCGCTCCCGGCAAACTCGTGTTGAACCGCACCATCCCGTTGAAAGACGCTTGGGCGAAGGAAGCGCAGAAAGGGTGAGCCTTATCGCTCCGAATGGACAATCCCCGTCACGCTCGCGTTCCGATGAGGTGAACGGAGGGTTCACCGCCAGCAACCGGGATGTCTTTGGTAACCGCGTGGGCCGTAAACCCAGGTCGCGTTCACCCAGATCACGCCAGGGCGGGGCGGGTAAATCCACCGACCGCTCGTCCAAACCCAGCGGCCATGCCATTCCCAATCACCCGCGACCCACACACATCCGGGACCAGGCGCATACACGACGTTTTCCACCAAAGGCGGTGGCGGGGGCTGGGCCACATAAACCGTCTGCGCTTGAGCGGTCGGAGCGGCCGCCCCGGCGTTCGTGGTGGCGGTGTTGATCATGAACTCGGTCAATTTCTGGCTCACACCGGATTCGTGGAGATCAATGATGTCCGGCGCGCTCAGGCGGTAAACCGTATGGGTGTTGCGAATCTGGGTCATGATGACTTCATCGCTGATCTTGGACTTGACCATCGCCTTGACGTCGGCCACGGCGAGCGGTTGTCCCTGATCGACACGAGCCATGGTTTGCGGTGCCTCGGCACGCAAGCGCGCCTTGGCGTCCTGATCCATGGAATGCCCGATCAAGCTGCCAGTTAACAAGCCAATCGCTCCGCCGATCAGAGCACCTTCGCCGCCACGCCCCGACCGGCCGCCGATCAAGGCACCAGAAGTCGCCCCGATCGCGGTACCCGCGAGCGCGCCGCTCCCGGTGCGATCGGGCGAGCCGTCAGGAGACACACATCCGGTCAAGCCAAGCTCAACCACCGTTACCACCAGGCATAATGCACTAAATTTCATAACGAATTTTTCAGTTTATCAAATTTACTTACAAAACGTTAGGGCCGTTCCGCGCTTTGTCAACTACACCCTAACCAACGCCGACATTCTACCAAAGTTGCTGTTGGACGCACAAAGCGATGCCTTTATTTAATCACCGTCACAACCTCTTGGCGGTGTGAAAGAAATCGCGTGTTCGCCGGGCGCGTTAACCACCGAGCTTTTCATTCTTCACGTGGTCGGCTTTAATCCACGCGTGGCGACGCTGCACATTGAAATGATTCATTCCCTCGACACGCCGGAACTGGCGGTGTATCGCACGCTCCGACGTCCGGAGGAGCACGAGCGGGCCGGCGTACTCGTGGCGGCAAACAACAAAGTCGTGCAACGTCTGCTCGCCAGCCGTTTCGTGGTAATTTCCGCGCTCCTCACGCCCGAATGGTTTGAACGACTTGAACCATCCCTTCGCGCGCGCCCAGAAGACATCCGCGTGTATGTCGCCGAGAAGCCGCTGCTCGAAACCATCGTCGGCTACCCCATGCACCAAGGCACACTCGCCGTTGCGAGAATTCCGCCGCAGCCAGGCTTTGAATCGCTGCTTGAAACTTCGCCGCGCCCGCTCCTGCTCGCCGCCGTCGAGGGGTTGGCGAACGCGGAAAATCTCGGCGCGGTTGTCCGCAACTGCGCGGCCTTCGGCGTGCATTTTATCCTCGTGGGCGAGACGTGTTGCAGCCCGTTTCAGCGCCGCGCTGTTTCTAGTTCCATGGGTGCGATCTTTGAACAGCCAGTAGCGCAGACCGACAATCTGGTGGAAAAACTGACGGCTTTGCGCACACGCGGTGTCCGTTGTCTGGCCGCACATCCACGGCCCGGCGCGAAGAAGCTTTCCGCCGTCGATTTGCAGGGCGACTGCTGCCTCGTCTTCGGCGCGGAAGGGCCGGGCCTGACTGCGGCCACGCTGGCGGCGTGCGACGACACGGTGGAAATCCCCATGCCTTCGCACATAAGCTCCCTGAACGTGGCCAGCGCCACCGCAGTGTTCCTCTACGAAGCGAGCCGGCAGCGAGACAACCGCCCGGCGACGAGGAGTGAAGACTGAAATTGAACCGTGTTTCCGATGCCTGACGATTCCTTCAAAGAATTTGTCCTCGACCAATTGAGTGTGCTGCCGGAAGTGCGCGCCAGGGCGATGTTCGGCGGGCTTGGACTTTATTCAGGCGAACGATTCTTCGGGATTTTATTTAAGGGGCGGTTGTTCTTCAAAACGGACGGATCATCGCGAGTGGATTACGCGTTGCGCGGGATGGAGCCGTTCACTTACGAGATGAAGGGCAAAATACTGACGATGTCGTATCACGAAGTGCCGCCGGAAATTCTGGAAAGCCGGGAGGAACTCTCCGGCTGGGCGCATCGCGCCATTCTCATCGCCGCGGCGAGTCCCAAGAAATCAGCGAGAAAATTGAAGCCGTAAACCGACCCGCGAATTACTGCGCGATCCAACCGCCGTCGATGACCACGTCGGTGCCGGTGATGTAACCCGCGTCTTCCGAGCAAAGGTAAACGGCGAGCTTGCCGATTTCCTCCGGCTGGCCCCAGCGGCCCAATGGAATCTTCGCCAGAAATTGCGCACGCAGTTCCGGGTTTTGCATCAGCGGCGCATTGATTTCCGTATCGCATACGCCGGGGCTGATGCTGTTGACGGTGATTTTTTCTCCAGCGAGTTCGAGGGCGAGGGCGCGGTTGAAACCAAGCAACGCCGTTTTGCTCGCCGAGTAGGCGGTGCGGCCCGGCAACGAAATGTGCGCCATCATCGAAGTCAAGTTGAGGATGCGCCCATAACCCCGGCCTTTCATGTGCGGCACAAAGGCGCGGCAGAGGAGAAAGACGCTCGTCAGATTCGTGTCGATCACCTTGCGCCATTCGTCGAGCGTGAAATCGGTGACCGGTTTGCGGATGTTGATGCCGGCATTGTTGATCAGAATGTGGACGTGGCCAAATTTGGCGACGACCTCCTTTTCCAGCCGCGCGACCCGTGCTTCATCCGTGACATCAGCGGGGAAAACTTCCGCCTCCGCGCCCAGTGAGTGGCAGGCCGCAGCAGTTTCCTTCAACAACTTTGCATCGCGAGAAACCAAGGCGAGTTTCGCGCCCGCACCAGCCAGGGCGAGCGCCATCGCTTTGCCGAGTCCTTTGCTGGCGCCGGTGATGATGGCGACTTTGCCGGCGAGTTTTCGTTCGTTCACAATTTGACTATAGAGCTTGCTCCAGCCGGTTGACAACCGTCTTCAGGATTTGAATGCGCGCGAACTTCTTGTCGTTGCCCGCCACGAGCGTCCACGGCGCGAACTCGGTGCTGCACCGGGCCACCATGTCGTTGACCGCCTCTTTGTATGGTTCCCATTGCTTGCGATTCCGCCAGTCTTCGTCGGTGATCTTGTATTGCTTGTAAGCGATTTTTTGTCGCTCCTTGAAGCGCCGCAGTTGCTCGTCCAGGCTGATGTGAATCCAAAACTTGTTCACGAGAATGCCGTGATCGGCCATCTGCTCCTCGAATTCGTTGATCTCCAAATAAGCCCGGCTCCAGTCCGCCACAGGCGCGAAGCCTTCGACGCGCTCGACGAGCACGCGACCATACCAAGAGCGGTCGAAGATCGTCGTGAAGCCCGCGCGCGGCAGGTGCCGCCAAAAACGCCAGAGATAATGCTGCGCGCGCTCCTCGTCCGTCGGCGCGGCCACTCCGACGATGCAATACAGCCGCGGGTCCAGTGCCTGGGTAACGCGGCGGATGGCACTGCCTTTGCCGCCCGCATCCCAGCCTTCAAAGACCATCACCATTGAACGCTTCTTCGCGTGCGCGACCCAGGCGAGCTTGGCGAGCTTGGCCTGCTGAGTTTCGAGCGCCTTGTCATACTCGGCATCGGTCAGCTTCTGTGTCAGATCCACATGATCGAGGATCGAATCGGCAGTGTTCTTGGCCGGCTTTTCGTCAGCAGGCGCTTCGACCTTCACTGCGGCGACCTTGGCGGCTTCTTTGGCGGCGACTTTGGTGGCCGCTTCCTTGAGCTTTTGCTTGATGGCCTTGAGTAGAATCGTGCCGATGGTGAACTCGCGGTAGCGCCGATCCGTGGCCTCGACCAAATGCCACGGCGCGGGGCCGAAATCGGTGTGGCGGATGGCGCGCTCGGAGACCTTGATAAACTTGTCGTAAAGCTTGAAGTGCTTCCAGTCGGTCGCCGTGACGCGGCCAACTTTTTCAAGCTTCTTGAGCGCTTTCTTCTGTTCCTTCTTGGGCAAATGCAGCCAAAGTTTTACGATGAGCGCGCCGTCCTCGACGAGCATTTTCTCGAAGGCCGCGATACGGTCGAGCGAAGCGTCGAGGTCGCTGTTTTTGGTCGCGCCATGAACCCGGTGGATGATCGGCTCGCTGTACCACGAACCAAACAGAATCCCAATGCGCCCGCGGCCCGGCATGGCGCGCCAGAACCGCCAGTAACGCGGGCGCTCGCGCTCCTCGTCGCTCGCCTGCCAGAAGGCATGCGTCACGACGCCGCGCGGGTCGAGCCATTCGTTGAGGCGGTGGACGACCTCGCCCTTGCCCGCGCCGTCCGCGCCGGAAACGATGACGATGACGGGGAACTTCTGGCCTTTGAGGGCGAAGTGCGCGTTGAGCAGTTCCGCGCGCAGCTTGGGCAGGTCGGCGTTGAATTTTTCCTTCGCGAGTTTGTGTCCTAGTTCAGCGGCTTCAAACATGGCTGGTTCCTTTCGTCAGGGCATTGTGGTTGGATCATTTGAAATCAAGCTGGGGCCGGGTTCACGCCGCCATTGCAAGGCTGCGCGCGGCGGAGAGACTGCGCTCAATGACTTGGGAAACTTCGCCTTCGCCGCTGATTTCCTTCAGCACTCCGGCCTTCTGGTAATACTCGATCAACGGTTCGGTCTGGCCGTGGAAGGTTCTCAATCGCGCGCGCACGGTGTTCGGATTGTCATCGTCGCGCTGGTAAAGCTCGCCACCGCAGTTGTCACAGAGACCGGGGCTTTTCGGCGGCTTGAACTGCTTGTGGTAAGGCGTCTGGCAATTCCGGCAAATCAACCGGCCGGAGAGGCGGCTTACAATCGCCTCGTCTGTGACATTGATGTAGAGGACGCCCGCAATGCGACGCTGGAGGCCGGCCATCATGTCCATCAGCGCCTGCGCCTGCGGCAGCGTACGCGGAAAACCGTCGAGGATGAAGCCATCGTGCGTGTCCGGCCGTGACAGGCGCTCTTCGACCATCGCCTCGGTCACGTCGTCGGGTACCAGTTCGCCGCGATCCATGTAGGTCTTGGCGAGTTTGCCGAGGTCGGTGGATTTTTTCAGATTGTCGCGGAACAAATCACCCGTCGCGATGTGCGGGAGTTTGAGTTGCTTGCTCAACTGCTCGGCTTGCGTGCCCTTCCCGGAGCCGGGACCACCGAGCAGCACGATGTCGAGGCTGGGACGCGCGAATTGTTTGGGCAACATGCCTGCGCCGCGGACCGCCGTGATTTCCGCGACCTCCTCGCGCGTGGCGAATTTGTAGCTCTGCGTTTTGACCGCTTCCAATGCCTCGACCATCTTGGCGTTGATGGCGTCAATCGTCCCTTCGCCGGGAACGATGACGAGCTTCTTCGCTTCAGTGTAGTGATCCAGCAACTGCCCGGTCGTACGATGAAAGACCCGCAGCCGCGTGCGCACCATGTCGGCGGAATCGTCCGAGCGCTGATAGAGCTGCCCACCGCATTGATCACAAACGCCGGAGACCGCCGGCGGTTTGATCGTCGCGTGGTAGGGTGTCTGGCACTTGCGGCACGTCAGCCGACCGGAAAGGCGGCTGACAATCTCCTCGTCGGAAACTTTCAGGTAGATCACCGCGTCGAGGGTGCGGTTCAGCTCCTTGAGCAAGTCGTCAAGAAAACGCGCTTGATAAGGAGTGCGCGGGAAGCCGTCGAAGAGCGTCCCGCGAACCGGGCCGAGCTTGCGCACCGACTCCTCGATCATCGCGTCCACCACTTCGTCGGGCACCAATTCGCCCTGCTCCATGTATTTGCGAGCAAGGATGCCGAGAGCGCTGTGGCTCTCCAAGTTCTGCCGGAGCAGGTCGCCAGTGGAAATGTGCTGAAGGTTGTAACGGGCGGATAATTTGTCGGCGTGGGTGCCTTTGCCGACGCCGGAAGGGCCGATGAAAGCAATATTCATAGTATGCTCCTGCGCTGTGTTTTCGTCTCTGGCTTTGGATTGAGACCGGAGAATAGCCAGTCCCCTTGGAAAGGCTACACCCATTTTGACGTAAATTGAACGTTTCGTGCCGACCAAGCGTCAGACCCGGCAGGTCAAATTGGTTGTGCCTTGGCCTGGTTTGATGGTAGTTGTTTGTAAATCTGACGACGGCAACCTGAATAATTTAATGAGAATCCTAACTACTCTCTTTGCGCTCCCGCTCGCCTTCACGCTGGTTGCCGCCGAACCCGCCGCGCTGAAGAGCGCCCCGACCGCGCCGCTGACGCCGGGCGCGAACGACGCCACCATCACGAAGCTCACGGCGCATTTGCTCAAGCGCAATCATTACTCGCACCAGCCGATGGACGATGCGATGGCGGAGCGGTTCTTCAACCGCTACCTCGACATGCTCGATCCGCTGCACTTTTATTTCCTGCAAACCGACCTCGCGGAGTTTGAGCCGTATCGCCACACGCTGGACGAGTTGACGCTTCAGCGCGGCGACACCCGCCCCGCCTACGCGATCTTCCTGCGTTTCCTCCAACGGATGAAGCAACACATGGACTACGTCAACGAGCTGCTCAAGAACGAGAAGTTTGAATTCAACACGAACGAGCAATTCGTCTTCAACCGGCGCAAACTGCCCCGCCCCGAAAATCTGGAAGCCGCCAAGAAACTGTGGCGGGATTATCTTCGCTTTGAATATCTCGACCAGAAACTGGGGGCTGCCAGTGCCAAATCGGTTGGCTCCCACCCCAAACGAACTGAGGACCCCGGTCAATTCAAGGCCAATGACCCGCGCGATCAAAAGAAGTTTGACGATGCAGTCAAGGCGGCCGCTGCGAAACCCGGCGCGGAGAAGCCTAAAGTTGCGGAGGCCAAGAAAAAGACCCCTGCGGAAATCCTGACCAAAAAATACGCCTCGTACTGGGATGTCCTCAGCCGCTACGATTCCGACGATGTATTGCAAATGTACCTTCGTTCGCTGGCGCTGGCCTTCGACCCGCATTCCGATTACATGGGCAAATCGGAAATGGAGAGTTTCGCCATCCAGATGAAGCTTTCCCTTTTCGGCATCGGTGCCCAACTCAAGTCCGAAAGCGGCTATACCGAAATCACTTCACTGGTGGCTGGCAGCCCCGCGCAACGCAGCAAACAACTCAAGCCGGGCGATCAAATTGTCGCCGTTGCCCAAGGCGACAAGGAAGCGGTGGACACGGTCAACATGAAACTCGCCAAGGTCGTCGAGATGATCCGCGGCCCCAAGGGAACACCCGTGCGCCTCACCATCGTGCCTGCCGACGCGCCGGATCCTTCAACGCGCAAGATCGTCCACCTCGTTCGCGAAGAGATCAAACTGGAGGATTCCGAAGCCAAGGCGGAAGTGTTCGATCTGCCGGTGGACAACAAACCGCCGCTACGCGTGGGCGTGATTGACCTCCAGTCGTTTTACGCCGACATGGATTCGCGCAAGCCGGATCGCAAAAGCACCACCAGCGATGTGGCCAAGCTGTTAAAGAAATTGGTCAAAGAAAATGTGGCCGGCATCATCCTGGACCTGCGCCGCAACGGCGGCGGCTCGCTGGAAGAAGCGATCAACCTCACCGGCCTGTTCATCAAAGACGGCCCGGTGGTCCAGGTCAAAGACTCCAACGGCGACATCACCGTGGATCGCGACACCGATCCGTCGATGGCATACGACGGGCCGTTGATCGTGCTGACCAGCCGCTTCAGTGCCTCGGCCTCGGAGATTCTCGCTGGCGCGCTGCAAGATTACGGCCGCGCGTTGATCGTCGGCGACATTGCGACCTACGGCAAAGGCACCGTGCAACAAATTTTCGATTTGAACTCGCTCGTCCGTGCTTCCGTGGCCGGCCCCGAACCGCGCGCCACCCTCGGCGCGGTGAAACTCACGCTGCGGAAGTTCTATCGCGCCAGCGGTTCGTCCACTCAGTTGAAGGGCGTCGTGCCCGACATCATTCTGCCTTCCGTCAATAATTTCGCCGAGGTCGGCGAATCGCGGCAGGACAATCCGCTCGAATGGGACACGATCGAAACGGCCAAATACGAGCCGGTCAACCGTGTGCAGCCGTTTCTCAACGAGTTGCGCCAGCGCTCCGAGAAACGCCTCACCACCGACAAGGATTACGCCTACTTGCGTGAAGACATTGAGCAGTTCAAAAAAGCCCAGGCGGACAAGAGCGTTTCGCTCAATGAAGCCAAGCGCCTCCAGGAAAAAAAAGAAATGGATGCCAAACGGGACGCTCGCGACAAAGAGCGCCGCGCCCGCCACGAACCGGAAACCAAAACCTACGAGCTGACGCTCAAGCAAGTGGACTTGCCGGGCTTGCAAATCCCCAAAGCCAAGCCGGACGCCGACGCGGATAAAGAACCCAAGGCCACTCCATCGCCACTCGACGACCCAGAGGAAGCGGCAGGCGAGAAGACGCCGTTCATTGATGTGCCGCTCAAGGAAGCCAAGCGCATTCTCCTCGATTTGATTTCCCTCTCCGGCAACGGCAAGGCCGTCGCCGTGCGGAAGTAGCCGGGCGATTTTTCCCTATCAAAATCGACAACGCCGGATCAGCAGACACCCTACCGCGCCGCGTTCATTTCCTTGACGGCCTGCACTTCCGCTGGCCAATACGACGGCAAGCGATCCCACGGATTCGGCATCTTCGCGTCGGTGATGAAGGCCATCCCGGCGTTGCGGCTCACAGCCAATTTCAAATGCTCCTTCATCGCCGCCGTGCCGTCGTCCGTATGCACCAGGTGCGCCAACTGCCGGCGACGCTGCGGCCCATTCCACGCCGCTGGTTTTTCGGCGGGATAAATCTTCGCGAAATTTTCAAACACGATCAGCACGTCCACCGTTTTCTGGGTGAGGTAATCCTCGGCCGCCGTCGTGCCGGGGTTGCCGATGACGCGCCAAGTCGGGTGCTGGCTTTTGATGTGCCGATAAATCTCCTGAAAGTAATTCAAATGGCCGGAGTCGTTGTCGCTGGTCATTTCATCCACAAAAATTCCGTCGATGGCGTAGAAGCTGGCGTAGCGGTCGATGTCCGCCTTGATGTCCTTGAGCGGACGCTTGGCGTAGGAAGAATAGACGTAACCGATCACCTTACCACCGGCGGCGCGCAGCCGGCTCACAGCGTTGGTAAAATCGCGGTTCTGCGCCGGGCCGGGGCCGTTATAGACGTTGAGGATCGCCGTGAGCGGGATTTGTTTGGCGGCGGCGTTCAAGGTTTCCCAATCACCGCCGGGCTTGGGATAGAAATACGCTGGCACCAGAACTTCCAGCGGCTCGCCCGCCGCCCCGCCCAGCGGCAGCAATGCCGACAGTGCCAAGATGGTCAACCCAAGCCTCGCCAGTGATGTGTGAAATTGAATTTTAAGAAAGCCAATTATTCCATTCACTACACTATTTCTGCGCTCCCTGTTTAACGGCTTCATGTGGCTGAAAATTGAACCACAAAAACTACGAAGCGCTATGGCTTGATCAGGCGATAAAACTTTGGCACGCCGGTAGTGGGCAGGACGATGCTGATGTTCCCGCCGTTGGTCTGAAACGTGACGATCTCATTGTTCCACGGGATGGGTGGTGATAAACTCAACGTGGATTCCAACCGATAACCCGTCATCGTAGCGGGCCAAAGCAGGGTCAGGTTGTTGACGGTCGAGGTGGTGGTGAGGGTGGGAGTCGTGACGAGCGCCACCGTGTGCGCAAATCCCGCCGCAATCGCCTCCACATTGCTCAAGCCTGCGGGCACGAACGTTTGGTCCAACACTCCCCACGACACCACCGTCCCGTCGTTCTTCAAGGCCACGGTGTAATTATATCCCGCCGCAATCGCCCTCACCCCGCTCTGCGCCGCGACGGGCACAGTCGTTTGGCCGCTGACGTTGTTTCCCCACGCCACCACCGAGC
>JBKJSC010000151.1:0-3832 GCA_046593035.1 Limisphaerales bacterium | reverse complement strand
CGCGAATCAAGCCGCCGTATTTTCCGGCGATTCTCGGCCTCTACATGTCCCCGACCATCGTCAATAACGTCGAGACGCTTTGCCACGTGAAACACATCATCACGATGGGCGGGGCGGATTACGCGAAGCTCGGCACGCCCAACAACACCGGCACGCGCATCGTCAGCCTCAGCGGCGACGTGAAACGCCCCGGCTATTACGAAATCGAAGTCGGCAAGGCGACGCTCGGCGAACTCATCAACGACCCCGCGTTCGGCGGCGGCCTGCGCGACGGGAGAAAGCTTAAGGCCATCATCCCCGGCGGCTCGTCCTCGAAAGTCCTGAAGGCCGGCGAAGTTTTCAAACTCAAGCGCAAGGGTGCCGACGGCCAGATGGCCGCGGTGGACGTGCCATTGCTCGACCTGCCTTACGATTTCGATTCGCTCCAGCAGGCCGGCACGATGTCCGGCTCCAGCGCCATCATCGTGATGGACGACAGCCGCGACATCGTCGAAGTGCTCTCGAACATCGCCGAGTTTTACGCGCACGAGAGCTGCGGCCAGTGCACGCCGTGCCGCGAAGGCGCACTCTGGATGAGCAAGGCGCTCCATCGCCTGACGCACGGCGAGGGCCGCAAGACGGACGCCGATTATCTTCTGCACATTGCGCAAAATATCCAGGGCCGCACCATCTGCGCCTTCGGCGAAGCCGCCGCGTGGCCGGTGCTGAGCTTCGTGAAGAAGTTCAAGGAGGACTTCGAGGCTAAAGGCGCGGCGGACGAGGCGAAGGCAAAAAGTGGCGATACGTCGCACGAAATGAAAATCGCGGCGAGTCCACAACATTGAACTTTGTGAATCACGTATCGCCATATCACGATTTCACAGCTCGACTGAAATTGCTTATCAGCAAGAATCCGCATCTCATCACTACGACGTTGAGCAACATCTTCACGACGCGGCTGATTGGCAATAAAACGCACGGTGACTTGGCGGAGATTGCGATCGCGGAGTTCATCAATCAGTTCATGTATGACTTCAAATCAGTGCATGTGGGTAAAGACTTTTATCGCGCGAAGGAGCGCGAGGAGGACATCAAGATTATCAATGAAATCACGAAGGCGGAATTTCCCGTCAGCCTGAAGGCTTATGGAGATGGGCCGCTCCAGCTTTCCACCGACAAACACTTCCAGATGTTTCCCAAGCTCCAATCGATTGGGACGTTGATCGAAGGCAACGCGCTCGCGCAAGTCTGGGCCGATCCTGTGTTCGCCGAGTTTGGGAGCCTGAATGTCCTGCCGCTCATCTACGACGAGAAGAAACAGCGATGCAACATCCTCGTTTTTAACTCCGAGACAGCCAGAAAGCGCGTGGCGCGCATCGCTTTGGAAGAAGCGGGATATGGACGCAAGCATCCCGTGTTTCGCTTCCACGACGGCGATGGTGACTACGTTTGCGAAGTGCGCTACGGGAGCGGGACGGCCAACGCCCTGCAACGCGGTCTGTGGACGAACACCAAAAACGGACTCAAGTATTTTGACAGTGTCACCAACGGTTGGATTGATTACTCGCACAACTTGGTTTTGGTGAAGTTGTTCTCCCACGCGCTAATTGCAACCAGCAAGGGGCATGAGATCGCCTTGGAACAACTCAAGGCAGACATCGAAGAACAGAAACGTCGCTCGAATCTGAAGTGAGTATGCAGGCTTTGAATCTATTTGAGAACCTCGTCGTTGATGCTCCGGCAACGGAAGGCATCAAATACGCAGGCTCTAAGCTCAAGCTGCTGCCTCACATTTTTCAACTCATCCAAAAGGTGAATCCCGAAACGGTGCTGGATGGTTTCGCGGGCACGACGCGTGTTTCGCAAGCCTTGGCCCAAGCCGGTCATCGGGTGATTGCCAACGACATTTCTGCGTGGTCGAAAGTTTTCGGCACATGCTACCTGCTGAATCCTCATCCCGAATCGCACTACCAACAGCTTGTTGACCACCTCAACGCGCTGTCGGGAAAAGATGGCTGGTTCACCGAGCAATACGGTGGCGAACCCAACAGCGGATGTTCCGTTGGAGAAGACAATCTCAAAAAGCCCTGGCAGAAACACAACACGCGAAAGCTGGATGCAATTCGTGAAGAAATTGATCACCTCTCCCTCGCAGACGTCGAGAAGGCCGTTTTGTTGACCAGCCTCATTCTGGCGATGGACGAAGTGGACAGCACGCTCGGCCATTTTGCTTCTTATCTTAACGATTGGTCGCCGCGCTCTTACAACACGATGCGCCTGCATGTTCCCCGGCTCATTCCTAAAGCGCAAAACCACGCCGTCTATCAAGGTGATATTTTTGAGCTAGTGCCGAAAGTCGAAGTTGACCTCGCATATTTCGATCCACCGTATGGATCGAACAACGAGAAGATGCCGCCGTCGCGAGTGCGTTACTCGGCCTATTATCATCTCTGGACTTCGATTTGTCTTGATGACCGACCGGAAGTGTTTGGCAAGGCCAAGCGTCGCGCGGACACTTCGGACAAAGTCGCAAATTCCGTGTTTGAAGACTTTCGCCAGAATGAGGCCGGACACTTCATCGCTGTTGAAGCGGTTGAAAGATTGCTACGGGAAACGCGCGCAAAGCATGTCATTCTTTCCTACAGTTCCGGCGGACGCGCGACGTCCGAGGAGCTAAGCGAAGCCATTTCGTCCGCGGGACAACTCGTTGAAGCAATTCAAGTGGACCACCGGAAAAACGTCATGGCCGGTATGCGTTGGACCAACGAGTGGATCAATGAAGCCGAAACGCCGAACAAAGAATTTTTATTCTTGATCGAGAAATAAAATGTCTGCCGCACCCACAACCGAAACGAAGCCCGCGCCCGCCGCGCCGCCGCCGGTCGAGAAGATCAAAATCAAGGTGGACGGCCGCGAGATTGAGGTGCCGAAGCTGATGCCCGATTGGCAGGGCAAGCTCCAGCCCACCACGATGCTCCAAGCCTGTCAGCTCGCCGGGCACGAGGTGCCGCACTATTGCTATCACCCGAAGCTGCCCATCGCCGGCAACTGCCGCATGTGCCTCGTCGAGTTCGGCACGCCGATGATGGGGCCGGATCGCAAGCCCGTCCTCGGCGAAGACGGCTCGCCGAAGATTGCGAAGTCCGTGCTGCCTTACGAGCCGACCACGCCGCGTGGAGCCATCGCCTGCGCGACGCCGATTTCGCCGGGTATGGAAATTTATCCAAGTTCGCCGGCGACAAAGCAGATGCGCGAGGCGGTGCTCGAATCGCTGCTCATCAATCACCCGCTCGATTGCCCGATCTGCGACCAGGCCGGCGAGTGCAAGCTCCAGGAATACTCCGTCGAACACGGCCAGGCCGCGAGCCAGTTCGTCGAGGCGAAGGTTCACAAGCCCAAGGCCGTTGACCTCGGCCCGCGCATCGTGCTCGACGACGAGCGCTGCATCCTCTGCACGCGCTGCATCCGCTTCACGAAGGACATCGCGGGCGACGACGCGCTTGGCATTGTCAACCGCGGTTCCTACAACACCATCGCGGCGTGGAAGCCCGGCGCGTTCGACAACAACTACACGCTCAACACCGTGGACATCTGCCCGGTGGGTGCGCTCACGTCGAAGGATTTCCGCTTCCAGATGCGCGTGTGGTTCCTCAAGGAAACCAAGAGCCTTTGCACGAGTTGCGGCACCGGCTGCAACACCGTCATCGGCTCACGCGAGGAGAAAGTCTATCGCTACGAACCGCGCGAGAACGACGCCGTGAACGCGTCGTGGATGTGCGATGCGGGGCGGTTGAACTACAAGTGGATTGGGAGCGACAAGCGATTGACGAGGGTTGCAGGTTCCAAGTTGAAG
>JBKJSC010000267.1:0-10536 GCA_046593035.1 Limisphaerales bacterium | reverse complement strand
CTTTCCCCTTCAATTCCTCCGCCCATTTCTGATGCTCCGCGGGATCGTCGTCCTCGCCGCCGTCGCTCTGGTCGATGGGATACTTGCCCTGTTCCTCGGCGGGAATGGCTTTGCACCACGAGCCGATGTCCGCCGGCAGGTTCGCAGCCTTGGGCGCGTCCTGCGCGCGTTTGCGGGCGGGCGTGCCTTCGTAGGGCTTGGTGCAACCGCTCGGCGCGTGGATGATGAGCGCACCGGCGGCGCGGGCCTTCTCCAGTAAACTATTCACGCGCGGAGCCATCTCGCCCTCGCGTCGCACGGCGTTCAGGCAATGGTGCAAATCCCACATGTCGCAGACGATGATGGCGGTTTGCTTCGCGTCCCATTTCTCCGGCGTGGTGACGGCGCGATACTCGCCGCTGCCCGCCTTCGTCTCGACGCGTTTTTGCAAGGTGAGCTTGAGTGTGTCGGCCGCGGCCAGATTGGAACCGCTGGCAAAACCGGCAATGGAGAGAACGGCGAGGCGCAGAGCAAAGGTCCGGCGAAAGAAATCGGTTGGGTTCATACCTCCCGAAGGTAGCCGCGTCGGCCGCCAAGCGAAACCAAAAAGTCGCGCCGAAAGATAATTGAAAATAACCATTGCATTCAGGCGTAAAGTAGTCAGATTCCGGGCCAGTTAGATTACTTGTCGAATTCAAGGCATGGTGAATCCTCAGTTGAACACGGTTCAGTGATGATTTGAAACCCGATGGTCGGGAACAGTCTGGAAAGAGCAGTCAGTCTACAGAAAGATAGTCATCATGAGCACAAAACTGTTTGTTGGAAACCTTTCCTTCAATACCACCGAAAACGATCTGCAGGATCTTTTCACCCCCCACGGCCCCGTCACCGAAGTCAATTTGATGATGGATCGCGCCACCGGCCGCCCCCGCGGCTTTGCCTTCGTCACCATGGCGACGAAGGAAGGTGCTGACGCCGCCACCCAGGCGCTCCACGGCAAGAATGTCGATGGCCGCGACCTGACCGTCAATGAAGCCCGCCCGCGCGAAGAGCGTCCGGCTGGTGGTGGTTACGGCGGTGGTGGTGGTGGTGGACGCGGTGGTCAGCGCGAACGCCGTTACTAATTTCGTTCACACGGGGCGCGGGGTTCTGTCTGGCAGGATCCCGCGCCTCCTTTTTTTCTCCGTCCCGCGCCCAACCGAAGCGCAGCGGAGCCGATGCGGATACCACGACATGGAACAACACATTGAAATCGAAGGCCGGATCATCGCCGTGCTGGCCGGCACGATGTTCCGCGTCGAACTCGACAACAAGCATCAGGTGCTCGCCCACATCTCGGGCAAAATGCGCAAACGTTTCATTCGGATCACGGTGGGTGACCGCGTGAAAATGGAAATGTCCTCCTACGATCTGGACAAGGCGCGCATCGTCTATCGGCTCAAGTAGGCTCCGTTTTCGCGGGATCGTTCTTCCATTGGTGGCGAAGGCCGCGCCTCGACACTTCAAGCGCGCGTCGGACAACGAACCAATCTCAGCGATTCGGCCCACGAGACGCGTGGATTGCAACCAGATCGCGACGACCGGGTACCGCATCGCATGGCTAGACTTCAACCCGGAAGTGTTCCGCCAGGCGGAGGCAAGAATGCAGCGCAAGAAACTCGCCCGCCTCCACAACGCCGCCGCCGCCCTCGGCCTCAAACTCGTCCCCGCACTATGACTTTCACCGTCAGCTTATCCGGAGGCCACAGGTCATGTCCACTCCACTGCTGAACCGTCTGGGTGAATCTCCAAACGGACTGGTGCTCCAGTCTCCGAGTGCGGCAATCGGGTCGAAAGCCGTAGGGGAAATGTGCAAGCGTTAGCGAAATCCACAGTCGGCATCCGGCGCTCTGGTGGAAGCCAACTCTGGTCAAAAGCAACCCATCGCTTGGTCTGGTAGTCCTGGCGACAACGAACCCATGCCGTCCCGTCGTGGTAGTCGAAACACTCAGGTGTGCCGCTGGGCAGCGTGATGATGGCTGTGAACCTCCGCCCGTCCGCCAACTGGACATCGCCGGCTGTGTGGATGGTGTCTGAGGTAATCGCTGTCTGCTCATCCTCCGGCTTGAGTGTCGTCTCGTCCTGACCGTCCTCGCCCTCCTCGTCCCATGCGCAGACCCAATTGAAATGCTCGCGCAAGACTTCCGGTGGCGGCCAATCTCCCGTGTATCGTAGTGGTTTGGACATAGCGTGTATGTATTAAAGTCACACATATGAAGACCGAAGATGCAATTCAAAAACTGCGGGATATCATTCGCCGCAAGCACTTTTCGCTCTCCACCGAAGATGCCTTTTGCGGTTGGTTGAAACGGTTTTGTTCGTATATCAAAAAACTCCCGGCGGAACTGGGCCGTGAACGAAAAATCGAGTAGTTCCTGACGGCTTTGGCCAAGAATGAATCCAGCAAGTATCCGTGCCCTGTGTGTCCTTTCTTGGTCGTTGAACGGTGCGGCCCAACGGATGAGAGATAAGCCGCACGCGACACCGTGATGTGCGATTACCCTTGATGTCCCAGAGCGTGTCGGCTTCATCGACTTGTTTGACCGCGCCTTAAACCCCAGCGCGCCCTCTGAAAAATAAAACCGGCCAGGAGCAGCGGAGCTGGCAGACGCAACGCGCGCTGTGTCGGTTCCAACGCCTGTTGAACCGCACGGCGCGCGTTGCGGCTCAGTGTAATTTTCTCCGTTGCTCTTGGCCAGATTCATCTTTGAGTGCCGCTTTGGAGGAAAGCCAGGTGTCGTGTCAAACATGTGGATTATGCCGCACGGTGCGGCCCATTTCAACCCCTTCTTCTGGCTCTCACCATTGTCCAGAACCGTCCTCGCAATTACTTCCCTTGCCCGGCGGCTTTGAGTTTCTGGATGGCCGATTGGGCGGCGGCGAGTTTCGGCATGAGCTTCCGGTAATACTCCGTCGCCAGGCGCTGGCCTTGGGCGAGTTGTTCGGCGGTAAGCTGGCCGCGAATGCCGTCGCGGTCGGCGAGCGCCTGCTTGTGGCCGAGCGCGGCGGCGAGGTTGAACCACTGATAAGCGGCCGCCAGATTTTTCTTCGCGCCCTTGCCCTGGGTGCCCAACACGCTGAGTTGATAGATCGAATCCAAGTGCGCCTCTTCGGCGGCGCGGCCAAACCATTTGCCCGCGTCCGTTGCGTTCTGCGCCACGCTGCGGCCTTCGTCATGGAAACAGCCGAGATTGAACTGGGCGGTGGCGTTGCCCTTTTCGGCGGCGAGCCGGTAAAGCCGCACCGCTTCCTCCAAATTGGACTCCACGCCGCGGCCCTGATGGTCATGGCGCCCAGAGCGGATTGCGCGTCCGCGTGGCCTTGGAGCGCGGACTTGGTCAGCCATTGCGTGCCGGTTTGCTGCTAGTTGGGCGGGTTGTCGTGTTTGGTGAGTTTGACACCCAGTTGAAACTGCGCCCCGGCATCGCCGCTCTCGGCCTCGCGGCGGAGTTTATGCAGCGGGTCGGCTTCCGGCATGAATTCCGGCACCCACGCGCCCATGTCCTTGAGCGCTTGTTGCGCATCCAGATCGCCTTGCTGGGAGGACTTCATATACAACTCTTTGGCCAGTTCGATATTGATCGGGACGCCTTCCCCCGACTCATGACAGTAGCCCAAGTTGAACTGCGCGGCGGCGTGGCCTTGGTCGGCCGCGCGTTGATACCATTTGACCGCCCAGCGGGAATCCTGCTTGACCCCCTGACCTTTCCGATAGAGCGCGCCCATGACGAACTGCGCGTCCGCTAATCCTCCGGCGGCAGCCTTACCCAGCCAGTGGGCTGCGACGAGGGGATCTTTGCGGTCACCGCCCTGGCCATTGAGGTGACTCATGCCGAGTTGATATTGCGCACGGGAATCGCCTCGGGAAGCGGTGACAAGGAGTTCCGTGAATTTCATAATTGGGCTGGACGGTGATGCTAGTGGTCAACCAGCGGCGTTAAATCAAAAAACACGGGATATGGATTTTATAAGTTTGGCGCGCGCTATTGACCGAACCAGCGGGGCAACAAGGTGGTGAGCGGAGGAAAATAGGTGATGAACAGCACGCCGATGAAGAGCACTGCCAGCATCGGCAGCACGCTGCGGGTCACTTCCCCCAACGGTTTCTTGAAGCGATAGGAGGAGAGGAGCAGGTTCAGACCCACGGGTGGCGCGAGAAAACCCAGTTCCATGTTGGCCAGAAAGATGATGCCCAGATGCACCGGGTCCAGACCCATTGCCACGCCGACGGGCACGAGTAACGGCACTACGACCACAATGGCCGCGTAGATTTCGATGAGTCCGCCGACGAAAATGAGGATGACATTGAGGCCCAGGAGAAACAGCCACCGGGAATGCACATTGGCCTTCGCCCACTCGACCAGTTTGTCCGGAATCTGCGCGTCCACCAGATAGTAAGTGAAGCCGAGTGCCACACCGAGAATCATCAGCACGCCGCCGATTACCAGACCGCACTCCGTCATCACGCGCGGCACGTCGCGGAAAAGATTGAGATCGCGGTACACGAAGGTTTGCACGATGAAGGCGTAGAGCGCGGTCAACGCAGCCGTTTCGACCGGCGTGGCAAAGCCGCCGAACAGACCGGCAAAGGCCACCACTGGAAGGAACAATTCCCATTTCGCCGCCCACATGGCGCGGCCCGCCTCGCCGAGGTCGAAGGGTTGGCGGGCGGATTTGTCCTTCGGCGCCTGCCAGACGCCGAGCGCGGCGGTGACGAGGACCAGCAACACGCCGGGCAGGATGCCGCCGAGAAACATTTGTTTGATCGTGATGGACTGTTTCGCTTGTCCGGCGACGATGGCGTAGAGGATCAACGGCAGGCACGGCGGAAAAAGCAACCCCAGCGAACCGGCGCTGGTGACCAGTCCCAGGGCGTTGCGCTCCGTGTAGCGCGCGGCCACGAGCACGGGCATGAGCAAACCACCCAGCGCGAGGATGGTCACGCCGCTGGCACCGGTGAACGTCGTGAAGAACGCGCAGACGAGACAGGTGACGATGGCCGGCCCGCCCCGGAAATGGCCGACGAGCGCCTGGAAAACCCGCAGCAAACGCCCGGACGCGCCGCCTTCCGCGAGGAAATAACCGGCCAGGGTGAACAGCGGAATGCTCGGCAGCGAGGGGTCGGTGACAAGTTTGTACTGGCTGATGGAAACGGCGGCCAGCGGCTGGCCATCACCCCAAAACAGGATCAGCGCTGCGCCGCCGAGCGTGACAAAAATAGGCGCGCCCAACGCCGCCACCACCAACAGTACGCCGAGGCTGGGCCACACCATTTTCTCCGGGCTGACAGGCGGATGCAGCGCCAGCCAGACGATCAATCCGCCCAATGCCAGTGCGATGATCCGTCCACTCCATTTTTCCGACGCGTGGCGCGCGATCCGCCATGCCACCACCGCAAAACCCAACGGCAGGATCAGTTGCACGATCCACACCGGAATGTCGTAAGGAAGTTTGTTGCCGCTCTCCTTCTCGGACTGGATGAACTGCCAGCTCGCGATGACGAGAAAAACTGTCAGCGCGGTGGCGAACCCGCTGGTGAACACCCTGGCCGCTGATTTCCATTTGCCTTGGAGCACGTTGGTCAGCGCGGCCATGGCCAGCAGCCGGTTGTCGCGCGCGGCGATGGCTCCGCCCAACATGCCAACAAACAGCGTGAGGTGCTGGACGAAGATGGAAGAACCGGTGACGCCACTGTGAAAGACCTTGCGCAGGATGATTTCCAGCAAGGGCAGCAGCACCATGACCGCCAGCGCCAGGACGACGAGTAGATTTTCGCCGTGAAACAACGCCGCGCGAAGGCCGCGTGGGGGTGGCGGCGATGAAGCGAGAGGATCGCTCATTTTTTCGCCCGGTATTCTTTGATCAAGCGCTGGACTTCATCAAACTGCTCAACGCTCACGCCCTTCCCACGAATTTTTGGATACACCACCTCTGCGAATTTCTCCCATTCGATGACTTGTTCCGGCGTCAAGGTCTGGACTTTCAGCCCGCGTTTCTTCATCGCGTCCACCGACTCGACGCTCTCGGTGCGGCTGCGTTGCTTGATGGCTTCGCCCGCTTCCGCCGCGGCCTTCAGCAACGTGGCGCGCTGACTGGCGGGGATGGTGTCCCAGGCTTTTTTCGTGACGACGGCGGCGCCGGTGAGGGGAACCCAGTTCAGTTCGACCATGTGCGGCGCGGGGTTGAAGAACTGGCCCGTGAGCGCATAGATCGGGATCGTCGGAACGCTATCAATCATGCCGTTTTGCAGGCCGAGGAACACCTCCGCCTGCTCCAACGGAACGGCGTTGATGCCGACTTCTTTCATGAGCTCCGCCGAACGCGTGTCGCCCGACCAAACGAACATTTTCATCCGCTTGAAGTCTGCCGGTACGATCGCGGGTTGTTTGGAAAAAAAACGCACCCAACCGGCGTCGCCGAGGAATAAAATCACAAAGCCTTTCTCGGCGAAGCGCCTTTCCAGCATCGGCCGCAGGTGTTCACGCACGTAATCCAGTTCGTCGAGGCTGCGAAACATCATCGGCATGAGTTGCAAACCGGTGATGGAGTCGTCGATCTGCGAAAGACCTGGCCCGGTAAGCAACGCCGCCTGAAGCTGGCCGACGCGCATCCGGCGCACCATGTCCGCCTCGCCGCCCTGCGAGCCGTCGGTGTAAATGTTGAGGGTCACGGCACCGCCCGATGTCGTGCGCCATTTCTCGCCCATCATCAGCAGGCTCTTGTGAAAGGAACTGTCCTTGGGCGCGAGCGTGGCCAGCCGGATTTTGGTCGGCCCGTCCGCCGCGTGCGCGGCGGCGGAGGCCAGCAGGACGACGAGCACGGCCAGGGCCGTAAGCCGTTTAACAGAAAATCCGCCACACAAAGTTTTCATTTTGATTTTTCGGTCGCCGGTTCCGCAGTTAAAAATAAGTCTTCCGTGTGCGCCAGCAGCCATCGGGCCCGCCGTTGCATCACCAGATTCACCAGTCGCATTTCCGGCTGTGCATCCACATTAACCGCGAGCGCGCGATTGAGCAATGTTTTGAACTCCTCCACGTTTTGCGTCTTGATCGACACCGCCTCGGCCAGCGCCACCAGCGGCCCGGCTTGCTGTCCTTTGGCCAGCGCCATCGCGCGGTCGAAATGTTGCCGCGAACGCACCGTGGCGTCGCCAGGGACGCCCTGCCGGGATGGCTCGTAAGTGATCAGGAATGAATGCAACGCGCCGTTGCCGAAGTCGGGATCCAGCGCCAGCGCGCGGTCAATGAGCGCTTCCACGATTGGCTGGTCGGCGATGAGATCGGGATTGTCCTTGGATAGGGAGATCGCCGAACCCCACGAGGCCGCCGTCCAATAAAGAAGCGGCACGTCGGCTTTGGTGGCGGCGAGCACGGCGTTTTTTGGGTTGGCTCGGAGCACTTTTTCCCAGCCGGGATGTGTCACTTCCAGGCCGCGTAAACCGTAGTTGCGGGCGCGGAGATAAAGCTTGCGGGCGCGCCCGCGCAAGGCAGTGGCGGCGGTCAGATCCTTTTCCTCCATTTCGTCGCCGTCCTGCTGGACGAAGGCGAACGAGTATTGCGTGAAGCCGCTGGACGCCGCGAGCAACAGCCCGGTGTGCCGGGGCGTTTCGGAAAGCAGGCTCTCGATCAACTTCAGGCTGAAGGGCACCGCGCCTTTGACGAATTCTGGATCATCGTCGCTGGCAAAAGTAGTGCCGCTGTGGGCGAGCGCATCGCCCAGTTTGTTGATGGCGAACTTGCGGATGGAGCAGCCAGAGGAGCTAGCCAGGATCAGCAGCAACACCGCCCAGGCGATGAGGGAAAACCCGGGCCGGCGTTCCGCGTGGCGGCACAATACCAATTTCATCCTAAACATCCTGAACATGAGCGCGTCGTTTTTACATCGCGCCGCCGCTGCAATCCAAGCGTATTTTTTCGCGGGCGGAAATGGGATGTCATTCAGTCTTCTCGTCCACTCTTAAAACGATCAATGCCGCAGCACCGTGAACGGCGCATCGAACCACAGCCCGTTGAAATCAAACTGCACACCGGGCGGATCAAACTCACCGCGCATCCACGCAAGTTCATTGCGGCTATGCATCAGGCCGCAGAGTTCCTCGAACATCTCGTGGTCGAGGGCGAGCACTTGATAGCGGTTCTGCCGCAGCTCCGCCTTGGCCATCGCTTGCAACAGATGTTGCGCGTCGGCCAGCGAGCGTTTCACGATCCAGATTTCCGCCTCCGGCACTTTCACGGCGAGCTTGTGGAGTTTTTGCACGCTGCACTCGCCGCATTCCACCCAGAGTTTGGGATGCAGTTGAAAATCCAACTGCACGAGGTCGGGCACAAAGGGGATGTCGTCCTGGTGCAGATTCGCCTCGATCTGCAACCGATCGCGGAAAAAAATCAGGAACGCCAGCAGCTTGAGCGCGACATGCGCGAGGGTTTCCGTCTCCTGCCGGCCGATGATGATCTTGGGCGGGAGCGCGCGGCGTTTGTCCTGGCTCTCCAGGTGAAAGCTGAATTTCGCGCTCATGGCTCCACCACGATCGGCGTGCCGATGCTCACTAGGCGGAGCAGAAATTCCGCGTCCCAATTGGCCAGCCGGAAACAGCCGTGCGATTCCGTGCGCCCCACTTCCTCTGGCCGGGGCGTGCCGTGAATCCCGTAGCCCGGCTTGTCGAGGCCGATCCACGCCGTGCCGACGGGGTTGTTCGGGCCGGGCGGCAGGACGAGTTTGCGCTGCAACTGCCGAGCCTCCGCCGATTCGGGAAACACTTCCGGGTTGAACGTGTAGTTCGGATTCGGCACGATGACCTCCACGTGCAATTCGCCGACGGGCCGTTTCTCGACGCGTTTGGCGATGCTGCACGGAAAATGCGCGAGCAAATTGGTGCGCGCATCGAAGGCTTCGAGCGTTTTGTCCTGCAAATGGATTTTGATGAACGCGGCCTTCGCGCGCACGACGGGACTGATGGCGTTGGCGATTTGAACCGTGGTTCCGGCCACGACGTTCGTCCAGTTGATCTCCGGATTCAACCGGCGGATGAAATTGGGATGCGCGTGTGACTTTTCCGCGACCAGTTCAAGGATGGTTTCGTAATCAAGTGCGGTCTGCTGCGATTTGCCGAGCCAGGTGCCGCTCAAAGGCTGGAGCCGTGCCAGATCGTTCGTGGTGATCGTGTAGCTGACGTAGGCCGATGCCGTGAGGGGAATGCGCGCTTTGGTTTCACCATCCAGGTCGCCGGTGACCGGCAGATGTTCGCGCAGTTGAAAGGCGCGCAACGCCGCGCGGGTTTGCAGACCCGCCACGCCGTCGAGCGAGCCGGAAGAAATGCCCTGCCGCGCGAGCGCCAGTTGCGCTTCAAACATATTCTGCGCGCGCCGGACGGCGGAGACGGTTTCGATTTTTGGAACATTGGTTTTCGCGGCAACCGTTCCGGGCAGCGCATTGGTGACCAACGGAACCGGCTTCGCAACCAAGTTCGTGGGGCTGGACGAAGGTTTGGCCGTCGCTTGATGGGTCGATGGCACACGTGTTGATGGCGGTGGTGGATTTGTCGTCGTCGTTGGGGCAGGAGAACTGCCGGTGTGCCACCAGATCCAGCCGAGAAACACGAGGCCCAGAACCACTAGAACCCAATGGAATCCGCCGCCGCCCTTTTTCGGTGACACGGGCAATTTGAATTTGGTGTACTGTAGCACGGCAGGATTTAGCCACAGCCGGGCATCTTTGCCCAAGTGTTAAGTGCGGCTTCCACCTTCCCAGCTTCGGTAACATTGAATTTGAGTCAACTCGGCCTGACGCCCCAATGAATTCGATGCTTGCGCGGAAACCGATGATCCGGCACGTTCACTTCATGGGAAAAGTCATTGTCAAGATCAAGCTCACCAATCTGAAAGACACGTTCTTGAAAAACGCGGGCGCGCGCAAAGCCGCACCCCGCAGCCTCGAAGTCGAGGCTCTCGTGGACACCGGGGCCACGCGGCTTTACCTCAAGCCCAGCGTGATCAAAAAGCTCGGCTTGGAGCGCCCCGACACCGTCCGTTCCAAAACCACGAACGGGGATGCCATCCGCTACAAGTATGAACCGGTGCGCCTCGAACTCATGGGACGGGCGGAAGAATTCGCGGTGATCGAAGTCCCGGAAGACGTGCCGAACCTGCTCGGGCAGGTGCCGCTGGAGGTGCTGGATTTCGTGGTGGATTCACGCGGCCAGAAGCTGATCGGCAACCCCGCCCACGGCGGTGAACAGATGACCGAGGAGTATTGAACCGTGCCCTGCGAAATCCAATCCGCGGCCATCTCCCCGCCCTGGCACATTTATTTTGAGTCAACTGGGTCAACACCGCTCACGGCTATTGCGCCTGAAATAGAGCACCCAAAAAAGGCGTTGCTTTTTGAAGGCGAATTGAGTATGGCTGCGGGCAACATGAACGGTGGGAATTTCATAATCCGCAATCCGCAATCCGCAATCCGCAATCCGCAATCCGCAATCCGCAATCCGCAATCCGCAATCCGCAATCCGCAATCCGCAAT
>JBKJSC010000212.1:0-11628 GCA_046593035.1 Limisphaerales bacterium | reverse complement strand
ACATCCTGTTCATCTGCGGCGGCGCGTTTGTCGGTCTCGAAAAAATCATCCAGCGCCGCCTGGGCAACCGCGTGATGGGCTTCGCCGCGTCCGAGCAGGCGCAGCGGGCCGGCGCGGAGGAAAAGCGCGAAGTCCTGCGGCGCGTCGAGCCGGAAGACTTGCTGGGGTTCGGTTACATCCCGGAATTCATCGGCCGTCTGCCGATGGTCACGGTGCTGGAGGAATTGACCGAGGAACAACTCGTCACCATTTTGACCGAGCCGAAAAACGCGCTGGCCAAGCAGTTCTCCAAGCTCATGTGGATGGAAGGCGTGGAATTGGAAATCACGCCCGACGCCTTGCACGAACTGGCCGTGCAGGCGCTCAAGAAGGGCACCGGCGCGCGCGCTCTCCGTGCCCTGCTGGAGAAACTGATGCTCGACGTGATGTACGACGTGCCCACCAGCGAAGACATTGTTTCGGTGAAAATCACCCGCGCCGTGGTTCTCGGCGACAGCAAGCCCCTCGTCCAGCGCAAGTCCGGCCAGGCCGCCGCTTGAGACGCATTTTCCGCCGCTGTGTCTTCAGGTTGGTATCCCTCCCAGCGACAGTCAAACACCCCCTTCGGGACTTCTCATCCCCCAAAAAGGCTATGGCTTGCCGATTGACGGTGGTTAGAGTAAGACACTGGGCCGAAGCAATTCATGAAATCATATTTGGATCAAAAGGTGGCGGGGCGGACCGGGTTCGCGCTCGTCGGTGTAGTTTGTATCCTAGTGACCGGCGCTTCGCCAGTGACGCCCGCGACGGCGGCGGAAACCGCGCCTGGCAAGACCGGTGGCTACAAAATCACTCCCCTCACCGTGCCGACGAAGGGCGGGAACGGTTTGATCGAAATGTTGCCCCGCTGGACGGGCATCAACTTCACCAACATCGTCAGCAACCAGACGATGAAAGAGCACCGGACGTTGATGAACGCTGGTCTGGCGGCGGGCGACGTTAATGGCGATGGCTTGTGCGATCTGTATATTTGCAGCGTCAACGGTCCCAATGCGCTCTACCTGAACCGGGGCAACTGGAAGTTCGAAGAGATGGCGGCGAAGTCGGGTGTGGCCTGCGCCGGGCAGCTTTCGATGGGCGCGGTCTTTGCCGATGTGGACGGTGATGGCGATCTGGATTTGCTCGTGCTCGGCTACGGCGGCCCCAACCGGCTTTTTCTCAACGACGGCAAGGGGCGTTTCACCGAAGACCTGACCTTCCCCGGTCGCGAGTCCAAATACGGAAGCGTCTCGGCCGCCTTTGCAGACATTGATGGCAACGGAACGCTCGACCTTTATATCGCGAACCACCGGTTTCACAGCGCAGCGGATCTCAAGACCAATCAAGAGTTGTTCGATTGGATCAAGCCAGAAATGGAAAAATTCAAAGCTGGCAAGAAACCTTCCCAAGAATTTCTCGAATGGTTCACTCCTTCGTATAAGGAAGTTGACGGGCGAATGGTTGAAGACGCTTTGGAAAACGGCGAACCGGATGTCCTCTACCTGAACGACGGGAAGGGGCATTTCCGGGACGTAACCAACGAAGAGGGCCGGTTCCTGGACGAAGACGGTCAGCCGATGGACATGCCGCGCGACTGGAGTTTGTCGGTTCAGTTCCGCGACCTCAACGGTGATGGCTCGCCCGACATCTACGTTTGCAGCGATTTCAGCACACCGGATCGCATATGGCTCAATGACAGCACCGGGCATTTCCGTCTCGCACCCAAGCTGACCCTGCGGCACACCAGCCAGGCCAGCATGGGCGTTGATTTTGCCGATATCAACCGCGATGGCCTGTTCGACTTTTTTACGGTTGAAATGCTCAGTCGCGATCACGCCCGCCGCAAGCGCCAGATGGGAAACATGCGGCTTACCCCCACCATTGTTGGCAGCATTGACGATCGACCACAGTACATGCAGAACACGCTGTTCCTTAATCGCGGTGACGGCACGTTTGCGGAGATCGCCATGCTGGCTGGTGTCAAAGCTTCGGAGTGGTCCTGGTCGCCGATCTTTGTGGACATCGACCTGGACGGTTACGAGGACTTGATTGTCGGCACGGGCATGGTGCGGGACTACATGGATGCAGACACCCTACAGCGAGTGGCGAGAACGAAATTTAAGAAAGTGGAGGATGTTCGCGAAACCCTACTGGCCTATCCCAAGCTCGCAACGCCGAATTTTATTTTTCGCAACCGGGGTGATTTGACGTTTGAGGAGATCAGCGAGAAATGGGGGTTTCGCGGGGACGCCATCACCGGCGGTATGGTGGTCGCGGACTTTGACGGCGACGGCGATTTGGATGTGGTGATGAACACCGTCAACACTCCGGCCAAAGTGTATCAGAACGTTGGCACTGCGCCGCGGGTGTCGGTGCGACTGAAAGGGAAATCGCCCAACACGCAAGGGATCGGCGCTCACCTTATTCTGCGCGGGGGGCCGGTCACCCAGATGCAAGACGTGATCGCCGGTGGACATTACGCATCCGGCAGCGATCCGTTGCGCGTGTTTGCAGCGGGGCAGGCGACGGGCGGGATGACGCTGGAAGTGACATGGCGGAACGGGACACGGAGCGTGGTGCACGAGGTGAAGGCGAACACCCTGGTGGAAGTGGATGAAGCGGACGCGCAGCCCGTGAAGCCGGAGCCGGTGGTGAAAGTGGTGCCGTTGTTCACCGACGTGAGCGCGAAGTTGAATCATGTGCATCGTGATAATTCCTTCGACGATTTCGCCCGCCAGCCGCTGCTGCCCAATCGCCTCAGCCAGCTCGGTCCAGGCGTGGCGTGGTTCGACATTGATCGTGACGGCTTTGACGATCTGATCATCGGCAGTGGCAAACTGGGGACGTTATCCACGTATCGCAATGACGGCCAGGGTGGCTTCGCGCCCGTGGACGATCCGATTTTTACCGCCCCGGCGGATCAAACCACCGTGCTGGGCTGGACGAATCCCCAGGGCAAAAGCGCGCTTCTGATTGGCAGTTCCAATTTCGAGAGCGGTTCCGAAACTGCCCCGTCGGTGCTCAGTTTTGATTCTTTCATCGACGCCTCGGGCTTGAACTGGAAGCCAGGCGATGGATTGCCCGGCCAGATTTCCAGCACCGGGCCGCTGGCGATGGTGGACGTGGATGGCGACGGGCGGTTGGATTTATTCGTGGGCGGTCGCACCGTTCCCGGCCGCTACCCTGAACCCGCCGCTTCCAAGCTCTATCGGAACGACGGTGAAAAATTTATCCTGGACGAGAAAAACAGCGCGCTCTTCGCCTCGTTGGGCCTGGTGAGCGGGGCGGTGTTTGGGGATCTGAACGGAGACGGCTGGCCGGACTTGGTGGTGGCGTGTGAATGGGGGCCGGTGCGGGTGTTCCTCAACCAGAACGGCGTTTTTAAGGAAGCCACGCAGGAACTCGGCTTGGACAAGCTGACCGGCTGGTGGAATGGCGTGACTCTCGGCGATTTCGACGGCGATGGCCGGCTGGACATCGCGGCCTCTAACTGGGGTCGCAACAGCAAATACGAAGGCGCTTACGGCCCCGACCGGCCCTTGGAGATTTATTACGACGACTTTGACAACAACGGCACCCTGGACATCGTCGAAGCCCACGTTGACCTCCGGATGGGCAAGCTTGTCCCTGAGCGGGGCCGTTCCTGCACGACCACCGCGATGCCTTACCTGAGATCCCAATTTCCAACCTTCGCGAAGTTCGGGTCCTCGACCTTGGAAGACATTTACGGCGACAAACTCAAGCGCAGCAAAAAGGTTCAGGCCTCTGTTCTGGAACACACGGTATTCTTGAATCGTGGCAATAAATTTGAACCTATCGCGCTGCCCATTGAAGCCCAATTCGCCCCGGGCTTCGGCATTTGCGTGGCGGATTTTGATGGCGACGGCAAAGAGGACATCTTCCTCGCCCAAAACTTTTTCGCGGTGCAGATCGAAACGCCCCGGAATGACGGTGGCCGCGGTCTGTTGCTGAAGGGCGACAGCACCGGGCATTTCACTTCCGTCTCCGGTCAGGAGTCCGGCATCAAGGTTTATGGCGAACAGCGCGGCGCGGCACTCTGCGATTACGACCGGGATGGCCGCGTGGACATCGCCGTCACGCAGAACGGTGCGGAGACGAAGCTGTACCACAACACAAATGGAAAGCCGGGGCTGCGCGTCCGCCTCAAAGGCGCGCCCGGAAACCGCACCGGAGTGGGCGCGCTGATGCGGCTGGTGTTTGGGGATCACATGGGGCCGGCCCGAGTCGTCACGGCGGGTTCCGGTTACTGGTCGCAAGATTCCGCCGTGCAAGTCCTCGCCCGGCCAGAAACTCCGACGCAGTTATGGGTGCGCTGGCCCGGCGGAAAGGAGACCACTTCGCCGGTTCCCGCCAATGCCCGCGAAATTTCCGTCACCCCGAATGGAGAAGTCAAAATGGCGCTCCAAATGGAGCCAGGGGAACAATCGCCCCGCGTCGCCGGGCGGTAGGAATTGCGCGATCAATTATTTTCCGCGCGGCCACTGGGCCAAGTTTGATCCTGGATCGGCCGCAGGATTTCCCGGACTTCGGCCAGCAACTCCTCGTTCACCGGCTCTTCAATCCAGCGCAGGTTGCTGCGCACGTTGCTCACCGTCGGCATTCCCACAAAGGTTGTGGCGATGTCGGGATGGTCCAGGGCGAACGGCAACGCGATCTGGCCAATCTCGAATCCTTTTGCTTTCGCGTGAGCCACGGCGCAGGCGCACGCGGATTTGATTTCCGCCGAGGCCGGATGCCACGCGGAGGGGCCGCGCTCGGTCAACAGGCTCATGGCGAACGGAGAAGCGTTGATGATACCGGCGCCTTTGTTTTTGAGAAATGGAATCAAACTCCGCAGCGACGTGTCGTTTAAGCAGTGGTGGCAGTAGGAGAGAATGGTGTCCACGCGCGCCTCAGCCAGCACCACCTGAAATATTTTCAAAGGCAGCCCGGTGATGCCGATCGCGCGCACCTTGCCTTGAGTCTTGAGTTTTTCCAGCGCCGGAATGGCTTCGTCGATCACCTGCCGCAGCGAAGAGAACTCGATGTCGTGGCACTGAATCAAATCAACGTGGCTCACGCCGAGGCGCTGCAAACTTTCCTCCACGCTCCGGGTGACGCGCGCCGCCGAGAAATCAAAATCCTTTTCGGTATGGCCGTAACGACCCACTTTGGTGGCGAGATAAAACCGGTCGCGGGCAATTCCCTTGAACGCCAGACCGAGGAGAGTTTCCGCCCGCGTCAGGCCGTAGTAGGGCGAGACGTCGAAGAAATTGACGCCCAATTCGAGCGCGGTCTGGATGCTGCGGATGGCTTCCGCTTCATCGAACGAGCCATAAGCGCCACCCAGCGGCGCGGCCCCGTAGCCGATTTCGGAAACCGCCCAGCCGGTCTTGCCCAGTTGATTGTATTTCATAAGTTGCTCCGAAAATAATTCAACCGCCACGCGAGCCAAGCCCTTTACGCGTCCGTCAGTGCCGTCGGAAAACCAATTGGTGATCCACGCGCCTCGCCTGGCTGTACTCCAGCGGCGGCAGCGTGGTGAGCGTGGGCGATTCCGTTTCGAGCAGGATCGCCCGGGCCATCGCCTGCAACGCCGTCCAGCGCGGCCAGTCCAGTGGTGGCGCGTGCGCGATCTGCCGCAGCAGGCTGCGCCATTCGATGATGACGCGGTCGATGTCACCCACGCCGAGAAATTCCGTCACCCACGCGCTTTTGCTCAAGGGATTTTTGTGCACCGCCGCCACCACGTCGTCCGCGCCCGCACCGTAGCCGGGCGGCACGCCGACTTCGAGATATCCGGGCAGGGTTTGCGTGCCATAAGCCCGCTGGCTGGCCAGCGCGAGCCGGCCACCCCAGCGGTTCTCCTCGCCGCAAAAACGGAAGCCGCCATCCAGGTTCGCCAGTTGGTAAATCAATTCATCCAGCGGAAACTTTTCGTCCTCCAACGCGGCGGCAATCGCCAGCCCGTCGCCTTGATGAAAAAAACTCGTGATGCGTCCGCGCCGTGTGGGCACTCCGGCGGCATCGACCAAGCCCAGCCGGCGCCACAGCAACGCGACGCCCGTGGTGAGTGACAGTTTGCGACAGGTTTCCGTCAAAGGGCAGTGCGCGCAATCGGGTGGCAGCACTTCGCGTTCGTTCGGTTTCCAAAGCGCGATGCCATGCGCGTCCACCGGCACGCGCAGCGTCAAATCGGCGATGCTCATGAGCGCGACGAGTTTGTAATCCTGCTGCTCGATGCGGACCACAGGCGTTTTTTGATGCGCGAGCTTTTTCTCAAGGAGCGGCAAAATCTTCTGCTGCCAGACGGCCAGTGGCACTTGTCGTTCTCGCCAGTTGATGAGCCGCATGACCCATTTCACCAGTTGCACCCGGTCGTTGTTCATCAACTCGGCGACCGTAACACTGCGGCCATAAATGAGAATGCCGTCCTCCTCGCCAATCGGCGTCAGCACGCCCGTGCCGACTTTTTCGAGCGCGGCAGGAACGGAGAGAACCGAGCGGAGCTTGGGTTCGGTGTCGGCCGGCGTCGTCGCCATGATTTCGCGCAGCGGCTTTTCCACGGCGGGCGGCAGCGGTTCCCATTCACCGCAGCTGTTGCGCATTTCGCGGACGCGGTGGCGCACATGTCGCGCCCGTTCGGCATCGGTCTTCAGGCCGCAGGGCGTGTCGGGATTTTTTAGCGACTCCTCGACGCCCAGCAAAATCGGCTTGCTCGTGAACAGACGCCGTTGCACGCGCACTGCCTCGGCGAAGGGATCGCGCCCCTGCTCGGCGGCGGCGGACATGAGGCCGAGCAACGCGTTCCAATCCACCATGCCGCTGCGGGCAAGATGCGCGGGATAAGCGGAGCGCAAACCAATCTCATTGTTACTCACCAAAACGTAGCCGATTTCGTCGATGCCTCGTCGGCCCGCGCGGCCAAACATCTGCAGGATTTCATCCGCTTTCAACGGTTGTTCGACGTGTTCGCGCCGGTAGGAATCGCCGGCGAGCGCCACGCTGCGGAGCGAGAAATTGATGCCCGCCGCCAGGCCCATCGTGGCGACCACGACGCGCAACGCACCCGCCTTGGCCAGCGGTTCGATGACGCCCGCTCGCGCGGCGTAGCTCAGGCCGCTGTGGTGGTAGGCGACGCGGCTGCGTAAAAGTCGGGCGAGGTGTTCGCCGACGAGCTGCTTTTGCTCCTGTTGGAGTTGGAGCGGATTCGGCGTGGGCAACTGGCGCGCCAGTTCGGCGGCGAGGGCTTCGGTTTCCCGGCGGCGCGGTGCGAAAATCAAAATGGGGCCGAGGTTTTCGGCGAGCGCCTTGGCGACGAAGCGCGGCCAGTAGCCGCGAATTTCGCTCGGCACATGGAAATTCAAATTGTTCGCATTCACCTCCTCCAGCGGCACCGGGCGATGGTCGGAGCGAATCAAGACGGCCTGACGGCCCAATCGTTGCAGCCAGTTCACGACTTGCTGCGGATTGGCGACACTGCCGCTGAGGAGCAGCAGTTGCGTCTGCGGCGGCGCGAGCGCGAGGGCGAGTTCGTAATTCAAGCCGCGATCGATGTCGCCGAGCATCTGGTATTCGTCCACCACCAGGAGGGCCGGACCATCGCCGCGGATCAGCCGGTTCTTCTGCGTCTCCAACGTCGCGACGAGCACGGGTGCTTCGAGGTTCTCCGCGAGATCGCCGGTGGCGATGCCCACGTCCCAGCCGCGCGCGCGCCATTCGGCGAGTTTGTCGTTGGCCAGCGCGCGCGTCGGCACGGTGTAGATGGCCTGGCCGCGGAGTTTTCCCTGCCGGGACCAGAGTTCAAAAATCAGCGTCTTGCCGGAGCCGGTGGGCGCGTGGACAACCACGTCCTGTCCCGCGCGCAACGCCGCGACGGCCTGTTGCTGCCAGAGATCGGGCACGGCGACCTGATTGAGCGTGGGCAGATTGTTGAGCTGTTCCGTGAACGTGGACACGCGCCGAAGATAAACGAAATGGCGAAATGCGAAACGGGAATTTCAGAAAAATGCGCGCGCGCACGCCACTCAATCTTCACCGAGTGGCACGAGCGGTTGTCGCTTGGCTTCCCGCAGCGCCAACAACAGTTGTTCTTGGGCCACGCTGGCTCCGGGGAGGCTGACTTGTTGTGTCAGTATCGCGATCTGGCGGTCGAGGAACTGGTTTCGGAGTCGAGTGAGAATACCCTGAAGTTGTTTGATAGGATCGGCCAATTTTGCTTTTGATTGGTACCTTGATCCGTCCGTATGAGGTATCAGAGGGCGGGAAACTGCTTCCAGAATGATTTGATTGGAAATCGAGTCTTCAATTTCATGAAGAAACGCAGGCAATCCATGCCACGATTGTTTCTGGTGAAGTGCCCACCGACGACTTACGATTTCTCTCACCCTCGCGTTAGAAATCCAGCATTCGTCAAGGTTCGAATGAACCCACGGAATACATTCCTCATACTCCAAGATTTGTTTGAGCAGAAGAAATTCATCAGTCGAAGGCGGAGAAGTGTTTTCCTTTTCTGTTTCGTGTGATTTGTCATTGTCACTTTCGGTGGCAATCGAACGTGTCCGTGAAATCTTTTTGAACTCCGCCCGCGTCGCTTCCGCAGCCACGCCGAGCCGCAGCGCGGTTTTCTGCGCGTGGGTGTCTACGGTCACGGCGTCGCCGGTTTTGTGCACGGCCTCAGCCATCGCTCGCAATACCGCCGTGCGCCCTTTGTCGGTGGCGACATCGTTGGTAGCGCACAGTCGCTTCAGGTAATAGTCAAAAAAACCTTCAGCGTCGTCGATCAACTGTTGAAAAGCCGGGCCGCCGAATTCCTTGATGTAACTGTCCGGATCGTGTGGCGCGGGCACCACCGCGACGCGAATCGCCAGACCGGCGGTGAGCAAGCTGTCCAGCGAACGCACAGCGGCGTTCTGTCCCGCGTTGTCGGAATCGAAGCAGAGCACGACTTCCTCGACATAGCGTTTGAGGATGCGTGTGTGGTCGGCGGTCAACGCGGTGCCTTGCGGGGCGACGACATTTTGCACGCCCGCCATGAAGCAAGCGATGAGATCGAGCTGGCCTTCGCAAATGATGGCGGATTGACGGTCGAGCAGCGCGCGTTTGGATTTGTCGAGGCCGAAGATGACTTTCCCTTTGGTGAAGATCGGCGTTTCGGGCGAGTTGACGTATTTGGCGGTCTTTTCATCGCCGGAAAGCACGCGCCCGCTGAAGCCGACCACGCGGCCTTGTTCGTCACAAATGGGAAAAATCAACCGACCGCGAAAGCGATCGTAATAATGCTCGGCACCTTCCTTGCGCAGAATAAGTCCCGCCTGCTCGACGAGCGGCAGCTCAAAGTTTTTGCTCTTCGCCCAATTGACCGTGTCGTCCCACTTGTCCGGCGCGTAGCCGAGACGGAAGAGTTTCACGGCCTCCGTCGGCACGCCGCGTTTGGCAAGGTAGTCGCGGGCGATTTGTCCGGCGGCATCGTTCGCCAGTGCGGCCTGCCACCGCTGGGCGATCTGCTCGTGGATTTGCAACAGCGTTTCCTTGAGGTGCCGCGCCTGTTGCGCGCCGGGCGTGTTTTCAAATTGCAGCGGAATTTTCGCGCGTTCGGCCAGGCGGCGCACGGCGTCGCCAAAGCCGATGTTCTCGTATTCCTTGACGAAGCTGAACACGTCGCCGCCTTTGTGACAGCCAAAGCAATGGAAGATTTGCTTGTGCGGATTGACGTTGAAGCTGGGCGACTTCTCCTTGTGAAACGGGCAGAGGGCGACGAAGTTCGCCCCGGCGCGCTTCAACGGCACGTAGCCGCCGATGACCTCGACGATGTCGCTGGCGGCGCGAATCTGTTCCAGGGTGGCGGGGGAAAACAGGCCGGCCATGAGGAGGCAACGGGGCGAAGGGCAGCTATTTTTTCGTCGGGCCGTTCACCGCGTTGTCAACTTCCCGCTCCCGTTTTTGGCCGGGGGTTTCCGAGGGGGTGCCCGAATTGGGGGCGTAAACGCGCGGTTCGATCAACTGGTGTTCGAGGTTTTTGCGGACGAACTGGCCGGTCAGTGAATAGATGAAAATTCCCTGGTGCAGGCCTTCCTTGGTGGGGAAAGACATGCCTTCACCCAGGTCTTTTTCCTGCGCCTTCTTTTTGATTTCGACCTGGGCATAGTCGAACACGAAGGCGTTCAACACCGCCAGGAACATCATCAGGATACATCCATAGCGCACCATGCCCGCCAGCATGCCGAGGGGATACTCCGCCTTGCCGAACAGGTCGCTTTCAAAAACCTTCTCCCCCATCTTGCGCTTGATCGTGGCGAAAATGGAGGTGATCACCACCACGATGAACAGATAGCAGGAAACGTAGGCGATGAGAAAGGGGATGTGAAGAAAGTTGGCCAGCCAGTTGCCCATCGGTTGGTAACCCCACGCGGCCGCGACCACAACAAGCAGCCATTTGAACACATCCAGCAGTTCCTCCGACATGCCTCGAATTTTCCCGCGAATCATTCCGACGATCAGAATCACCATCACGAACACGTCAAAGAGATTCCCACTCCCGGGTGTTGCCGCGACCGTCTTCGAGCCAGCGGCTGGGATGTCGGCGGCTAGAAGAAATGAATTAAACCCATCCAAAATGTGTACGTCGAAAGTCATAAGTCAACAAAGCCCGCTGTTTTCGGGACACGGGCAAAGTATCCGTTTTTGCGCGGATTACCAGTCCCATTTTCGAGACTGCGCCGCTACGGGTTGGCCGCCAGCCAGTATCGGATCGCCGTGCTTTGCGGGTGCTTGGGTTCCAATTCCAGAACCTTTCGGTAATGCTCCCGCGCCAGCGCGGTTTGAAACAGTTGCTGCGCGTACAAATTGGCCATGGAAAAATGAGCGCGAACTTCATCCGGCGCGGCGACGAGCAATTTCTCCAGTTCATCGGCGGCGTCCCGCGGATGATTGGCACGGCGCAGCACCGCCGCGAAATTATACCGGGCGTTCACCGATTGAGGGTCGATGGCCAGCGCGTGCTCAAAGGCGGACAAGGCACGGGGCAAGTCGCCCGTTTCGAGCGCGGCCAGTCCAATATTATATTGGGCCTCAAAGAAAGCCGGGTCTCGTTTCAATGCGCCCTGATACGCCTCCAGCGCGGCGGCCCAGTGTTTTTCCCGCTGCGCTTGCAAACCGTCGTTGAACAATCCTTCTGCTTCCGCGCGATTGCCCGGCAGCGGCCGAGCGGGCGAAATATATTTGTAGCGCGTGTAAGCGGGCTGCGACGACAACGGGGTCACTGGCGACGGTCTGCCGGTATTGGCGCTGACGGGAGCGTTGGTCACTTCCGGCAACGGGGGCGGTTTCAATTCAGTGGTGCGCGGCGGCGGCTTCGGTTTTGAACGGAGTAAATTTACCGGATTGATGCGTTGGAAAAACCCCGGCTTTTCCGCGTTTGTCACCACGGTCGGCGGGTTGGCCACGACCGGCTTCGGCGCATTCGTCACCACCTTGAGAACGGCGACGTTGGTGGCGGGCGGCGGTGTCGGCACGGACGTGACCGGCGGCACGGGCTTTGGCTTAGGTTCCACCGGCGGCTCCACGATTTCCACTTTAGCCACGAGAGGCGGATTGGTTTTGATCGTGTTG
>JBKJSC010000162.1:0-5490 GCA_046593035.1 Limisphaerales bacterium | reverse complement strand
CGCGCTTACTGGCGATGGCGCCGTTCAAGCCTTTGATAATCAAGTCCGCCGCCTCGCCCCAGCCCAAATAGCGCAACATCATCTCGCCGCTCAACACGACCGAGCCAGGGTTGACCTGATCCTTGCCCGCATACTTGGGCGCGGTGCCGTGCGTGGCCTCGAAGATGGCGTGGCCGGTGACGTAGTTGATGTTGCCGCCAGGCGCGATGCCGATGCCGCCGACCTGCGCGGCGAGCGCATCGCTGAGGTAGTCGCCGTTCAGGTTGAGCGTGGCGATGACGTCGAAGTCCGTCGGGCGCGTGAGCACCTGCTGGAGCGCGATGTCCGCGATGGCGTCCTTGATGAGGATCGCGCCGCCAGCGAGCGCGGCCTTCTGCTCGGTATTGGCGGCGTCCTCGCCCTTTTCCTTCTTGGTGCGTTCCCATTTCGCCCACGTATAAACCTTGTCACCGTAGATGCGTTCCGCCGCGCCGTAAGCCCAGTCGCGGAAAGCGCCTTCGGTGAACTTCATAATGTTCCCCTTGTGCACGATGGTGACGCTCTTGCGCTTGAAGCGGAGGGCGTAGTCCACGGCGGCTTTCATCAGGCGGATGGTGCCCATCGCCGAGACGGGCTTGATGCCAATGCCGACGCAGACCTCGGCGCTCTTCGGGCTGTGGTCCGGCGCGGCGAGCTTCATGTAGTCAATGCCCGCCTGCTGCGTGCCAAAGCGGATTTTCTTAAAGTCCTTCGGAAATTCCTTCGCGATGAAATCCAAAACCTTCTGCGCCTCGGGCGTGCCAGCGGCGTATTCGATGCCCGCGTAAATGTCCTCGGTGTTCTCGCGGAAGATCGTCATGTCCACGAGTTCGGGCCGCTTCACGGGCGAGGGGACGCCGGTGAAATACTGCACCGGTCGCAGGCAGACGTAGAGGTCGAGCATCTGGCGCAGCGCGACGTTGAGCGAACGGATGCCGCCGCCGACCGGCGTGGTGAGCGGGCCTTTGATGCCGACGAGAAATTCCCTGAACGCCTCGACGGTGTCGTCGGGCAGCCAGTTATTGAACTGCTTGAACGCGGTCTCGCCGGCGAAGACTTCCATCCACGCGATCTTGCGCTGCCCGCCGTAAGCCTTCTCCACAGCCGCGTCCATCACGCGCACCGACGAGGCCCAGATGTCCGGCCCCGTGCCGTCACCGCGGATGAAGGGGATGATGGGGTTGTTCGGGACTTCGAGCTTGCCGTTGGCGATAGTGATTTTGCCGCCGGCGGGAACGGTGCAGGTGGTGTAGGGCATTTCTAGTTGAGTTTATTAAGTTGAGAGTTGAGAGAATGCGGCGCTCAGGCAACAGCCGTCAGGGAGCGGGCCGGGGCAGCGGCGAGCGAAAGTTGTTCCTTCACCTTCGCCACGGCGTTAGCCACGGTCAGTCCGTGTTTCTCGCGTAGATAATCGACGGTGGAGGCGTGCTCGATGAATTGGTCGGGCCACGCGATGCGCACCACGGGCGTGGTGATGTGCTGTTCGCTGAACAGTTCCAGCACCGCGCTGCCGTAGCCGCCCATGAGCGCGTGGTCTTCCAGCGTCAACACCATGTCGGCCGCCTGGCCGAAAAAGCCGTGCGTCCCGGCGTCGAGCGGCTTGGTGAAGCGCGGGTTGATGACGGCGCAATCGCATCCTTCGGCGGCAAGTTGCGCGGCGGCTTTGCGGGCGAGGCTCTGCATGTTGCCCAGGCCAAAAATGGCGACCTTGCGTCCGCCGTTCTGCGAAAAGTTTTGCACGACCACGGCCTTGCCAATTTCCACCAAGGCGGGCGTTTCCTTGATCGGCACGCCTTCCGCCGCGCCGCGCGGATACCGGATGAACGTGGGATGTTTCTGATGCGTGGCGGTGAACATCATGTCCACGAGTTCGTCCTCGTTGCTCGGTGCCATGGCCACAACATTGGGCAGGCAGCGCAAGTATGAGATGTCGAATAGGCCGTGGTGCGTTGGCCCATCGTTGGCCGAGAGACCGGCGCGATCCATGCAGAAAATCACCGGCAAATCCTGCAAGCAAACGTCGTGATGGATGCAATCGTAGGCGCGCTGAAGGAAGGTCGAGTAAATGGCGACCACCGGCCGGAAACCCATCGTGGCCATACCGGCGGCGAACAGGACGGCATGTTCTTCGGCGATGCCGACATCATAATAGCGCGACGGCATGGCCTTTTCCAACGCCTTGAGGCCGGTACCGCTGGGCATGGCGGCGGTGATGCCGACCACGGAGCTGTCCTTCTGGCAGAGTTTCACCATCGTCGCACCGAAGACGTCCTGATAAGCGGGCGGCGTGCCGGGCTTGGGCGCGGGGCCGGAACCGGTGACGACATCATACGGGCCGGTGCCGTGAAACTTTTCCGGATGTTCAATCGCGGCGTCGTAACCCTTGCCCTTCTTGGTAAGCAAATGCAGGACGACTGGCTGGTCGCAATTCTTCGCGAACTCGAGATAATTGGTGAGCAGCGGCAGATCGTGGCCGTCGATGGGGCCGAGATAACGCAGACCCATTTCCTCGAAGATCAGGCTGCTGCCGAAACCGCCACGGCCATCCGCGTCCGTGCTCTCGGGGTTGTGGCGCAAGGTGACTTCCTTGACGACGCCTTTAAGTGCTTCCTCGACTTTTTGGCCGATCTTGGAGGTGATTTCGCCGCGCGGCATCCGGCGCATCAGGCTCTCAAAATCTTTTTGCAGCCGGTTGTAAGACGGATTGGTGATGAGCCGGTTGAGGTAGCTGGCAATCGCGCCGACGTTTTTGGCAATGCTCCACTCGTTGTCATTGAGGATACCGATGAACTTCTTCGTCGTGTGGGCGATGTTGTTGAGCGCCTCGAAGGAAATGCCGTTGGTGAGCGCGGCGTCGCCGAAAATCGCCACCACATGCTCGTCACTGCCACGCTGGTCGCGCGCCGCCGCCATGCCGAGAGCGGCGGAAAGTGCCGTGCCCGCGTGGCCCGCTCCGTAGCAGTCGTGCTCGCTCTCGGTGCGTAGCGAGAAGCCGTTCAGGCCATCCGTGGTGCGGATGGTGTGGAAGCGATTCTTGCGCCCGGTGAGCAGTTTGTGGACATAGCTCTGGTGGCTGACATCCCAGACGAACTTGTCCTTCGGCGTCGAAAAAACGCTGTGCAAGGCGATGGTCAACTCCACCACGCCGAGGTTGGGGCCGAGATGGCCACCGTTCTTGGAGAGCTTGTTGATCAGCTCATGCCGGATTTCCCCGGCCAGTTGCAGCAACTGGTCGGGCTTCAGCTTCTTGACGTGCGCCGGCTCGTCAACCATGTCGAGATATCGACTCATTGTTTTCAATAAAATAAGGCGTGCCAAGGGCGCGCCCGCAGTGTTTTACAACAAACCGGCCCGAACACAAAGGCAAAAAATGACGGTTCCAAGCGGTGATTCGGCAATGGTCGGCCTGGAGATTACCAAATCATTTCGTGATTTTCGCGCGTCGTTGTGGCTGAATGACGGCTCCAAATGAACCGGAAATGGATCAACCTTCTCGTGGCCGCTGTCATCCTGTCGGCGTGCTTTGTCTCCGTTTTGCGCGCGGCCGACCCCAAACCCGCGGACGAATCGCAGTTTCTCACCAACACGCGCCAGCTCATCTACGAAGGCAAGCGCAGCGGCGAGGGTTACTTCGCGCCCGACGGCAAGGCGCTGATCTTCCAGAGCGAACGTGAGCCGGAGAATCCGTTCTACCAGATTTACATTTTGAATTTGGAAACCGGCGACAGCCATCGCGTCTCGCCCGGCTACGGGAAGACGACGTGTTCGTTCTTCCGCCCCGGCAGCGATGAAGTGCTTTTCGCGTCCACGCATCTGGACCCGCAGGCGAAGCAGAAGCAGGCGGATGAACTCGCCTTTCGCGCCAGCGGCAAGCAGCGCCGTTACTCGTGGGATTACGACGAGCACATGGACATCTTCGTCGCCAAGCGCGACGGCACGAAGATTCGCCAACTCACCAAGTCGCCCGGCTACGACGCGGAAGGAAGCTTCTCGCCCGACGGCAAACGCATCGCCTTCTGCTCGCTGCGCGACGCGTATCCGACGAACAAACTTTCCGCCGCGGACTTGAAGAAGCTGGAGGTGGACCCGAGTTACTTCGGCGAAATCTACATCATGAACGCCGACGGCTCGGGGCAAAAGCGCCTGACGTTCACGCCCGGTTACGACGGCGGGCCGTTCTTTTCGCCCGACGGTCAGCGCATCATCTGGCGGCGCTTCGACACGAATGGCGCGACGGCCGACGTCTTCACGATGAAGCTCGACGGCACGGACGAGCGTCGGCTCACAACCTTCGGCGCGATGTCGTGGGCGCCACTGTTTCATCCGAGCAGCCAGTACGTCATCTTCACGGCGAACAAGCAGGGCTTTGCGAATTTCGAGTTGTTCCTCGTGGACCCGATCGGCGCGCGCGCGCCGGTTCGCGTGACCTTCACGGATGGCTTCGATGGACTCCCGGTGTTCTCGCCGGACGGAAAGAAACTCTGCTGGACCTCGGGCCGCACCGCCGATGGGAAGTCGCAACTCTTCATGGCGGACTGGAATCACGAGGCCGCGCTCACGGCGCTCGGCGCGGCACCGAAGCGTGCCGGGGAAAGTGTTCAGTCTTCAGTGTCCAGTGTTCAGTCGAAGGCCACGGTCAACGCAGCGCCCAGCAAGCAGCCTGCTGTTCCATCGCTCGCCACTTTCTCGCCCGACATCACGACGAACGACTTGCGCGCTGAAGTCAGCTACCTCGCGAGCGATGCGCTGGAAGGCCGCTTAACCGGCACGCCCGGCGCGAAGCTCGCGGCCGATTACGTCGCGGCGCACCTCGCGCGCGCTGGGATGATGCCGTTCGGCGGCAAGGGCGCGGTGTTCCAGGAGTTCACGTTCAACTCCGGCATTCGCATCCTCACGAATCAAAATTCCCTTAAGGTGACGTCCACCAGCGGCGCGACGGCAAGCGCGTTCGAGCCAGAAAAAGATTTCCGTCCGCTCTCGTTTACCGCGAATGGTGCAATCGAGGGCGACGTGGTGTTCGCGGGCTACGGACTGAGTGTGCCGGGCAAGCTGGGCGAGGGTTACGATTCTTACGCCAGCCTCGACGTGTCGAACAAGGTCGTGCTCGTGCTGCGCTACGTGCCGGAGGAAGTGGACGCGAAACGGCGGCAGGAACTCAATCGTTACGCGGGCTTGCGCTACAAGGCGCTCATTGCGCGGACGCGCGGCGCGAAGGCGCTGCTCGTCGTTACTGGCCCCACGTCGCCGAATGCGGGCCAGCTCGCGGCGCTCACATTCGAGAGCACCGTCAGCGGTTCGGGCATCGTCGCGGCGTCCATCAGCGGACGCGTGGCGGAGCAATTGTTTCAAGGGTCGGGCAAGGATTTGAAAACCATCCAAGCCGCGCTGGACAAGGAAGACCCGCACGCAGTCGGCAGCTGGGCGCTGACGAACGCGCGGGTGAAACTGACCACCGCCGTCGAGCACAACAAG
>JBKJSC010000244.1:0-4001 GCA_046593035.1 Limisphaerales bacterium | reverse complement strand
CACACTCACCTAGCTGGTGAACGCATTTTTCCCTCAGAATCTGTGCATATCTGTGACCATCTGTGGTTTCCATTCTTCGGTTTTAGTCCAACTGCCGCTTTCAGGATAAACGCCTGTGACCATTGATCGAAACAAGGGGAAGAACCGAAGGACACTTCCCACGCATACAAACGAAGGAAAATTTTCTCAAATCCGCTTGACCGCTTTTCCGTGAGCTTCGGAGAGAAGCTAGGGCACCGTCATCAACGGCAGCTCTGAACCAACTCATCCGTACACCGGCGGATGGGGGGGATTGAAGGCGGGCAAGAACTCGCGAAGCGGATCGTTTAAAGGTAGGGACGGCGTCCCCGCCGTGCCCCAATAAAACCTGTGAAGTAATTGAACACCCAGCGTGTGATCGACGGGAAGTAAAGGACGCTCACGAACCCTTCCTGAAACGATTCCTTCGACGGGGAGGTGGCAGGGGTGGATTAGAACAAGCAAGATGCTCAGGAGATTCCGCGTAGTGTGAGGTGGCCCAAAGGCCCAGTGCCAGCGTAAGCGGTAAGAGGGATACGTGAGAGTCTGAGCTTGTCAGGCAGCCGTTGCTGGTGGCTGAGGCTTCCAGCGGCTGGGTAGAACGGCCCGTATTTGGCTGGTATTCATTGAAGGCAGGCGGCTCAAGACATCGGTTAAATATTCCTGAGGATTGATCCCGCGTCTTCGACAGCTCTGGATGATGGTATAGATCACCGCACTTCTCCACCCGGCATCCGGGTGACCAATAAAGAGCCACCGCCGCCTTCCCACGGCCGCAGGCCTTACATCGTTCTCCACCAAATTATTGTCGATTTTATAGCGGCCATCGCGCAGATAGCCGATGAGCGGCGTATACTCATTAAGAAAGTAATTCACGGCCTTGCCCAGCGTGCTCTGTGGCAGAAAGCGGGGATCGGATTTTATTTTCTGCGCTCGCCGTTTGATGGAAAGCCAGATGGCTGGAGCTTTCTTGAGCCGACCTCCTCGGCGCTCTTCATGACTGCATCCCTCCAGTGCCCTTTCGATCTTATAAAGTTCCCGGATCTGGGCGATAAACCACAGGGCATCCATGGATTTTTCCAACAACGCCTTGTAGAAACGGCGTCTGGCATGGCTCAGGCATCCAATACGTCGCAGTGCCCGCGGCCGTTCCCTCTTGAGGCAGTCATACACTTCGTAACCGTCGGCCTGGATCGTTCCGGTAAAGTTTTTGAGTCGTTCTCGCGGCGCCTCGCGTCCACGACTCTTACTAAATTCCAGAAAAACATCCCCATCAGGAACTGAGTAAAACCAAAGCCAGCCCTTGCCGGCTTTTCCTTTAACTTCCCCATCCAAAACCTTTACCGGGGTTTCATCGATCTGCAGGTAACCTCCCGCCTGCATTTCTTCAAAAATCAACTCGTAGATCAGGAGCAGCCACATCGCCATCTTCTCCACCCACTGCACCATTTGCTGTCGGGGGATCACCGCTCCAAAGCGCTCCAGGAAGTTTCGTTCCAGGTTGTAGTAACTGACGTGATCATCGAAACGGCTTAGGAGAATGTGCACCGCCAGTCCCAGGCCTAACATCCCTTGGGGAACCAAGCGCGGTGGCAGGGGTGCGATGGACACTCCCTGGCAGCATGCCTTGCCACAACTGCCGACTTTGGGGCGAATGATCTGGCGAATGATGAGTTTGGCCGGAACATAATCGTACTCAGTGGTCACTTCCTCACCAATGACCTTGCGGGGTTGGCCGCTCGTGGGGCAAATCTTGTCCTCTGGTTCCAGGACCACGCGCTGTTTTTCCAGTTCCACCGGAGGCAGGTTGCGCTTCCTGCGGCGCTTCTCTTTGGACTTCTCCCGCCGCTCCTCCCGATCCTTCTCCAACGCATTCTCAAGCACTTCATCGCTCAGGGGAGGTGGTTGTTGGTCTTGATCCTGGATATCCCCGGCCAGGGCCTGCAGAGCCTGCTCCTGCTCAGGGGTGAGCTTTTCGCTCTTGGAGCCAAAGAGCTCCTGCTTGAGTTGGGCTATGAGCGTCTGGGCTTGCGCCAGCTCCGCCTGCACCTTCAGGACGTACTCAGTCAACCCCTCGGGATCACCAGCAAACTCACGTTGCAGTTCTTCCCGGCTCTTCATGCGCAAAGGATTTTCTGAAAATGCGCCTGCAGTGGGTGGAGATAAATGTCCTTTACCGGAACCTGCAGGGTTTGATCCCGATCCTGGCGGCTTCTACCGGTGGTGGAGCCGACCTTGATCCAATTGGCGGCGCGATAGGCCGTGCCTTTAAAGCGCCCCCGCTCCACGAAGGTCTCCAATAACAGAATGGGATGCCCGTATTTATTTTGCCAATCGCTGGATAGACCTCGACTGATCTGGGCTAAAATCCAACTGGCCAAGTGGGGCACCTTCACCCAGGGCAGGATCAAAAAACGCGTGTTGTTGGTCGTAAGATTTAAGTTCCGCTCCCTTTGCTGGCGGCTCCAGCCCATCCACTCATCGCGCTCTCGACACTTCCAGGCCGAAGAACCAAACACCAGGCAGGCCAGGAGACGACCGGAGGCGTCTTTGACCGTATATTGCAGGTTCTCTCCCACCGTTCCGCCGTAGCCAAGGTAATGATATTGAGCAAGGGCACTGGCCAGCTGTCGCCGAGCTCCCTTGTCCTTGCTGACTTCGCGCACCTCCAGAACCCCCAAGTCTTTAAAGGAACATTCCAGGGGGGAAGACTCAAAAGTCTCCTGAGCCGGGACCATTTTCATCCGGTTAACGGCGACTCGCCTCCTGGCCGGCAGGGTGATCAGGCCCCGGTCCTGCAGTTTAAGCAAAAGACTGCGGGCGGCCATGTCTTTGAGTTCTCCGACGCCGTTGCGCCAGTTCCACCTTTCACACAGAACACGGGAAAGCCGCCAGCGGCTCCAGGTGGGATGGGTGCTGATTAAGGACCGCACCGACTCCAGATCGGTGGCGAACAACGATCGCCCCTGCACTATTAAAACCTCATCCATGGAGTCAGAGAATGAGGGAAAGTTTTTAGGAGTCCAGAACTTTCGTTAGTTTTTTAAAGTCGATGCCAGTTCTTGCGAGGGGCACCATCGATGCCGTGAATGAGCAGCCCCAGTTCCTCAGGTCGGAGGTTCCCGCTGGTCCCTTCGCCAGTCGGCCAGGCAAATGTCGATTTTTCCAAACGTTTGGCAAAAATCCACAAACCGCTGCCATCGAAAAATAAAATCTTGAGCCGATTGCGGCTTTTGTTTGTGAATAGAAAGTAATGGCCGCTGGTGGGTTCCTGACCAAGCACCGATTGCACCAGGGCGTAGAGACCGTTGAAGCCTTTGCGCATGTCGATGGGCTCCAGGGCAACAAAGATGCGCGTGGCCGGGGAAAGGCTCAGCATGAGGCGTGGCGCAGCAGCGGCAGGACTGAAGAAATCCATTGCGGATGCGCGGCAATGCTCAAGCGCAAGGTGATGCCGGACTCCAAAACCAGTTCCGCCGCCCAGGTTGATCCCATCAGGGAATTGAGAGGGACTTCCTGAAAGCTTTTCCGGCGGGGTTGGCGTGGGCGCAATTTATAGAGCCACTGCTGGAATGTGGCCAGCTTCACGCCCTGCTGTTGGGCAAAGACGGCCTTGGTCAGGCCGCTCTTTTCAAAAAGATCGACAATACGCGTGCGTTCCTCAGTACTCACACGTCGACTACGGGGGGAAGTTTTAGAATCCATCCGCCCATGCTATAACCAAACAGCGCCGCGGCTAGAACGCACCCACCTTGACGCTTACTTAGTAGCGGCCTGGCAAGCCGGGGCGATCAGCCGGGATACCCTGCTGCATAACTTCAGGGCCGGGGAGATCCTGCCGCCGGCGAGGACGAATGAGGAGGAGAAGAGACTCATCGATCACGTGCCAGGTTCAGATGGGGAACAGAAAAAATCACCTTCATAGGCAGGATTTGACGCGGACCAGCATGGTCTTCTCAACGTCAAATGCTATCTTGACGTTG
>JBKJSC010000058.1:0-4413 GCA_046593035.1 Limisphaerales bacterium | reverse complement strand
ACCTTTTCGCCTGTTCGGTTAAGCGCAGGGGACACGCTGAACGGTAATACAGTCGTTCACGGCGCGGCGCTTCACCAGGGTGGGTTGCTCTTCTGGGGCGGCTTCTACGCCGTTGATTCATTACCCCAGGCCGGACTTGCCCGCCTCGTGCTGGAGGGCGCGCCCACCTCGACGTTCGCTTTAGCGCTCGATAAGCTCGAGGCTGGCCGAGCAGGTGTCACAGAGACGGATCCTGCCGTGAAAATACGGGTCGTGCGTTTGGGCGCAAAGGCCATTGCGCAAAGTGTCCGCTTGATCACATTGGACGGCAGTGCCCTGGCGGGCATTAATTATGTGACCACCCAAACCAATCTGCAGTTCGCCGTGGGGGAACGGGAAAAGACCGTGCTGGTTCCGCTGCTCGACAACACGATCTTCCAGGGCGCGCCGGAGTTCTTCGTCTCACTGGACCAATCGCAAGATCCTGCGACTGTGCTGGGGCCGCCGTTGTCCGTTCGAATCTACGATGACGAGGCTGGGATCATCCCTGGTTCCATGCGTGTACAGCTGCGGACTAATCCGTGGAAGGAGGGGCGGAGTAAGTCGTGGAGTAACGGGGGAGATGAGCGGATTGGGCAGTGGAGGCAAGTGCGCAGTCGAACCGTATGAAAGTCGCGAGGAGGATTGTATGCAATCTTGCGAAATGGAATCGGGAGACGGTGACGCGCAAGGGTGTGGAACTGGTGCCGGAGAGTTCCGTATGAACTCAGAGACCGTGTTCGGCACGCCACTGGGCCAGGAACTGTAACGCCCGTTGGCGAGAAGCCTCATCTTCCTGAGGCTGAGGGGGCTCTGGATCAGACTCTTTGGCGGCGGGTTGGGAGGGTTTGGGTGCGTAGAGTTGAACCCGGCTGATGTTCAAATCCTCTTCGAAGCGGTCGATCTGCAGGAGGTTTGAGAGTTTGAGCGCTCCGACATTTCTGCGTCCCTCGCGGATCTCGCGTTGAAGATAGCGGATGACCTTCTGGAGATCCGTTTCATTGAAGCCCGCGTGGAAGAGTTCATACCAGAGCCGTTCCCGATCAAAGCGCAGGCTCACGCGCTGGCCCGTCAGGCGACAGTATAACGCGTGAACCTGCTGAATACGTTCCCTCATGAGTTGTGGCGAGTCAGGCCGGCCAAACCGGGCACCTGTTCCATGGCCTGTTGCATGGTCTGGGCGCTGATTTCTTGGGTGTCGGTCCGAGCGGCTTCCAACCAGGCGGCTCGAGCCAACAGGCAGACGCTGCGCGGCACGCCTGCAGTGGCTCGGACCAGCAGGTCCACCGCCGCCGGTTCGAAGACCTTGGAGCGATGAATGCCGACGGCTTCCAGCCCGGTTTTGAGGTAGATCTGAATCTCTTCGAACTTCCAGGGACTGAGCATGTGATGAGCACTGAGCCGGGAACAAAGTGCCCGGTGATTGCGCAACTGGAGCTGTCCCAAGAGATACTCATCCCCAATCAGGATCAGGGCGAAGGTGGGTTGGCTGGGCAGGTTGAGTCCCAGTAACAACCGAAGCTCCTCGAGGGTGCCATGGGTGGCGTTCTGCGCGTCATCCATCACAATCACCAAGCTCTGCCGCTCGTGTTCGGACAGATAGCTGGAGAGTTCATCGAGATTCCGTTCGCGGCGGATGCTCCCCCGCTTACCGAGACTGCGCGCCAGAGTGGCTAAGAGGCCGCTGCTGCTTAAGGTGGCCTGGGTCAGGTTGACTGGAGTATAAATCCGAGTTTCCAACTGACGCACCCAGCGGCCGACCAGGATCGATTTGCCTGTGCCATTGCCCCCGCTTAAGAGCATGACACCGCGCAAGGCGGCCGTCTGATCTAACAGGCTGACGGCCCGCTGCTGCGAAGGGATCGCAATCCATTGGGTGTCCGACAGAGGTCCGAAGGGCACGGCGGTGGCTCCCCAGGTTCGGGCATAACGATCGAGTTCGTTCATGGCTGGACCTCCCCGCCACCGATCTGGCTGTTGAGGTGGCGGTCCACCTTGCGGGCGGCGCCAAAGTCCTGCCCCTTGTAGCGGACCAGGATCGGGTTCTTGGTCCAGGGATCCAGTTCCAACTGCACCTTAAGCCCGCGCAGAGCCAGGTTGACCTCGTAAAGATCGTTATCGATGCGGACCGTCCCGTCTTTGCGCACTACCCGGTCGATCCGGGTGTAGAACAGCCGGTCCAGGTCTAGATGAGGATCTAACACTCGCAGCAGTGGCAAAGCCCGGGTGAAACGCTCTTGGGGGCTCTCACCGATGCCATCGTGATCCCGTGGGTGATAGATCTCCTGCAGCCAGCGCGCGAACTTGCCGTTGAGTTCCTCCAAAGATCCGACTGCTTGGCCTGGCAAACGCAAGCCGGCCTCAAAATCCTGCTGCAGCGTGCGGAACATCCGTTCCACCTTGCCCCGGCTCCACGGTCTTCCAGGCTTGGAGTGAATGAGTCGGATGCCCAGATTGGCGCAAACGATCCTGAGGTGGTGATTGACGAAGGGCCCTCCGTTGTCCGCGTACAGTTTTCGGGGCAGACCACGGCGGCGCAGGGCTTCCTTGAGGCAAAGCAACAGCGCCTGAGTATCGGCGGCCAGCGCGTAGGAAGCGTAGGGGATGAGCCGCGAGTGATCATCGATGATCAGGCATAGGTGAGTAGCCACCGTCTTGGGATGCAGGCTCAGGAACGGGCCAGGGGAGAAGTCGACGATCCAGAGATCGTTGACCCCAGGGGCTTCAAAGGCCTTGGTGGGACCCGGAATGTTTTGACGCAGGAGATAACGGCGGCCATGAGCGTCGAGGTCGTTCTGCTCCAGCCAGCGATAGACCGCCGAGAGAGCCGGCAGGGTGGCATCGGCTGCCTTCCACTGCCGGTAAAGCAGTTTGACGGGCACACCCGGAAAGGAGCGAACCCGTTCCAGGATCCATTGTTGTTGCGCGGCGGAAAGGCGCCGAGGTTTACCCCGGTCACACCGCAGTTTGGGTTTGAGCCCGTCGAAGCCGCCCTTCTTAAAGGCGTAATACCAATCTTCAAGGGTGCGTTGGGCAACGAACTGAGGGGGAACGTCGGCGTCCCCGGGCAGAGGATGAACAGAGGCCACCTGTTCCAGTGCAGCCGAGAGCGGCCAATGCTGGTAAACCAAGTCGATAATCTGTTGAACCAGGCTCAACCGCCGCAGAGCAACCGCTTCGTGCACTGATTTGGATGGATTTTTCATGCGGCCCGGAGCCTTTCACGCCGCTGCCCCACTGCCAAAGGCATCATTTTGTGGGATCGTTAACCCTCTGCGCTCCAAGCAAATTCAGACCGGCGCTCGCAGACAGCGGTAGTTGCCCAAGAGCGAAATGCGGTGGTGTTCGGAAAGAAAACAGAGCATCTTCTCCACGGAGTTCGAAGCTTGGCGCAAGCTTATCCACAACGAAGTCACGTCGGATATCTCGCTGGAAACAAGTTGTCCGAAGGCCTCCTTGAGGGTGGTCACTCGCGCGGTCAAGGCACTCCACGCTCGTTGGAAGCAACTGGCCTCCAAGACGCGGGGCGGCGGGTCCAGACCTTGGGTTTGGATCCCCGCCCTCTTGTCGAACTCTGCTTGAAGCCGCTCGGCGCGAATGGCCACGTAAGGTAATCGATGCGGCGGCAGGACCGAGAAAGTCAGGCCGCAAGGACGACAGAGGTAGCGCTGAATCCTTTCTTGCAGGCTCTCTTCCGGATCGTCATACCGCCAATAACATCCATGGCGGTGGACCATCCCCGGACAACCGTTAGGACATGCAGGCCGGCTTCCTCTGAGCTGATCTTCGCGAAATTGGATCGGGAAAGATTTCCAAACTCCTCACGATCCATCAAGCCGCTTTCTTCTGGGCTTCCCGTCTCAACTGCCACAGATCTTCTCCCCACCGTCAAGCCTCCCGCTCTCCCTTTAGTTCGCAGCGCTACACGACTGTTTGCTCATCCAACTCCACATCGCCTGATTTCAGGATCAGCGTCAGAGTCTGGTTGGCGTCTGAATCGGACACCGTCACCCCTGCCTCGATGACCAGCCCAGCCGCGGGAGCGCACTCGAGTTCGGATGGTGCAGCGCAAGTGACTTGTGGCGCCGTGTTTGCAGGGACGCTGCTCTGCACATTCGCGCTGAACTCGACCTGTCCGCCGAGGCCCGTAAAGCCATCGACGCTGGAAATCAAATCGAGCCTTCTCAGCTCAAACCAGAGGCGCCGGCCGTCGACAAAGCCCCGGACATCATCAACTGCTCTGGACAGAAAGGGATGCGCGAAAGTTATTCCCTCCGGCAATTCATAACCAATCGTTAAAATGTCCGCGCTGCTGAACGTGTGAGCACCGTTCAGGAATAACTTGAATTGTTCTCGACTCGCCTCGAACGTAAAGTCGAAGGAATCTTCGGGAAT
>JBKJSC010000047.1:0-7317 GCA_046593035.1 Limisphaerales bacterium | reverse complement strand
GGCGCTTCCACCGACGCGGCAGTGAAAGGTTCTCGGCAACATTGGCCGGTAGCAGTTTTTCGTTTTCGGCGAACCGATAAAAGGCGCGCAGCGCGGCGATCTGCAGATACACACTTTCCGAACTGAGTTTGGCGGCGGACTTCTTCGGCGCGTCGGCGGGCGTGCGGTCGCGTTCGTGCTGGAGGAATGCCATCAAATGTTTCAACTCCACCGCGCGCCAGTCGCGGAGGTTTTGTTTCTCCGCCCACGCCACGAACCGGCCTAGCAAAGCGGCATAAGTCTTCGCCGTGTTGTCAGCCTGCCCGCGCTCATGGCGCAGGTAGGTGAGAAAATCTTCGACCAGGGTTTGCATTCCAAAAAATCATCTTGCCACGCCAGATGGGCAATCCGCCGGGCTTCACAGCAATCGCACTACCCGCCGCGCGCGTGAAAGTAACTTGTCTAGCCAAGTCACTGTCCGCTAAACTCAACCCATGTTGAAGAAAAAACTCGCGGCGGAATTTCTCGGTACGTTCGCGCTGGTCTTCGCCGGCACGGGCGCGATTGTCATCAACGACGTGACCCACGGCGCGGTCACGCATGTCGGCATTGCGCTTACCTTTGGCCTCGTCGTGCTGGCGATGATTTACACCGTCGGCGACATCTCTGGCGCGCACTTGAACCCGGCGGTGACGCTCGGCTTTTGGGCGGCGCGTCGATTTGAAGCCAGCCAGGTGTTGCCTTACCTCGCCAGCCAGTGCGCGGGCGCGCTGCTCGCCAGCGGCGTGTTGCGACTGCTCTTCCCGGCGAGCGTCACCCTCGGTGCCACGTTGCCCGCCGACACCGCCTGGCAATCCTTCGTGTTGGAAAGTATTCTGACGGCCCTGTTGATGTTCGTCATTCTGAACGTTTCCACCGGCGCGAAAGAAAAGGGCGTGACCGCTGGTATCGCCATCGGCTCGGTCATCGCGCTCGAAGCCCTGTTCGCCGGACCGATCTGTGGTGCGTCGATGAATCCCGCCCGCTCGCTTGCGCCCGCGCTGGTCTCCGGGCATGGGGAACATCTCTGGATTTACCTGGCCGCGCCGGTGCTGGGTGCGCTGTTGGCGGTCACGGCCTGTCGATGTGTGCAGGCGGAAGGATGTTGTTGCGCTCCGCGAACCAAGGAGATTGTCGCGTGAGTGGCGCACCCAAACCCGTCGTCCTGATTCTTTGCACTGGCAACTCCTGCCGCAGCCATCTCGCGGAAGGCATTTTGCGCGCGGCGGCGGGAGACTTGATTAATGTGCAGAGCGCCGGTTCCAAACCATCGGGCTACGTCCACCCTCTGTCCATCAAAGTCATGGCGGAAATCGGCCTTGATATTTCGCACCATCGCTCGAAGCATCTGAACGAGTTTCTCGACCGGCAAATCACCACGGTCATCACGGTCTGCGGCAACGCCGATCAAGCGTGCCCGGTTTTTCCCGGACAGGTGAACCGCCACCATTGGGGCTTCGATGATCCGGGGAAGGCCGAGGGTACGGAGGAGCAACAGTTGCCCGTCTTCCGCCGCGTTCGCGATGAAATCCGCCGCGTCTTTGAAGCGTACGCAGCCGGCCTGCGCGACGGGGCGATTGTCACTCAACCGTAACCCACTCGTCACCCTCTCGACATTGCCGCGCCGCTGTTGCCGTGCTATTCAATGTCCGCCATGGCAAAAATTCTTGTGGTCGATGACGAACCGGACGCCGTTGAACTGATCGAGTTCAATCTGCGCGGTGCGGGTTTTGAGGTGGTCACGGCGGCGGATGGCGCGGAGGCGTTGCGAAAAGCCCGCGCGTCCTTGCCCGACTTGATACTGCTCGATGTGATGCTGCCGGAAGTGGACGGCCTGACTGCGTGCAAACTCCTGCGCCGCGATCCCAACACGGCGGCGATCCCCATCATCATGCTCACCGCCAAGGCCGCCGAGATCGACCGCGTACTCGGGCTGGAACTGGGCGCGGATGATTATGTCACCAAACCATTCAGCCCGCGTGAACTGGTGCTCCGCGTGAAAGGCCTGTTGCGTCGCGGCCAGACGCCGGAATCCCAGGCGGAGCGTTTTGTGTTTGGCGAACTGGTCATCGACATCCCGCGCCATCTCGTGACGGTCGTCGGCAAACGGTTGGAACTGACCGCCACGGAATTCAAGCTGCTCGTCCTGCTGGCGAAACGCCGCGGTCGTGTGCAATCGCGCGATCAGTTGCTCAAGGATGTCTGGGAATACGACACGCTGATTGACACCCGCACGGTGGACACTCACATGCGGCGCTTGCGTGAGAAACTGGGTCGGGCGGCGAAGCATCTCGATACCGTGCGCGGCGTCGGCTATCGCTTTGTGGAGAATTGAGCCGACCGCCGCACGGCATCCTTCGCGGTTGCGTGGTGGAGGAAAATAGCGGAATGCTTTGTCCATGATGTGGCCGTTCATCGCTTTTGTTTTGCTGGCAGTGCTGCTCGTGGTGCAGCGGCAGTGGCGGCGGCGTTGCGCGGATTTTGAACAGGAGCTGGCGCGCGCCAAACGAGACTACGCGGATCTCAAGGATCTCCACCAGCAAAAGATGGCGAATGAGAGCGCGCAGTTGCAGGCGCTTTTCAACAGCATGATCGAAGGCGTTCTGTTGCTTGATCAGGACGGGCGCGTGCGGCTGGCAAACCAGGCGCTGGACAACTTTTTCAACCTTACCAACGACATTCGTGGCCAGACGATCATGGAGGCGCTACGCCTGCATGAGTTGCAGGATTTGGCCAACCGAACGACGATTACCGGACAAGTGCTCGATTTTGAGTTGAATTTGCCGGGACTTGACGAACGCTGCTTGCAAGTCAACTCCAGCGTCTTTCTGGATCGTGACGGCAAACAACAGGGGATGATCCTTGTCTTCCACGACCTGACGCGGCTCAAGCAACTGGAGAACACCCGCAAGGAATTTGTCGCCAACGTCAGCCACGAACTGCGCACGCCGCTCTCGCTCATTAAAGGTTTCGTCGAGACGCTCATGGACGGCGCGAAGGATGATCCCGCCGTGGCCATGCGGTTTTTGCAGACCATCGACAAGCATGCCGACCGGCTGACGTATTTGATTGAAGATTTGCTCACCATCTCGCGGCTTGAATCCGGACAAATCACCTTGAACCTCCACCAAGTCGCCCTGCATCCGCTTACGCAACGGGTCGTGGACGATCTCCAAGCCCGCGCCGCTGAAAAGACCGTGACGCTGGAAAATCTCGTACCCGCCGATCTCGCCGTGCTTGCCGATGCCGACCGTTTGCAGCAAGTCATTTCCAACCTCGTGGACAATGCGATCAAATACGGAAAACCCGCCGGACGCGTCGTGATCCAGGCGCGTCCCACGGGTGCCGCCACGATTGAAATGTCCGTGGCCGATGACGGACCGGGCATTCCGTCCGATTCCCTTGATCGCGTGTTCGAGCGGTTCTACCGCGTGGACAAAGCGCGTTCGCGTGAACAGGGCGGCACAGGTCTGGGTCTGGCCATCGTGAAACACATCGTGCAATCGCACGGCGGTGAAGTCCGCGTCACCAGCGAGTTGGAGCAAGGGGCGACGTTTTACTTCACGCTGCCGCCAGCGTAGTCGCTGAGTTGCGAAAGATTGTTACCGAGTTGTAACCGTCCTGTCGTTGACGGTGCGGAGGAGGCAAGGAAAGTTCCTGTCTATGAAACCGCACGCCTCGCCTCCTGCGAAAACGGGTAAAAAATCTCTGCTCAGGATTATCATCGTGCGGGCGGCATTAGAGCGGTTTCAATAAACTGTGGCCGTTATTCAGGTGGCGACGTTCTCCCTCTCCCCGGCCCTCTCAACTGCTGTTGGCTTTTGGTCATTTCTTCCGAAGATGGGAGATATGAGAGAGTTATGTCAATCTCGCCCTCGCCAATGACGATCTTCTCAACGATGGATTCTGCAATCTTGCGCTTGTCGTCCCTCGGCAATGAGGGCCAACGGCTATACAGTGTCCGGGCTTCGGAGAGCACTTCGTCGGCTGAGAGATGGTTCACTTTGAGGAAATCCACCTCGGCTTGGAGCTTTGGAAGTTCAGTATTCAGTTGATTCAACCGTTCCTCGGCCGGTTTGTAGAACTGACCGAAGCCTTGGGAAGTAATCTCGCCGTCCAAGTAGAGCCGGTGGGTGCGGGTCATCTCTTCCCGCACTTTCTGAATCTCCCGCTGATGCGCGGCGAGGAGGGTTTCCTTTTCCGAAAGGTTCCGATTGGCTTCCTGAAGGTGTCCGGCGATGCGTTCCGGCGTGGCAAAGAATGCCTGCAATTCGTCGTGAAAGATGCCTTCCAAGTCCACGATTGGAATTTTGTTCTGGCACTTCCGGCAGACGTATTTCGGGGAGTTGGAGCGCACATACATCTTGGACCCACAATGGCAGTGAGCCAGATTGCCGAATACTTGGGTGGGCAACGGACCGGGGCGTTTCCAGCTTTTGAGTTGTTCCTCAATGATCTGGTTGACCTGATTCCAGAGTGGCAGGGGCACAATCGGCTCGCACTCGACCTGGCCCCATTCGCTCTCCGGCTTCTCAATGGTTTTCCAGTTGCCGTGCTTGGTGCCGCGATTGAAGTAGTAGATGCCCTTCGCGCTCGTGTCGGTGAGCACGCGCGTTACCTGCATGTCGCGCCACGGCACGCTGTCGCGGGTGCGGTAGCCAGCGGCGTTCAAAAGCTTCGCCACGGTGCCTTTGCGGCGATGCTGGAGGAATAATTCAAAGGCCTTGCGGCGGACCGGCGCTTCTTCGGGATGCGGAACGAGTTTGCGGTCTTTCCATTGGTAGCCGTAAGGAGCGCGGCCATTGATGGACTTGCCGAGCTTGGCCCGGATGGAGACAGACGCCTTCACACGGTCGGCGATTTCCTCGCGTTCCCATTGGGCCATGGCCGCAATCATGGTGAAGAAAAGGCGGCCGGAAGGAGTGCTGGTGTCAATCGTCTCCTGCAAGGAAACCATGTCGGCGCGGCTCTCGGTGAATCGGTCGGCGAAGTCGAGGAGTTCCTTGGTGTTGCGGGCGAGGCGGGCAAGTTTGCTGAAAATGAGGCCGGTGATGTGGCCGCGCTTTATGTCGGCGAGCATCCGCTTTGCTTCGGGATGATCCTTGACGGATTTGCCACTGACGCCAGCAAGGTCATAGACTTCCTTGATCGTCCAGCCTTTGGCAATGGCGTAGGCTTTGGCGCGTTCCAAGTGGTGCGCGGGACTTTCGCCCTGGGCTTGATCTTCGGTGGAGACACGGATCCAGATGCCGACGATTTTCGGCGTTACAACAGCAGCGTTTAATTTCATGGCACAATTTCCCTTTCTACACTTGTTCATGCCACAGGTGGGCGGTGAAAGGCAAGAAAATAGTTTGTTAAAACAACAAATATCTGACTTCCTTCACGGGCATGGCAACAAAACGTGTTTTCAAAGAAGCGGCACTGGCGGAACTGGCAAAAGCGTTCCGGGAGAAAACCGGGAAGTCGAAAGCGGAATTGGCGCGGGAACTCGGAGTCCACCCAACGACGATCCAATTGGCGGAAGAATACCCGGAACGAAGCATGACGAAAATGCGATGCCGGATCATTGAAAAATACTCTCCATACAAGGTGGTTGGACCGGTGTATCTGCTCGAACCCAAATGAGTTTTTACGGCTTGCGCTTCATGGCCTCGGCCAGTGTTTTGAGCGCGGCACTCTCCTTGGATTTGTGTTCCTCCGGGGTGAGCTTGGTTGACTGGCGGCGGACTTTGTAGCCGCGCGAGACATATTCAGTAGGTGTAGCGGAAGTGGCAGGCAGTGGTTTTTCGGCTTGCGTCGCCGACAGCTTCCGCAAGTGGTCGAGGAATTCATCCGGGGTGTGGTAGGACACGTTGGCTGTGGCTTCGGATCCCAGCCCCGCCTGCACCGCTTCGGCAATCTGTTTTAACCGCGCGGGACTGGCGGTAACGACCGCCACACTGCCAAAGCCCGCTTTCAGGCATTTCTTGACGTTGCCAAACTCGTGGTCAATGGAAGTGGTTACGGAGATTTCGACGGCGATGGATTGCCCGGCCTGCTCCAGCGCGAGGTCAACGCTGCCCTGGCCATCAAGGATTTCTTTCTCGACGGTGACGCGCCAGCCCAGCGGTTCGGCGGCGGCTTTTAGCCGTTGCTGAATCGTCTTGTGCTGCTCACCGCCTCGGCCCAAGTCCGCCGGCGGTGCGGGTTCGCGAATCACCGCCCCTTCCGAAACAATGGCCGGCTGTGCTGTAGATTTTGCTGCCGGTGCGAATTCCTTTTCCGAAACTGGTTCCTTCCGAACTTCCGCAGCCTTCGTTTCTGAAGGCTTCGGCCCGGTTAGTGGAACGGATTGTGTTTTTAGCGGTTCGACAGCCTCTAAATTCAGCTTTGCCAGCAGCGCGGCTTCAATCTCGGCTCTCGGCACCGCATACTTTTCTCTCGAAGCCGTGATGACTCGCTGCCGGGTTTGTTCGGCTTCCTCCGCGTCCGGTTCTTTCGGTAACGGCACGCGCAAGTTGAAATCCCCGTCGCTCCGTTCCACCCGGCAGATGGCCTCGCCGGTGCCGAGATTCTGCAAGTCGCGGGCTTCAAAGTTCGTGAAGCCACTCTCCAAGGCGCGGGCGTCCGCGTCCCCGACACGGAACACGACTCGGGTGTAGGGATTGGACAGCACGGCGCTTGCGACCTCGGTATCGCGCTGCAACTGTCGCAACTCCTGGTGCGCCAAAATCAATCCCAACCGATACTTGCGCGCCCCGGTCAAGATTTCCGCCATGCTCGGCGTGATGAAGTTCTGGAACTCGTCCTCGTAAAGCCAGAAGGGGCGGCGCGACTCGGCCCGCTGCGCCTGCCGGCTCATCACCAGTTGCTGAAACTTCGCCATGAGCAGACTGCCAAGCAGGAAAGCGTTCTCCCTGCCCATCTGTCCCTGGGGGAGTTTCGCCAGAAAGATTTTGCCGGTGTCGAGGATGTGGGCGAAATCGAGGCGGTTTTCCCGCTGCGACACCATGTAGCGGATGGGCTTTGGCGAGAGAAACGTCTCCAAGCGCGTGAGCACGGGGCCGATGGATTTGTTGCCCGACAATTGGGGGAAGCCTTTCTGCCAGTAATACACGATGTCCGGGTCACGCACAGTCGCGAGGAATTGTTTGCGGAAGGCCGGCTCAATCAGAAAGCGGCGCAAATCGGCGAGCGTGCCGCCCTGGCTGCTTTCGAGAAACGCGAGGATGGCGTTGCTGAGAACGCAGCCAGGGCGGCACGCTCGCCGATTTGCGCCGCTTTCTGATTGAGCCGGCCTTCCGCAAACAATTCCTC
>JBKJSC010000169.1:0-5035 GCA_046593035.1 Limisphaerales bacterium | reverse complement strand
TAGAGCGGTTTCAATAAAACTGTGGCCGTTATTCAGGTGGCGACGTTCTCCCTCTCCCCGGCCCTCTCCCGCTGGGAGAGGGAGAAACGCTCGCCGCGCTTGGGCAAATCTGGCGCTAACGGCTGGGCGGTTGGCGCGCGAATTTCAAGAAAACTTCCCACGGCTGTTCCCTCTCCCAGCGGGAGAGGGTGAGGGAGAGGGAGAGCGCTTCGCTGGTGCCGAACGGCCCTAGTTCTGTTTAATCCGCTCTAACTCCTGGCTTCGCCGACTCCCTGCTCCCGTCGCCACAACTCTCGCAACTCTGAAGGGGGCGTATCTCAATTTCTTGCAATCTTGCAGCTTAACGAGTCTCACGAATTGCCACGCGGTGTCGGGCGCAGCGCCGCAAGGCGGACGTAAATAGCCCAGCACTTCAGTGCTGGGAGTGTAGTGTTGAAGGCTCTGAGTCCCGCAGGGACGGCAGAGTTTGGTTCGATCTGATGTTCTGCCGTCCCTGCGGGACTTGACCCTTGGCTCGGCCAACCCAGTGCTAAAGCACTGGGCGATTTCCGGTCGTCCCCACGGGACTGTTGGGGCGGGCAGAAAATTACCGCTGGCATCCGGCGTTCACTGCGCTACTCTCAGCCCTGTCCAAAACCAAACGAGAAAAAATATAGGCAAAACTTTTACAAAAAACCTTTTTGCGTAGCTATCGGCTACGGTTCCGACTGAAAACCTGGAAAGTTTCAAAGGGGAACCAAGACCTACCGAAGCACGCGCCCAATCGGGCGCGGCTTTTCGTGTCTTGGTCCCAGGCCCTCCAGGTGCCTCAGTCGGGGCGCGTTAAGTTCGCGCCCCTTCTGTTCCGTAGTCAGATTGCTCCGGAGCAGATGATTCCCACTTTTCCAAATTTCAAACGCCTCAGCCTTGAGGACAGGGCCGAGGTGCAAGCATTCACAGAGTGCTTCCCGCCGTATTCCGATTTTAATTTCGCGAGTCTATGGTGCTACGACACTCATGCCGTCTGCCGGCTCGCAAAATTGCACGGCAACCTGGTAGTTCAAATGCGGGATTACATTACGGGTCAACCATTTCTCAGCTTCCTTGGCAATGAACGGGTGGTGGAAACTGCAACTTCCCTGCTCGACTATGCTGACGAACAGAAATTATCGCCGCTGCTCCGGCTTGTTCCAGAGGCTGCTGTTTTGCCGCATCGGAAGGCGCTTGAGGTTGATTTCATGGTGGAAGAAGACCGTGACGGCTTTGATTACATACATGATGTTGCTCCTCTGATCGAACTCCACGGGCCTGCTTTATCAGCCAAACGCAAGGGAATCAAGAGACTCAGACGCGAACATCCGCAGCTCGAAATCTCCCCGCTAAATATTTCCAAACCATCGGAGGCTTACAAAATGTGCCGCCTTTGTGAGACGTGGCGGGCGCAGAAGGGACGCGCGGATAGTGAGTTTGAAACCGAACGATTGGCCATCGAACGCTGCCTCTCCTTTGCAGCGCATTTCCAGTTTCTGACGTTGGGCGCGATGATCGGCGAATCCTTGGTGGGTTTTACGATCAATGAAACCGTGCATGGCGGGTATTACATGGGGCATTTTGGCAAATGCGACCCGCGCTATTCCGGCCTGAGCGATCTGCTGGAATCAGCGACGGCTCGGTTCATGCGCGACGTTGGTTGTGTGCGGATGAATAACCAGCAAGACCTTGGTTTGTTGGGACTTCGAAAATATAAGCAATCGTGGATGCCGGTGGACTTGTTGAAGAAATACACGATTGGTTTGAGGCAGAGCGGCACTGGTAAATTGAGCACATGAAATTCGCCAGAACCGTTGAGGTGTTGGTCGGCTATACTGGAAATTGGCTGATGGTTCAAGGCTTTGAGTTTGTCCTCTACCCGTTCGTCATCTACAAACTTGGCCTTGTTTATGGTGGCATTGTTATGTCGCTTCTCTCCTTCATCGTCTGCCTGCTGACTTTCTGGTTTTACGATTGGTCAAAGCGCGACTGGCTCGGCATCGAAGCCATAAAGGAATTGAAGGACTATGCAGGCGATGGTTGGTTCCGACGCGCGTTCGCCAAGCTCTTGAAAGGAAGTCAAACGATGGCCTGCGTAGTTCTTTCCATCAAGTTCGACCCTTTTATCACCACCGCCTACCTGCGCCACGGCGCATTCAACGGCATGACGCGCCGCGATTGGAAAATCTTCGTGGCAAGTTGGATCATTGGAAATGTCTATTGGTCGTTCGCGTGTTTTGGTGGCGTGTCCGCGTTGACGTGGCTTTGGAAAAAGCTGTGGTAAGTTCCGCCGCCCTTCCGTTGCGCGTCGTAAGCCGCCGTTGACGGCAACCGCGTCGAAAGCTAGCGTAGCACCATGTTCTCCCTTGGCCACCAGACGGTCCGGCTTTGCGACGGCTTTTCCCGTCGCGAAATGCTGCGTCTGGGCGGACTGAGTTGCCTCGGGTTGTCGTTGCCCAGCCTGTTGGAATCACATGTCAAAGCCGCGACGACGAGCGCCCTCCCGCGCGATTCCTTTGGCCGCGCCAAATCGTGCCTCCTGCTTTTTTTGGGCGGCGGGCCGCCGCAACACGAGACGTTTGATCCCAAGCCCGAAGCGCCGTTGGAGATTCGCGGTGAGTTCCGCGCCATCCGCACCAAGGTCCCCGGCATGCAGTTTTGCGAACTGCTCCCGCGCACCGCCCAGATCGCCGACCGCCTCGCCGTGATTCGCTCCATGACCACGGACGTGAACAGCCATTCTGCCAGCGGCTATTGGATGATGACCGGCTATCCGCATCCCGCCGGCCAAGCCGAGACGCAGGCCAGTTCGGAGGACTGGCCCAGCCTGACCGCCGTCGTCGGGGCACTCAAACCCAATCCGCGCTCGCCTTTTTCCTCGGTGATCTTGCCCGAACCCATGGTCAACAACCCGGCCATCCCGTGGCCGGGCCAAGGCGGCGGGTTGATGGGGCCGACGTGGCATCCGCAGATGTTCAAGTGCGATCCCTCCGCGCCGCGATTTCAAGTGGACGGCATGAGTCTGCCGGAAGGTTTGTCCGAGGTGCGCCTGACCGAGCGCGTTGGCCTGATGAAGCAGCTCGACGAACATTTTCTCCGCGTCGCCCACAACGACCAGATGGCCGCCGTGGATCGCTCGCAGCAACAGGCCTTCGATGTCGTGCGCTCGGGCGCGACGCGCGCGGCCTTCGAGTTGGAACGCGAATCGCCCGCCGACCGCGATCGCTATGGCCGGCACAAATTCGGGCAAAGCGTTTTGCTCGCGCGCCGCATGATTGAGGCCGGCGTGCGGTTGGTGCAGGTGAACTGGCCGCGCGAACCCGGCAGCCTCACCATGGGCAATCCCCTGTGGGACACGCACAGCGACAATGCCGCCCGGTGCCGCGATGTGCTGTGCCCGACTTTTGACGGCACGTTCGCCACGCTCATCACCGATTTGGAAACGCGCGGCTTGCTGGATGAAACGCTGGTCGTGGTGATGGGCGAATTTGGACGCTCGCCCAAAATCAACCCCTCTGGCGGACGCGATCACTGGGGACATTGCTTTTCCATCGCGTTGGCCGGCGCGGGCACCGGCGGCGGGCAACTCATCGGCACCAGCGACCGCCAGGGCGCGTATCCCGTGAGCCGCCCGATCCGTCCGCCTGATCTGGTCGCGACGATTTTTCATTTGCTCGGCATCGATCCGCGCGGTGAATTTCTCGACCCGCTGGGCCGCCCGCGTCTGTTGACCAATGGCGGCAATCCCATCCGCGAATTGATCGGCGCTTGATCGCATGTTTGCCATCGCTGGCCTGAGCCACAACGCCAGTTTGTTGCTCTACACCCTCGGCCCCGTGGCGTTGGTGCTGCTGATCGTCGGCGCGGGCGGCGGGTTCAGCAAAGTGCTCAACGCTTCCGGTGTAGGCAATGCCATCGGTGAAATGGCGAAAACCGCGCCGGTGTCTCCGCTGGTGCTCGGCTGGCTGGTGGCCGCACTCATACGCGTGGCGACTGGCTCCGCGACCGTCGCCATCACGACTGCCGCCGGCATCCTCGCGCCGCTGGCCGCCAGCACGCCGGGCTTGAACGTGGAGCTGTTCGTGCTCGCGATGGGCGCCGGCTCCATGGTGCTGTCGCATGTCAACGACGGCGGGTTCTGGTTCGTGAAGGAATACTTGAACATGACGGTTCCGCAGACCTTCAAGACGTGGACGGTGATGGAGACGATCCTGTCCGTAGTCGCGTTGCTGCTGGTGCTGCTGATGAACGCGTTGCTCTAAAGCGAAACCGTTCACGGCCGCAGCCACGCCGCCTCGCTGCGCCGGGTGAATTGCTTGAAAGCTTTTTCGCCCAGCACACCGCGCACGGTGCGTTCGGTTTCCTGCGCGATCTGCTGTTGCACCGTGGCCTTTTGTTCCGCCGACAACGCCGTGTCAGCGACGACTTCCAGGCGGCGTGTCACAACGAGTCGTTTGATTTCAAAGACTTCTTCCGCCGCCGAGCGCGGCAGTTGGTTGCGGGCGGCTGCAGTGCACAGCTCGCGAAAATCCACGTCCTGCGCCCGTTCGTATTCGCGATAGCGCGCCTCGCCCAATTGCTGGCGGAGTTGCTCCTGCATCGCGCGTTGCGCGGCCTCCGTTGCCTGCTGCCCGTCCGGCTGGGTCGCGTCCACGCCTGCAAGTTTCTCTTCAAAGTTTTTCTGAACTTGAAAAATCGCCAGGTATTCCTGCTCCGAAGCGTTCATGCCGAACAGCGCGTCCCGCGCCTTATACGCGGTCGGCGAGAGCCGGAATTCATACTGCTGCAACTCTTCCGGCGTGAGCAGGGCGGTGATCTCCGCTTCCCGCCTTTGCTGCAACTGGCGAATCTCCTTCTCACTTTCCGGCGTGGACGACTCGCCTTCAGCCCAGGCTTTTTCGCGCAGCATGATTTCCGCGCGGTTGAAGCGTTCGAGAATTTTCCGCAACTGGCCGCGCCGCTCCTCCGGAAGGAACGCCAGCCGCTGGCCGTACTGATCTAGTTCGCCGCGCAGCTTCAGCCGCTC
>JBKJSC010000165.1:0-31071 GCA_046593035.1 Limisphaerales bacterium | reverse complement strand
CCGGGATTGGCGGCGCGGCCGCGCAGCAACAAGTGGGTGGGCGCGGGATTACCGGACGGTTCCAGCGGGAAATAGCCGCGCGGCAGGTCGGGGGTCGCGTTCCGCAACTGCGCGATGGATTGTTCCATGGTGGCAATTTTTTGCCGCATTTCATCAGGCAACGCCGCCGCCAGTTGCTCCGCCAACTGCTTTCCGTGTTTGGCGGCCAGCTCTTTTTGCGCGGCGGTTTGATCCTTCGCGGCGGTGGTGAATGCTTGCACCACTCCCGGCGGTAATCCGCATTTCCCGGACTTCAAAAACTCGGCGCGAAAAGCGGTGCGTGCGCTTTCGATTTGCTGGTTCAAGGCTTCGATCTGGCGATCCCGCTCGGCCAGCGCGGTGACTTGCGCGCGGGTTCCGGCAGGGGCGTCCACGTCTGAACGCCCGTTCTGCGGACGCTGGAGCGGGCTGATGATCGCGGCCATGCTGTAATAATCCTTCGCGGTGAACGGGTCGAACTTGTGATCGTGACAGCGGGCACAGCCGAGCGTTACGCCCAGAAAAACCTGCGAGGTGGTGCGGATGATGTCGTCCAGTTGATCCGCGCGATCCTGGAGCACATCGGCCGGTTCGTCATCCCACGGCCCCAGCCGATGGAAGCCGGTGGCGATCATCGTTTCCGCGTTGGCGTCCGGCAATTCGTCTCCGGCCAATTGTTCGCGGATGAAACGATCATACGGTTTGTCGTGATTGAACGCGTCGATGACGTAATCACGGTAGCGCCAGACGAAGGGCTTGGCGGCGTCGCGTTCGTAGCCGTTGCTCTCCGCGTAACGCACGAGGTCGAGCCAGTGCCGGCCCCAGCGTTCGCCGTAACTGGGGCGCGCGAGAAGTTCGTCCGCGAGCGCATCGAACGCGGCGGTCGAAGGGTCTTTCAGCAAACGTTCCTGCTCTTCAAGGGTCGGCGGCAGGCCGGTCAAGTCGAGGTAAAGGCGACGCAACAGCGCGCGCGGCGTGGCCGGGGGCGCAGGTTTCCAGCCGTTGGTGTCGAGTTTGGCGGCGATGAAATTATCGATGGGATTGCGCGGCCACTTTTTATTTTTCACCGTTGGCACGGATTGCGGAACCGACGGCACAAACGACCAATGCTTTTTGTTCGGATCTTCGGCGGGCCAGACGGCACCTTGGTTGATCCACTTTTTCAAAATGGCAATCTGTTCGGTGGTCAGCGGCGCGCCTTTCGGCGGCATCCGCTCGTCTTCATCGTGGGTGAGGAGTCGTTGGATCAACGGGCTGCGATCATCGCGGCCCGGGACGATGACGGGTTTGCCCGATTTACCGCCGCGCATCGCCTCATCCCGGCGGTCGAGGCGCAAACCGCCCTTGTGTTTTTCCTCGTTGTGGCAGGCCAGGCAGCGTCGCGCGAGGATGGGCTTGATCTCGCGGTCGAAATTCACCAGCGACGTGGCCTCCTTTACCACGCCCGGCGCGGAGAACGGCAGACCCACGGCCAGCGTCGCCGCGAGCCAAAGCCCCCGGAAGCTGGCGCGGACTGAGTTAAAGAAAACTGTGTTCACGCGAGTCAAATGCCATCAACCAATGAAATCGCCCGACTCTAGAACATCGCCGCTCGTTTCGCCATAGACATTTCTTTCCGCAGCCATGTAATATCCTCTCATGCGCACCGCTCCCAAAGAGACGCAGATTCTGTTCTCGGTTTTCCACACGCCCACCGAGGCCAGTCGGGAGATTTTTTACTGCGTGCTGCGCGCGGGCCATCTGATCGCGGGCTTGGATTACCGGCGAGCGCATCCGAATTATCCGGGCCACAAGCTCCTGGTTTGCCTGCGCGGCAAAGGCTACGTGCAGGTCAACGGTCGTACTTGGCCGGTGGGGCGCGGCCAGATCGCCTGGATTTACAACCACCACGCCAATACGCACTGGCCGGAGGAAGGTTCGGCGTGGGAAATTTACTGGATTCGAGTGGACGGGCCGCACATGGACCAGATTTACAAAATGCTCACCGCCTCCGGCTCGCCGGTGTTTGGCGGCGTGAATGTCCTTGCCTCAGTGGCCATTTTCCGGCGCATCTTCAAAATCATGAAGTGCCGGCCCATCGCGATGGAAGCCGCGCTGCATGCCGAGGTCGCCGCGCTCATCACACAGCTTTACAGCGCGCGCTACTCCACCCATCCGTCGCCGACCGACAAGGCGGAGATTCCCAAATCACTGCACAAACCCATCGAGGCGATGCGGCTCTACTTCGACCGTCCGCTGCGGATCGCGGAGCTGGCGAAGCTGGCGGGCATGAGCGTCTCCAATTTTTTCCGCCACTTCAAAGCCGCCACCGGCACCAGCCCGATTGACTGGCTGAAGCGCGAGCGAATCAACCAGGCGAAACGGCGTTTGCTGGAAACAAACGATTCGATCGCCGCCATCGCGGAGCAAACCGGCTACTACGACCAGTTTTATTTCAGCCGCGATTTCAAGCGCATGACGCAGGTGTCCCCCACGGAATACCGCCAGCGCGAGCGGGCGCACCACAAACTGGAGCCTGTGACGTGACCAGCCCACCGGCGTGCCTGGCAGTTTGAAAACTCCGCTTGCGTTCCCGCCGATCGTGTGAAAAATTTCGCGCCTATTTTATGGCACACGTAAAACTGCACATCCCCGGCCCGGTCGAAGTCAGCGCAAAAACTTTCGCGGCGCTTTGCTCCCCAATGATCGGCCATCGAGGCCAGGGTTTCAAAGACCTCTACGCGAAGATTCAGCCGCAACTTCAGTCGCTGCTTGCCACGAAGCAACTCGTTTATCTCAGCACCAGCTCGGCTTGGGGCGTGATGGAGGGAAGCATCCGCAATCTCGTCGCGAAGAAGGTGCTCAACTGCATGAAGGGCGCCTTCTCCGACAAATGGCTCGACGTTTCCAAGCGCTGCGGCAAGGACGCCGAGGGTTTGCAAGTCCCCTGGGGATCGCCCATCCGCGCCGAGGCCATCGACGCGAAGCTCGCCACCGGCCAGTTCGATGCGCTCACGCTGATCCACAACGAAACCAGCACGGGCACGATGTCGCCGCTGGCGGAAATCGCCGCGCTCAAAAAGAAATATCCCGACGTGATGTTTATCGTCGATGCCGTCAGCTCGATGAGTGCCCTGCCGTTGAATTTCGACGAACTGGGCATCGACGTTCTGCTCGCTGGCACGCAAAAGGCCTTCGCGCTCCCGCCGGGACTCGCCGTGTTCACCTGCTCTCCCGCCGCGCTGGCCAAGGCCGCCACGTTGAAAGATCGTGGGTATTATTTCGACTTCGTGGAGTTCGAGAAGAATGCAAAGGAAAACATGACGCCCAGCACGCCCGTTATTCCGCACATCTACGCGCTGGCGTCCAAGCTCGACGAATTTTTCACCGAAGGCCTCGCCGCCCGTTATGCCCGTCATCAAAAGACCAACCAGATGACGCGCGACTGGGCCGCCCGCCACGGCTTCACGCTTTTTCCGGAGCCGGGCTTTGAATCACTCACGCTCACCTGCGTCAACAACGGCGCGAAACCCGGTGGGCGCGTGGTCGATGTCGCGAAGTTGCAGAAGCTCGTTAAGGATCAGGGGTTCCTCATCGACGGCGGCTACGGCAAAATCAAAGGCACGACGTTTCGCCTGTCCAACATGGGCGACGAAACCGAAGCCACCATGCAACAACTCTTCGCCGCGTTGGACAGCGCTATCTCGAAGCTTTAGGCCGAACGGCGCGACTCACTCCCCCACGAGGTGCTCGATGTCTTCGCGCGACATGGTGAAAACGTCCATGTCGGCTTTCACCGCGCCCAAGCTGACCAAGCACTCCGTGAACAGCTCGCGCGTCCGGCGTTCCAGGTCTTGCGATCCCAGATCGGTCATGCATTTGAGAATGCCCGTGCCTTTGCGCACATGCGTGCGTTCGTCGGCGCGAATGAAATCCGCGATGTGAACCAGCAGCGCGTCGTCCCGGTCGCGCGCGGTGTCGATCAAACCATTGATCGTCTTGAGCACGCCGACTTCGCCGAAGAGATTGATCTCGGCCATCGCAAAGGCCGGATCCATCGGGCCGCGGCAGGTTGAACCGGTCAGGCGATTGCGCAACTCAAAGGGATCATATCCCGCCGCGAGCAGGGCGCGATGACCGATCTCCGTATGCCGCGCCTCATCCCAGGTGATGCGCGCGAGATCGTATTCCGCCTGGAAATCCTTGAAGCGAATGTCCCACAGGAACGTGCCGAACGCCTCAATGGCATCTACTTCGTCACGCTGAGTACGGATGAAGCGCAGCCGCAAATTCTCATACGACTCGGCCGGAAACCGCGCCTCGCCATCGGCGGTGTTGTAGTCGCCGGTGTTCTTGAACGTGTCGAACCGCACGTCGCGCAACGGCACGGTGCCGCGCAGAAATGGCTTTTCAACATGGCGCAGCGGAGCGGGTTCTTGATTGCGCGGGTCGGTTCCGGTAATGCCGCCGATGCTTCCCAACACGCGCGCCAGATGCCAGCGCCACGCCGCCAGCCGGCTCTCGTCGATGCCGCCCGCCACATACGCGCCGATCGCCTCCTCGGCCCACGCCAGCATCGGCGTGTAATCCGTCAGGATGCGGCCCAGCGTGCGCGCCGTGGGCACGTCCGCCACCGGATCGGTGTCGTCGATGTGATGGCGATACGTGGTTTCCAACGCCCGTCCCGCGACCTGATGGACGCCCACCAGCAGTTCCGCCGCATCCGTCGCACTGAGCAGTTCTTCAATGAGCCGGTCAATGTCCGCATCGCGAAATGCGTCGATGGCCTTGGGCCGCATTTCCTGTTCGGTCAACCGTTCGCGCAGCAATCGCGCGGCGTCCGCGTGGTAAAAGATGTGCCGACCCGTTTCGAGTTTCACTTCAAACTCGGGAATGCTCAACGTCCACGCGCCCAAGGCTTGTGCCAGCCGCCGCTCGAAATAGAAAAACCGCAGGAGCCGGCGCGCGTTTTCCTCGACGGAATATTTTCCGCCCAACTGACGGCGATCGCGTGGAAAGCGGTAGGGATAACGTTCCCTTCGCTCCTGCGCCGCGGCGCGCTCCTCCGGCCGGGAGGCGGTGGGAATTTCCGCGCGCGGCGGCGCGGACGGTCTTGATTCAGGATTTGTGCCCATAAAATTATTCGGTTAAGATGGCGCTATGAAATGCTCGTGCTGGTGGCCGATTGTCTCGCAAATTATCCGGTACACGCCGATCTGTAAAGCGTGGAGCGGCGACCTGACTTATGGCGCGACGGGGGAATTCGGCTATGACGTGGCCGAGAACAAAGTTTCGCTGCCGGATTTCCACGCCACCATTTTGCATCTGCTCGGCTTGAACCACGAAAAGCTGACCTACCGCCACGCCGGCCGCGATTTCCGCCTCACCGACGTCGAGGGCGAAGTGATCCAGAAAATTCTCGCGGCGGCGTAGGGGCGTGGTAGGATGACGGGTGAATTCCATGGGCTGACCGTTTTACATTTCAAGATGAAAGCTTGCGTCGCTATATTATTTCTAGCCGTGGTGTGTTCCACCGGATGCGACAAGCGAGGCAGGGATGTAACCGAGCATCAATTCATCGCGAAGGTTTTTGGGGGTGCCACCAATTTCACCATCGTAACCAATGCCTTGAATGTTACGGCCTGCATTTTGACTCCTCCGCGTGACCCTCTAAATCCCAAGGCTTTTGATTCTGCCAAATTTTGGGATCCAAAACTCTACACAATGAGCCCTTCTATCGCTGTAACCGGCCAGTGCCTTCAAGAACTCCGCGCAATCCTTGGCGATCGAAGTTTGGATGATCCCGATTCAGCCAAGGGTTGTATCCCGATTTATGGGGTACGGTTCTCGTTCGTATCAGACGCCGGCACAGTCACTGTCGATCTCTGTTTCGACTGCGACATGCTTATTGTCTCACGCGACGGCATGACTGTCGGCGGCGAAGACTTCGATCCAGCCCACAAGAAGCTATTGCGAATTTGTAGATCGCTATTTCCAAGCGACAAGGGTCTCCAAGAGCATAAATAGTCCCACAGAGCCGCCGCTTGGTGAGCCGGTCGCTTTTTGGAGAAAGTAGGAGACGAGGTGACGAGTCTCTAACAATGCCTTCAAAAACCGGAGAGATTTGAGACTCGTCACCTCGTCTCCTATAAAGAAAAGAGAGTTCCAACACGAAGGGGTCTTGATGATGGATGGTTCACACCAGACTTTCGTTTAATAGGCTGGCACGCCGGACCCGTGTGAAGTATGCGTAGGACGATGCATCAATTTCAAAAACTGACTCCATTGTTGGCGGTGATTTGCGTCTCATTCATTTGCGCTAAGCAAATCGCAGCCGCGCCACCGCTGCCCGTGCCGGACAAACTGGTGGTGCTGACCTTCGACGACTCGTCGGCGTCGCATTACCGGGTAGCCGCGCCGCTGCTCAAGCGTTATGGCTTCGGCGCGACGTTTTTCATCACCGAGGGATTTACCTTTCTCACCAACAAAACGGACTACCTGACGTGGGAGCAGATCGCGAAGTTGCATCGCGATGGGTTTGAAATCGGCAATCACACTCGCGATCATCTTGGCATCTCGGAGCAGTCGGTGTCGCGGCTGGCCGAACAACTCGAAGCCATCAACGTCCGTTGTCGCGAGCACGGGATTCCCATGCCCGTCAGCTTTTCCTGGCCGGGCAACGCCTTTCATACGAACGCGCTGCCAGTGTTGCAAAAGGCCGGCATCCGGTTTGCGCGGCGCGGCGGCGAACCGGAGGTGCCGTATAAAGAAGGTGGCGGCTTCGCCTACGAACCCGGCATTGACCATCCGCTGTTGATTCCCACCGCCGGTGATGCGCGTCCGGATTGGTCGCTCGATCATCTCAAGCGCGCCGTGGCCATGGCGCGCGGCGGGAAGATTGCGGTGCTGCAATTCCACGGCGTGCCCGATGGCGAACATCCGTGGGTGAACACGCCGCGCGAACGCTTCGAGGAATATATGGCGTGGCTGCACAAAGAAGGATTCAAGGTCATCGCGCTGCGGGATCTCGCGCGTTACGTGGACGAAAAGGTGGTGCCGGCGAACCCGCTGGACATCATGGAACGACGCAAAGCGCTTCGGAAAAACCATAAGGCTCCTTGATTCGCCAAGGCTTGCCGTCACTGAATACCGCTGGACGGCCGTCGTAAAAGTAGACTGGAAAGACGCAGCCTGAAGGCGTGCGGCTACGGGTCACCGAACTGATGGCAACCTGTATAAAAAGTAGCAGCCGACGTGAGGAGGCTCTGATCTCCGGGTTGAGAGTTGCAGGTTGACCCGACAGCGGTTATTGGGGTTCATGTTCGAAGTTTGATTTTGGAGCCTCGTTACCTCGGCTGCTACCAGAACTGGAGTTGCTGAAGAACAATTTGCCGCCGGGCGTCGGAGGGTGTTTAATTCCAACAATGTCCTTGGTTTATCAATGCCTTTTGCGCGCCGGTCTCGTTGTCGCGGGACTCGTGATGAGCCCCGGCCTGACGCCGGCGTCGGCGGCATCCAAAGCCGTCCTTCCCGTCTCCTTCCGCAACGAGGTGCAGGCGGTCCTCGCCAAGGGCGGGTGCAGTTCGGGTGCCTGCCACGGAAACAAGAACGGCAAGGGCGGCTTCAGGCTTTCGTTGCGCGGCGAGGACGCCGTCGCGGACCACGCCATGCTCACCGCCACGCTCGGGGCGCGCCGCCTCGATCTCGTGGAGCCGGCGCAAAGCCTCCTGTTGCTCAAACCCACCTCCGCCGTGCCGCACGAAGGCCGGCACCGCTTCGCCATGGGCTCGCCGGAGTATGAAATTCTTCGTCGCTGGATTGCCGAGGGCGCGCGGGACGACGGCACGAATGCGCCCGCGCTCGTGAAACTGGAAGTCTCCCCGCGCGAGAAAATTCTTTACGCCCCAACTCGCCGCGTGCAGATCAAAACCACAGCGTGGTTTGCCGATGGAACCAAGCGCGATGTCACCGCGCTCGCCGTCTATGAAGCGGCCAACACGCTGGTGGAAATTTCCCCGGCCGGATTGGTCACAACCAAGGGACCGGGCGAAACCACGGTGCTCGCGCGCTTCCTCGGACAACAGGCGCCGGTGACCCTTGCCTTCGTTCCCAAGAATCCGGAGTTCAAGCGCGGCGGTCCGCCGGAGCAGAATTTCGTGGACCGCCAGATCTTCGCCAAACTCCGCACACTGCGGCTCAACGCGTCGCCCTTGTGCGCCGACGAAGTGTTTCTGCGCCGCGCGCATCTGGATTTGCTTGGCCTGCTGCCGACGGCGGCTGAAGCGCGGGCTTTCGTGGCGGATTCGGCGAAGGACAAGCGCGCGCGGCTCGTGGATCAACTACTGGCGCGGCCGGAGTTCGCCGATTTTTGGGCGCTGAAGTGGGCCGACCTCCTGCGCGCCGACGAGCGTCCGCTCGACACCAAAGGGGTGCGGGCCTTTCACGAATGGATTCGGGCGAGCCTCGCCGCCCGCAAGCCGCTCGATCAATTTGCGCGCGAACTCATCGCCGCGCGCGGCAGCACGTACACCGAGCCGGCGGCAAATTACTGGCGCGCGCAACGCACACCGGTCGAACGCGCCGAGGGCGTGGCGCAGGTCTGGCTCGGCACGCGCCTGCAATGCGCCCAGTGCCACAACCATCCGTACGAACGCTGGACGCAGGACGATTACCACGACTGGACCGGCGTCTTCGCGCGCGTGAGCTACAAGATCATCGAGAACAAGCGCCGTGACAACAACGACAGCCACGAGTTCATCGGCGAACAAATCGTCTTGATGGAGAAAACCAATTCCTGGACGAACCCGCGCACCAGTCAAGCCGCGCATCCGCGATTGCTCGGCGAAGGCCGGACACTGGGAGCGGACGAGGATTATTTGACCGCGCTGGCTGGCTGGCTCACCAAGCCGGAAAATCCGCTCTTCGCCCGGGCGCAGGCGAATCGGATTTGGTTCCATCTCATGGGCCGCGGCCTCGTCGATCCCGTCGATGATTTCCGCGCCACGAATCCGGCGTCGCATCCGGCGCTGCTCGACGCGCTGGCGGCGGAGCTGGTGAACTCGAAGTTTGATTTGCGGCAACTGATCCGCGTCATCATGAATTCCCGCGCGTATCAACTGGCGAGCGAGCCGGCGCGCGGCAGTGAGGAAGACGTGACCAATTATTCGCACAACGTCGTCCGTCGGCTCACCGCTGAACAATTGCTCGATTGCCAGAGCGAAGCCACCGGCTCGCTGCTCGAGTTCGAGGGTTATCCGGTGGGCACGCGGGTGGCGCAACTGCCCGGCGTGCGAGTCGATCCGGGGCCGAAGAAGCGCCTCGGCGAACTGGATCGCTATCTGCGCGCCTTTGGCCGGCCAGCGCGGCAGTTGCCCACCGAATGCGAGCGATCTTCCGAGCCGGCGATGGGGCAGGCGTTTCAACTCATCAGCGGCCCCACGGTCCAGCACCTTCTCAACGATCCGGAGAATCGGTTGCAAGCATTGTTGAAATCCGGGAAGAGCCACCGCGAAATCATCGAGGAACTCTGGTGGGCCGCGCTCACTCGCGCGCCGAATGCTGCGGAACAAACGCGGGTGCTGGCGTTGCTGGATGGCGCGCCGGACAAACGCGCAGTGCTGGAGGACGTGTTGTGGAGTTTGCTGAATGCGAAGGAATTTGTTTTGCGATGGTGATGCCATGAAGACTCCGCTTTCTTTTGCCTGTCCGGGATTTCAAGCCACGCGGCTTTCCCGACGCTCGCTGCTCAAGGTCGGCGGACTCGGGATGCTGGGGCTGAATCTGCCGGACTGGCTGCGGGCCGAGTCCGCAACGCCTGTGAAACGATCCAAGGCGCCGGCGAAGTCGGTGATTTTCCTCTATCAATTCGGCGGGCCGAGCCACGTGGACATGTTCGACATGAAACCCGGGGCGCCCGAGAACATCCGCGGACCGCACAAACCAATTTCCACACGCGCCGACGGCATCCAGATCAGCGAAAAGCTGCCCGAGCTGGCGAAGGTGATGGACAAAGTCACGCTCATCCGCACGCTGACGCACACGATGAAGAACCACAACTCGGCGAGCTATTACGCGCTCACCGGGCACGCGCCGATCGTGGACGACATCCGGCTCCGCGACACGTTCGACCTCTTTCCCGCCTACGGCTCGGTGGTGGACCGGCTCGCGCCGGTGGGCGGCGAACTGCCGACGTTTGTGGCGCATCCGTATGTGATCACCGACGGCTCGGTGACGCCGGGACAGCACGCCAGTTTCCTCGGCAAGGTCAACGATCCTTTGCTCGTCACGCGCGATCCGAATGCGCCAAACTTTTCGCTGCCGGAATTGAGCCTGCCCGCGGGCGTGAGCTTCGAGCGGCTTTCGGCGCGGCGGGAATTGCAAAAATTGATCGACGACCAGACGCGCCTGATGGACCACGCGGCTGCGGCGCGCGGGCTGGATGCGTATTACGAAAAAGCTCTCGCGATGTTGCACAGCACCAAGCTGCGCGAGGCGTTCAACCTCGAAGCCGAGGCGCCGAAGCTTCGCGACCAATACGGCCGTCACACCTACGGGCAAAGCTGTCTGCTGGCGCGACGGCTCGTCCAGGCGGGTGTGAAGTTTGTGACGGTTTATTTTTCCGACAACATCGGCGGCCAGCGCACCGATGGCGGCGGCTGGGACACGCACGGATTCAACGACACGCGCATGTTCCCGATCGTCGAGAAGTATCACCTGCCGATCACGAACCAGACTTTGCCCGTGCTGCTCAACGACCTGGACGAGCACGGCCTGCTCGACTCGACGCTGGTATTGTGGATGGGCGAATTTGGCCGCACGCCGGAGATCAACAAGAACGCGAGCCGCGACCATTGGCCGCAGTGTTACACCGCGCTGCTGGCCGGTGGCGGCGTGAAGCGGGGCTTCGTCCACGGCGAATCCGACAAGCACGGAAAATTTCCCGCCAAGAATCCGGTGCGCCCCGACGACCTTGCCGCCACGATGTATCATCTGCTCGGCATTGATCCGCAAACGGAGATCCGCAACCACCAGAACCGACCGATCATGATTGCCGAGGGCAGCGTGGTGCATGAAGTGGTGGCGTGAATTTTTATGTGCGCGCAGTCATCGCCGCAACGCTTCCTCGACAAACGAACCGAGCAAGACTAGGATCCGACCATGCCCGCAGAGAATTCGAAAAGTTCCAGTTTCTTGATTCCACTGGTTCTCGTCTTGACTGCGGTGATTTTGTTCCAGGGCTACAGCCTGCTGCGCCAGCAGCGTGAAAACGCGGAATTGAGGAAAGAGGTCACGAAATTGCGGGAGGCCGAAAAAAAATATGCGGAAGCGTCACGCGGGCCGCTCAGTCCCGATGAACTGGAAAGCCTGCGGCAATCGAAGAGTGAATTGCAGCGTTTGCGCGGGCAGTTCGCGGTGTTGCGCAAACAACTCCAGGATGGCCCGGAGAAAAAAAATGATAAACCGGCTCCACCGCCGGCTGCTGAAAAGGACGAGCCGCCCGTGCAAACGTTCACCGCCGCGGCAAGCGCGCAATTGAAGCCCGACGAAATCATGGTGACCGGTGGTTGGTCCACGCACGCCGGGAAGAGCGTCTGGATCATCATTTCCCCCACGATCGGCGATCCGAAAGGCGTGATGCCTGGCCAGGTTATGTTGGATCACAAGATCATTGAAGTGCCGGATGCGGTGGCGCGCAATCTGGGGTTGGCGGAACTAAAAACAGGTCTGAGTATCACCTCGCGCCACGGGGTTTTCGATGCGCAGCAAACGGAAGTCTTCTGGAAGCAATTGGAAGAAAGCGACGGCGTGGATGTGCTCGCCTCCCCCAAAATCAGCACGCTCGGTGGACGTGAGGCCCAAGTGTCCGCGCTGAGTCCAACCGTCATTGGAGGGATGCAATATCAGTTGGGACCCACGGTCAATGTCACTCCGACAATCCTGGATGACGGCGAACTCAGCCTGAAAGTGGTCGGAGTCATCACGCTCCGCAACGAGAAGGCCAAGTGAAGTTGAATTACGGCGACACCACCAGCCGTTCCTCGTTCTGCTCGCGGTTCATCAACACGCCCTGTTCCTTGTAGGGCTTGAGCATGAAATGCGTCGCGGTGGAGACGACGCCCTGAATGGTCGCCAGCTTCTCCGAAACGAAAGTCGCCACCTGTCGCAGTGAATCGCCTTCCACCACCACCAGCAAGTCGTAGCCGCCCGACATCAGGTAGCAGGAGCGCACTTCATCGTACTTGGCGATGCGTTCGGCCAGCCGGTTGAAGCCGCCCTCGCGCTCCGGCGTGATCTTCACCTCAATGACGGCGCGCACAATCTCCACGCCGAGCTTCTCCTCGTTCAAAATCGTGCGGTAGCCGAGGATGACCTGGTCGGCTTCGTAGGCCTTGATCTTCGCGGTCACCTCGGCTTCGGTGGAGTTCAGCATCGCGGCCAGTTGCGCGGGTTTGAGCGCGGCGTTTTCGTGCAGTAATTTGAGCAAAGTATCCATGCGCAAAGGATAGCCATGAATGCCGCGAATTGAACATGGATTTTTTGCGCGCTGCCTGCGGGCAGCTCGATTCCTTTGACCTCCGCACTCAGCCGCTAAGAATGGTTTGACTCACCTCCTGGCGACTTTCACCTGGTATGATGGAGCACTGACGCAGCGGCAATGGTGGCGGTGAGAATCATGATGAAAATCGAAACCAGAACCACGGAATTCAGCAGAAAAATCCCGATGCCAACGGCGGCCCGGCGGTAACGCGGCCATCCTTGGGCGCGCCACTCCAACACGGCGAGCGCCAGGATGGTTAAGCCGATGATGCCGACGCCATGCTCTCGGAAGAGGACCATCATGGTGATATTGGAATGCGTGAGATTCCAAACTGCGGTGTCAGCCTGAAGATCCGCATCCACGCAAATTTGTTGAAGCTTGGGCACGACAAATACGACAGCAAGTGTCCAGATACATACTGCGGGTGCCAGAAAAGTGGCGGCTTTGAGGTAGGTTGCCCAGCGGGGTTCGAGGTTCGTATGCGAAGTATTCATAGGTGTGGCGAGATAATGATTCGGTATGCCGGCCAGGGTAAACAGGGCCTGCTTTGCTCGCGCTCGCGTAGAGCGCAGGCCGCCCACTTTTTCAAATTCGCGTTCCAACACGGCGGCCTGGCCGATGCGGGGGATGGCGGTCTCGAAAGCTTGTTGCAGGCTTAATCCGGCGCGCACCTGCTGCTCCACATCGTCGCGCAAATGGCTTTCCAGCTCCTCCAGCGGCACGGGAGTCTTGATTCCGGCGGCCAGCATCTGCTGCCGCCATTCGGCGATTGATTGTTCGAGGTTGAACATGGAGTTCCTATCATTTCACGAACCCGACTGCACGGTTCGCCTTCGCGCGGCGGCGGCGAATCCCCAAGCCCAACCGGTCAAGATTCCGAACGGAGCAAATCCCCACAAAGATGCCACCGCCCTTTGACCCTCGGTGAAGTTGGCGTGTGGCATGATGATGTAGGCCATAACCACCAGCCAGAGCACCACTGGGGCGAGAATGGCATCTCGGATTCGGTTGGTGCAAAGAACAGGAAACTTTCCGCAACTCAATCTCATACCCCAAGTGAGCAAGGACAAAGCGATCGCGGCTGACAGGCTGGACAATCGCTGGCTGGAAGACATTTCTGAAAAGGCATCATTCTTGAAATAAAATGCCAGACTGCCCACCAATATCGGAAGCCAAAGCGTAACGATCAAAAACAAGGTTTCAAAATTTTTCCATCGTCGGCCTTCCTTGGTCGCCTCAACTGTCTCGAACTCTCTTCGGAGCGGGCGCATCGGCCCGATTTTCTCAACGGCAGAATTGAAAGCCATCTTTTCCTCCAGTCCCGATTTCACCAGCCGCTCAATATCTTCACGTAAATGGCTTTCCAGCTCCTCCAGCGGCACGGGCGTTTTGATGCCGGCGGCGAGCATCTGCCGCCGCCATTCGGAGATTTGTTTTTCGAGGTCAGGCATATTTTTCTCCCCAGAGTTGAACCAGCACATCGTGGACTTTTAGCCATTGGTTGCGTTGTTCCTTGAGCGCAGCTTTGCCGTCCTTCTTGAGCGAATAGTATTTCCGCTTCCGTCCATTCTCCATTTTCTCCCAGCGCGACTCGATCCAACCGGAGTCCTCCATGCGATGCAACACGGGATAGAGCATCCCGTCCGTCCACTCAATTTTGTCCCCGGACAGCCGCTTGACCTCCTGAATAATGGCGTAGCCGTAGCTTTCGCCTTGGGAGAGCAGCGACAGAATCAAAGGTTCGGTGGAGGCGGCAACGAGTTCTTTGGGTAACATGGTGACTGCTCTATACATTGCATTGCTATGTATGTCAAATTAAAATTTGTTGCCAAGTTGCAGCGGCGGCATCTTCGCGGGCAATTCTTCCATTGAACTGGATTCTGTGCCAACTTTCGCGGTGCATTTGAACAGCGGCTACCAACTCGTCCAACTCGCCGGGGGCGCGCACAGCGTGCATTCGCTGGCGCATCGCGAGACGTTTCATCCCGTCATCGGCCCCGTGGCCGAAGCGGAGGCGCTCTACGTGCGACAGCTCGACCTGCCGGCGCGCGTCCGGCGGCACGAGGGCGAATTCGTGATCTGGGATGTCGGTCTGGGCGCGGCGGCCAACGCGCTCACCGTGCTCCGCGCCACGCGTGAAATTCCGTGTGCCGTGCGCCTCTTCAGCTTTGACCATACGCTGGAACCGCTGGAATTCGCGCTGCACCACGCCGCCGCGCTCGGCTACTTCGGCGGTTACGAAACGCATTTGCAAACCCTCCTGAAGGCGCACCACGCGAGTTTTCAGGACGCGAAGCAACGCGTGGACTGGGAACTTCACCTCGGCGATTTCCCCAGTTTGCTCACCCACTCACTCTCCCACCTACCCACCCGCACTCTGCCCGCGCCGCACGCGATTTTGTTCGACGCCTATTCACCCGCGAAGAACCCGGCGATGTGGAGTGCGCCACTGTTCGCCAACCTGTTCAAGCTGCTCGACCCACAACGCCCCTGCGCGATGCCGACCTACTCGCGCTCCACCATGCTGCGCGTGACCTTGCTGCTCGCGGGATTTTTCGTCGGTGCCGGGCACGCGACCGGCGAGAAGGAAGAGACGACCATCGCGGCCAACACGCCCGATCTCATCGCCGAGCCGCTCGACCAGAAGTGGTTGAAGCGCGCGCAAAACTCGACCAGCGCCGAACCGTTGTGGGAACCGGTTTACCGGCAGGCGCGGCTGGCGTCGCCGACGTGGGAAAAACTGCGACAACATCCGCAATTCAAATAGCCTGACCCGATGAGCCACCAGACGCAATTTCACCAACTGCTCGCCGGTTCTGCGCCCATCCTCGCGCTGGCCCCGATGCAGGAGGTGACGGATTTGCCGTTCATGGGTCTCATGGCGCGATACGGCGGGGCGGATGTTTATTGGACCGAGTATTTTCGCGTTCACACCACGTCCCATCTGGAGAAGTGGATTCTCGAATCGATCACGCGCAACCCCACCGGACGCCCCATCGTGGCGCAGATGATCGGCAACGACATTCCGTCGCTCGTCCGCACGGCGCGCGAGTTGCAGCAACACGACATCGCGGCGGTGGATTTGAACCTGGGCTGTCCCGCGCCCATCGTGTATCGCAAGTGCGCTGGCGGCGGATTGCTGCGCGAACCAAAGCGCATCGATGCCATTCTCGGTGCGCTGCGCGACGCGGTGAAAATCAAGTTCACCGTCAAGACCCGGCTCGGTTTCGATTCGCCGGCGGTCTTCGATGAACTGCTGCCGATCTTCGTGAAACATTCGCTCGATCTGCTCACGGTGCATGGCCGCACCGTCGCGGAGATGTATCGCAGCGAGGTGCATTACGATTTCATCGCGCGGGCCGTCGAAGCCATGCCGTGTCCGGTGCTTGCGAATGGCAATGTCTATTCCGCGCAAAAGGCCGATGAAGTCCTGCGCTTGACGGGCGCGCGCGGGCTGATGATCGGGCGCGGGGCGATTCGCAATCCGTGGCTCTTCACGCAAATCCGCCAGCAACAGCAGGGCGAAACACCGTTCGTGCCGACGGGCCGCGATGTGCTGGAATACGTTCGCGCGCTTTACGACGCCGTCTGCTCGCCGGACGTTCGGGAGTCGGCGCAGGTGCAGAAGATGAAAAAATATCTGAACTTCCTTGGCCTCGGCGTGGAGCCGACCGGAAATTTCCTGCACGACATCCGCCGCGTGGCGACGAAGGATGATTTTTTCCGGGTGTGCGAAACTTTTCTCAGCCACGACGAGCCGATGTCGTTGGAGCCGTTCGTGCTGGCGTTGAAAGAGACTGATGTGATGGCGGGCGAACACCTGTGAAGACCGATTCCGATGGGAGCGCCAAGCATTGCTCGTCGCTCCGGCGGATACGGGAGTTTTTCGAGGTCTCCAAATGGGTTAATGGCGCGAGCAGCGGGTTGACTTTCGACACGAATTCCTCAAGCTGGCGACACAATTCGCAAACCTAAAATTCAACTACCGGAGAACACGACCTATGGCCACAATGGACGAGATTGATTACAAGATTTATGGCGACGACATGCAGTTCGTCGAGGTGGAACTCGACCCCATGGAAGCCGCCGTCGCCGAGCCGGGCGGCATGATGTACATGGAAGACGGGATCGAGATGGAAACGATCTTCGGTGACGGCTCGAAGCAAAACAGCGGCTTCATGGGCGCGCTCATGGGCGCGGGCAAGCGGTTGCTCACCGGTGAATCCATGTTCACCACCGTGTTTCAGAACCAGGCTGCGGGCAAAAAGCGCGTGGCGTTCGGCGCGCCGTATCCGGGGAAGATCATTCCCATTCATCTTCCCGATGTCGGCGGCGAATTACTGGCGCAAAAGGACGCCTTCCTCTGCGCCGCCAAGGGCGTCACCCTGGGCATCGCCTTCACGAAACGGTTCGGCGCCGGTTTGTTTGGCGGCGAGGGCTTCATCTTGCAGCGGCTGCAAGGCGACGGCCTGGCCTTCATCCACGCTGGTGGCACGATTTACGAACGTGAACTGGCGGCGGGCGAAACCATTCGCGTGGACACCGGCTGCATCGTGGCGTTCCAACCGACGGTGGATTACGACATCCAATACGTGGGCAAAATCAAATCGGCGCTTTTCGGTGGTGAAGGACTTTTCTTCGCCACGTTGCGCGGGCCGGGACACATCTGGCTGCAATCCCTGCCGTTGAGCCGGCTGGCCGGACGCATCTTCGCCGCCGCGCCGCAGGGCGGTGGGCGTGGGCGCGAGGAAGGCTCCGTGCTGGGCGGCTTGGGCCGCTTGATGGACGGCGACAATTCTTGACCCTCGCAAATTAGTTGCTGAAACACGCCGCCCGCCTGCTATCTTGGCCGCGTGCATAGGAAGACCGGCAATCTCACGGTCGCAGTCGCTCTGGCGGCGGCGCTGGGGCTGACCGCTTGTTTCAAAACACCCAGATCACCGGTCGCGCCGTTGGTTTCCGGAACCATTGAAACGGATGAAGTGCGCGTGGCCTCGCGTTACGGCGGACGGGTGGAAAAGATTTTCGCGTGGGAAGGCGATGCGGTGACTGCGGGGCAGGTACTCATCGTTTTGGAAGCGGCGGAATTGCGCGCCCGCCGCGAGCAGGCCGCCGCGCTGTTGCTCGAATTGCGCAACGGCGCGCGCCCCGAGGAGAAGGCCACGGCCAAACTGGAATGGGAGGCGTTGCTAGCGGAACTCGATTTCGCCCGCGTCGATGACAAGCGCACGCGCGAGTTGTTTGACAAGAAAACCATTTCCGAAACCGAACGCGACCGCGCCACCAGCCATGCCAACGCGCTCGCCAAAAGTGCCGCCGCCGCCCAGAGCCGCTACGAATTGCTGCTGGCGGGCACGCGGCCCGAGCGCATCACGCAGGCGGAGGCGCAACTGGCGGAGATCGACACCCAGTTGCGCGAAATGCAAATTCTCGCGCCGACGAATTGTGTTTTGGAGGTGTTGAGTGTCAAAGTCGGTGACGTGCTCGCGCCCAACCGCGAGGCCGCCACGCTGCTGCTGGCCGGGCATCTGTGGGTGCGCGTGTTCGTGCCCGAACCGTGGCTGGGGCATATCAAACTTGGCCAGACGGTGAAGGTGCGCGGCGATTCCTTTGGCGACCAGGAATTCACCGGCACGGTGGAACAGATCGCGCGCGCCGCCGAGTTCACCCCGCGCAACACGCAGACCGTGGAGGAGCGCATCAAGCAGGTCTTCGGCGTGAAAATCCGGCTGAACAACGAAGGCGACAAACTGCGCGCGGGGATGAACGTGGATGTGCTGTTTCCCAATGTGGTGAGGTGAAGGGAATCTCGCGCTATGACGGGGAATATAACTCAAGTGCTACTGCTTCGAATCCTCGCGTTGGTAAATCTGCTCGGGCTTCTTCCTCTTGTTTCTATTCGGGCTGAATTGGATCCCGAAGTGAAGAACGCTCCGATATGGGATTGCTACAAGGATAAGGGCAAGCGCGTGGTTTGGCGCGCGAAGATTGGTTCGAAGGCTGGCCCCGTGGCGTTCGCTGGGGAAAACGTAATGGTCGGCACGGATGTCTATAAGGGGGACATGCGCACTCACAAATTTATTGAATATGGCGGCGCGATGATGTGCTTCAACAGCCAGACAGGTGAGTTTTTATGGCAGGCGACGCACCTGCAACTACCATTGCGAGTGAACGACATGCAGGGATCCATTAATTCAAGGGCGTGGGTGGCAGGTCGGCGCGCGTGGTATATCAGCAATCGCGGTGAGTTGGTGTGCGTGGACACGGAAGGTTTCAGTGATGGGAAGAATGATGGCCCTTACACTGCGGAGGAACTCACTGGGCCAAACGACGCCGATTTCATCTGGAAACTCGACATGGTCCGGGAGTTGGGCGTTTTTAAACGCGATGCTTACGACGCTTGGAGCACCATGTGCTCACCCGTGGTGCTGGGCGATTTGGTGTTTTGCGTCACGGGTGAAGGTTGCCGTCCGCTCGATCAACCGGGTTCGGCTCCGTCGTTTATTGCCGTAAACAAAGAGAGCGGCAAGGTGGTTTGGAGCAGTCGTGCGCCGGGAAAGGCAATCATGTACAGCCAATGGTCTTCGCCGGTCATCGCCCGAGTGCAAGGCAAAGATCAGATTGTTTTCCCGGGCGGTGATGGATGGTTGTATGGCTTCGAACCCAAGACCGGAAAATTGATTTGGAAGGTTAACTGCAACGACCGGTCTCTACGCGACTGGCGGCTTGATCCTTCCGGTGGGCATGCTACTGGCGACGTGAAACACTTCTTCGTCGGAACGCCGACCGTGCACAAAGACACAATCTTCGTCGGCCTCAACAACGATTTTGAGGATCCGCAGACCAATGCCCCGCTCTATGCCATATCGCTGGGGCATCACGGCGATGCGAGTGCGAAAGCCGTCCGCTGGAAATTTCAGCATCCGGATTTTGGCAGCACCTATAGTTCGCCCGCCGTGGCGGACGGCATCGTTTATGTCGTGGGTGATCGGGCAGTGCTGTTTGCTTTGAATGAAAAGAACGGAAAGGAAATCTGGCACTGCCGGTTCGCCGACGATTCAGGAAGCTACGGATCGCCAATCATCGCCAACGGCAAGGTTTTCGTCGGAACCGATGACGGTGAATCGGTTGTACTCGCTACGGGCCGACAAAAGAAATGCCTCGGCCGTTTTGAGTTGCTGCGCCCGATTTACCATTCGCCGGTGGTGGTGAAGGACTGCTTCTACATCGCTGCGGGTGACTATCTCTGGAAGCTGCACCTGCCCGAATAGGTTGTCTCATGCCCGCCGAAATCATGATCCACTGCGCAGCGCTCACCAAGCGCTTTGGTCATTTCACGGCCCTGGATTACGTTTCGTTCTCGGTGGCGCAGCGGCTCAACGAGCCGCTAGAACCCAGCCCAGGGCTGAGCGCAGCGATGCCCTGGGTCAGCGTCCCACAAATCATCCCGCGCCCTGAAGGGGCGCAAGAATCGTGACCCATGCCGCAATCCCTCGCCAAAATCTACATCCACCTGATTTTTTCCACGAAAAACCGGGAACGTGTCCTGCCGGATGAACTCCGCGCCGACCTTCATGCCTACATGGGTGGCACGCTCAATGGCCTTGGTTGTTCGTCCATTGAAATCAACACCGAACCAGACCACGCCCACCTGTTGTTCGTGATGATGCGCACCGAGACGTTGAGCAACGTCGTCGGGCAGGTGAAGAAAAGCGCCAACGACTGGTTGCGGAGTCGCGGGCCGCAGTTCGCACACTTTTTCTGGCAGGGTGGTTACGGCGCTTTCTCGGTGAGCCAGTCGGCGGTTGAGGAGGTTCGGGAATACATTCGCAACCAGCGTGAACATCACAAACGGGTTTCGTTTCAGGACGAATTCCGCGCGTTTTTGAAACGACACGAAATTGAATTTGATGAACGATATTTGTGGAATTAACACTTCGCGCGCCCCTTCAGGGCGCATGAATTTGTTGGGGACGTTTTCCCAGGGCATCGCGCTGGCGCTTTCTGCCCTGGGCTGTATTCTCATGGCCTTTCAGGCCATCTTTTTCGCGGCTCACCGAGCCGCCTTTTGACCATGCCCGCCGAAATCATGATCCAATGCGAAGGACTGACCAAGCGCTTCGGACATTTCACGGCCGTGGATCACGTTTCGTTTTCCGTGGGCAAGGGGTCGATCTTCGGGTTCCTTGGACCGAACGGCTCTGGTAAGTCCACAGTCATCCGCATGTTGTGCGGATTGCTGGAACCGAGCGACGGCCAGGCCCACATCGCGGGCTTCGATGTGGCGCGCCAAACCAGCCAGATCAAGACCCTCATCGGTTATATGTCGCAAAAGTTTTCGCTCTACGACGAGTTGACCGTGCATGAGAACCTGCAATTTTACGGACGTCTCTACGGTCTGAGCGGCGCGGCGTTGCGCCAGCGCTACGATGAATTGGTCGCCCTCGCGCACTTGGAACCGTACCTCCGTCGCCGAGCGGCCCTGCTTTCCGGCGGCTGGCGGCAACGACTCGCGATGGCCTGCGCGCTGGTGCACAAACCACAGGTGCTCTTCCTCGACGAACCGACCGCGGGCATTGATCCCGTGGCGCGGCGCGAATTGTGGGATCTGCTGTTTGAATTCTCCAGCCAGGGCATGACGCTGTTCGTCACCACGCATTACATGGACGAAGCGGAACGCTGCTCGCACGTCGGGTACATTTACAATTCCAAGCTGGTCGTCTGCGGTCTGCCTGATGATTTGAAGCAAATGTCCGTCGTCAATCCCGCCGACGCGCGCCGCCTTGATGTGACGTGCGACCATGTCACAGTCGGCCTGCAAGCCATGCGCCATCTCCCCGGCGTGAAAACGGCGACGGTCTTCGGTCAGTCGATGCACCTGCTCGTAGAACATTCGCTCGCGGAAAATGACATTCGGGGCGAGCTGGCCAAGGTGGGGATCACGCATGCGGACATCCGCCCCATCGCGCCGTCGCTGGAGGATGTGTTCGTCGCGTTGACGCGCAAAAATGAAAACGGAGGCAGCCAATGAATCCATTCCGCGGCTTCAACGCCATTCTTTACAAGGAATTCCTCGCGGTGTTGCGCGATCCCTTCACGCTTTTCTTCATGTTCTTTCCGCCGTTGATCGAGATGATCGCCTTTGGCTACGCGCTCGACAACGACGTGAAACACATGTCCATGGTGGTGCTCAACGAGGACCGCACCGTGGAGAGCCGGCAGATGATCGACCGCTTCGTGAACACCCAGACTTTCCGGGTCGTGGGCGAAGTGCACAGCGTGGCGGAAATGACCGCCGCCATCCGGCAGGGCAAGGCGTATGTGGGCCTGCAGATTCCCCCCGACTTCACCCGCGAGCTGCGCGCGGGCCACAACGCGCGCGTGCAGGTGTTGATCGATGGCTCCAGCTCCACCATCGCGTCCAGCGCCTTGAACACGGCGATGGGCGTGGCGTTCCGTGATTCGGTGGTGCAGCTGCTCGGTGAAACGGGCCGGCGCGAACTGCCCATCGAGGTGCGTCCGCAGATTCTTTACAACCCGTCAATGCGTAGCCCGAACTTTTTTGTGCCGGGCGTCATCGGCGTGGTGTTGCAGATCGCCGCGACGTTTGCCACGGCGATGTCGCTCGTGCGCGAGCGCGAGCGCGGCACGCTGGAGCAACTGCTGGTCAGCCCGCTTTCGCGCTGGGGACTGATGCTCGGCAAGTTGGTGCCCTACTTTTGTATCGGCATGTTCATGGCGACGGGCCTGTTCGCCATCATGCACTGGCTGTTCGAGGTGCCGATTGCGGGGAGCGTCGTGTCGCTGCTGGTCGCGACCGTGGTGTATGTGTTCGCGCTGTTGAGCCTGGGGCTGCTGATCTCCACGCGGGCGCAAAACCAGATGCAGGCGCTGCAAATGACGATGATGTTTGTAATGCCGTCGGTGTTCTTCTCCGGCTTCATTTTCCCGCGCGAAACGATGCCGTGGATTTTCCATGCCCTCGGCTCGCTGCTGCCGACCACCTACTTCATCGAGCTGTCCCGCGCCATAATTCTACGCGGGGCGAGTCTTCAGGAATTCGGTTCGCATCTGGTCACGCTGGCCGCGATGGGCTTTGGCCTTTTTATTCTGTGCGTGCTGCGGTTCAAACAGAAGATCGCGTGAGCGATTCTCGAAGTCACTTCAGTTGCGCGACTCAAGCCCGGCCAGTTCGCGGGCGTACCGCCGGCAATACCACAGCGGAATGAAGCCGAGCACACCGAAGGAACAGTCGATGAGCCGCCACCAGATGGGAATTCCCCGCACCGCGCCAAACACGAAGGCCCACGGCACCACGAGCGCGCACGCAATCAAACCGAATTCAAAAAGCCAGGTATTCTTCACCGGATTGCGCCACGCGCCGACGAACGCAATCGCAATCACGACATGCCCAAACGCGAGCCAGTCGGTGCCATAAGAGAGGAAAGGGTGATGAGTGTTGGCGTCATGCACCGCAGCGCGGACGCGCGCCAGCCATTCGGCGAGAGCATTCGTGGGCGGTTCGCCATTGGCGACGCCGAAGAGTCGCGCGAGGAAATTCAGTTCGGTTTCCAGCGGAATCGCCGTCAGGCCGCTGACAACCAGTCCCGCTATGAAGAAAGCGGTGAGCAATTTGATCCGACCACGCAAAACTGATTCGTTTTTCATAATCAGGAATCAGGTTAACCCGTCAGTGCGTGAGTGACAGAATAAATCGCCGCAGTTCCCGGCGCACTTCGCAAAAATATTCGGCGCGCGAGCCGCCGAGCGCTGCAAGACACGGGCCGTGGCTCATCCACAAAACCGTGGCCGCCGCGTGGCCGAGCGCACAGAATTGTGTCTGCCACAGCGCGCCGCTGAATCCGCGCAGCGAGCGACCTGTCGCCGCGATGCGGTCACGTTGGAAAGCGAGATGGCCGGCCTCGTCGCGCAGAATTAGATCGCACACGGCGGTCAGCGGCGCGTCGGGCGAATGGCGGCGCAACACGCGATAGTAGGCCGTGCTGACCAGCTCGGTGTGGGTGAGCACGTGCAATTCAAAGCGCACGCCCAGCACGCGCCTACAAAGACAGAACGCGGTGAAGCTCCAGTGTCCGGTGATGCGCCGCCCGCCAAGCCGGTCCACCATGCCGCCGAGCAAACGGGAGTGTTCCGCTTCCTCGCGAAACCATGCATCGACGATGGTTCGCATTTGCGCGCTTTGATTGCGGAATCGGTCTGCGTCGAAGGCAATGAGGCTGGCCGGCCCGCCGCCGTCACCGAGTTGAAATTGTTCGAGCGAACGCCGGAGCGGGGCGAGGACGGCGGACGTAATATTTATCGGAGCGGCCCAATCCGGTTCGAAGCGGTGCTCACGATTATGCGCGAAGTGAGCGAGCTATTTGCTGTAATCAAAATCAAACCGGGCAGAGTTGCGCGAACGCCAATACACCTCCATCACCGGCGTGGCGATGAACGCGAGGGCGACGAGGAACAGCGGCCAGTTAAACCACGTGGGCAGCGAGTCGCGCAGCTGGAGCACGCCGCCGCCGGCTGCGACCACCCGGAGCGCGTCGGCCATGAAGACGTAGAGCGCGATAAGGCCGCCGAGCAGTCCGAGCACGGTGGTGGCGCGACCGGGCCAGAGCGGATGTTCCGTCGAATCGTGCCGGGCCACGGTAACGCCAAAGACGATCATCAGCGCCGCAATGGATACCGGTGCCCACACCGGTCCCCACCAGGGCAGGGGAATGAGAAAGAGAATGTCCCAATCTGCCAGCGAGCGCGGCCAGCCGGTGAGGGGGATGAGCCAGACGTAATACGCGATGTCCCACACGCCGAACGCGAGCAGTGTGCAGCCGAGCCGGCTGCGCCAGGTGCGTCCCGCGAGCCAGCCGACGGTGAGCAGCATGACCATCGTGGCGGCTTCGCGGATGACTTCGGCGAAACCAAAACCAGCGGCGAAGGGTAATGGATTTGGTTGATAGGGCACGAGGCGGTTAATCATCGTGCGCATGTAAAAGACCACGGCGGACTCCACCCAACCCATGGCGAGCGCATAAAAAACCACGATCAGGAGCGGTGTCCAAGACGAAGTGGTGGGTCGCGATTCGTCGGGCGCATGGCGACTGGTTCGCGGTGTCTTGGTGGCGTTGAGCGTCGTTGGGTTAATCAGGTCGAGCGTAGCATTCATGGATTCCTCCTTGGGTTTAGGCGGCTTGGCTAATCCGGCCCAGTTGGACAAGCGTTTGTTCCACTTCATCCACCAGCTTATCCGGCGTGGAAGTTCCCGCAGTGAGGCCAATCGTCTCGGCGTCGGCAAACCACTCTGGCCGCAAGTCCGCCGACGTTTGCACATGATGCACGCGGGTGCAGTGCTGCCGACAGGTGTTGACCAACTCGCGGGTGTTGTTGCTGTTAGCGCCGCCGATGACGACGACGACATCAGCGTGTTGAGCCAGTTCCACGGCGGCTGACTGGCGCTGTTTCGTCGGCTGGCAAACCGTGTCGATGAAGCGGACTTCCGATTGCGGAAAGCGTTCGCGGATCAACTGCACCAAACGCCGCACCTTCTCGATGGATTGGGTGGTTTGCGCCGCGATGCCAAACCGAGGGCGATCGCGCAAATTCAGCACCTCAGCTTCAGAAAGCACCACGTCGCATTCCGCCAAGTCCTCCGTCAGCCCGCGCACTTCGACGTGGTCGCGCTGGCCGATGATGACCGGATGGAAACCCGCGCGTGCCAGCTTGGCCACAGAGTGGTGGGCGAAGCGGACGAGCGGACAAGTGGCTTCCAGCACCGTCAGGCCGCGTCCGCGCACCTCGCGCAGGGTGCGCTCGGAGGTGCCGTGCGCGGTGATCATCACGGTTGGGGTGGCGACGCTGGCCATGTCGCGTTCGATGCGAATGCCGCGCGCGCGCAATTCGGTGAGGACGGTTTCGTTATGCACCAAGTCACCGAGAATGGTGAGCGGGGATTCGTCGGCGTGCTTCAATGCCAGCGCGATGGCGTCGCGCACGCCGAAGCACATGCCCAGATGTTCAGCTCGCAGGATGTTCATATTTATTTTTGCGGTTCTTCCTCCACCGGTGCCTGTGTGTTCGCGACCGGTGCCCGGGTGGCCTCCGCCCGGTCGGCCTGGGTCCGGAGCGTGCGGAGCAGGGCCATGCCGGCGCCCCCGACCACCAGAATCAACAGGAGGGCAATCGTCACCGTGCGGCCGCTGCGGTCGTTCCCGCCGGACGTATCGGACGCGGGTTGGGCGGCCTGGTTTGCGCCGCACTTCTCCCCGACCAGCCAGAGTAGCGTGCCAGCAAAGCAGGCGATGCCAAACAGGATCAAGCCCAGGGCAACCACGCCTTTTTCGGCGTTGGCATCCAACACGAGCCACGTGCCGGGGATGAAGAAAAAGGTGAAGGACAAGACCGCTCCGATTCGTGCCAGTGTTTTCATAATGGTGTTTGGTTTGATGTGTGAATTCTGATTAACTTTGTATCGCAAAGTAAAAGACCGGGCGCGTTCATATTTGTTCAAAGAAAGGGGATTAATCTATTTCGACGGACGGGACTGCTGGACGATTTGTTCCAGCAGGTTGATGTAGCTGGTGAACGCTTTTTTGCCCGCCGCGGTGAGCGAGCAGGTCGTGAGCGGGCGGTTGCCCTGATAGGACTTGGACACCGCGACGTAGCCGGCCTCCTGCAACGTGCGGACGTGGCTGGTCAGATTCCCGTCGGTCATGGAAAGCGTGTCGCGCATTTCCGTGAAGGAGAGTTCCGGCGAGGCGGCGAGCAGCGACATGATGGTCAGCCGCCCTTTCTCGTGGATCACGCGGTCGAGCTGAAGAAACGTTTCGGGATTCACTGCGCATTCTTCCTCTTTTCCGTGACGTAAAGATAAACGGCTGCGATGAGGTGTAGCCCGCCGAAGGTGAGTCCCATCATTGCGTGGGGCCGGAGCCAGATGGGCAGTTTGCCATCAAAATCAAAACCCATTGGTGAATACAGTTGAAAGTATCCGATCACGATCGAGGACAGAATAAATGCCCACCCCAATTGCCTCACGCCGCGTGAGACGAAAAGCCCAGCGGAATGCAAAGCGCACCCATATAAGAGGGGCCACAACGCATCCATGGGGAGGGGCCACAACACATCCAATCCCGCGGCATCCAGTCCCGCGGCATTTTCCAAGCCAAGTTTAGCAACACATTGGGAAAGCGGTATCAAGAATCCGGCTACGAGCGGAGGTGTCATTGCTTTAGCCACCTGGCGCGTTGGCGGAGTCCAAAACGGCTCCTGCGAACTCAACGCCTGGCGGCGGACAATGAGCAATGCAACTCCGATGACGACGAACGCGATGGCGAACCAGAAAACGACAAACGCACGGAGGGAGTTCATTTGAAGTTGCTCCCCCACGAACCAGCCGGCCAGCCCCAGCACGCCGGCGGCCAGCATCACCGGCGCGAGCGCGCGACGGTAAAGCGCGGAACGCTCCATCAAGGTTCGAATCACCTGTAAGTTTTCCGCAGCAGCGTTGGGTTCCATGCCTTTTACTTTGCATTACAAAGTAAGTCTGTCAAACGGATTTTTCAACGAGGGGAACGGTGGAGACAACTACGAAGCCGCCGTGCGATACTTACAACTCCAATGGCCCGCCCATCTTTTCACCGTCCATCTGGTAGATGCCCACGAGGTAGCCGTTCTCGCGGATTTCGCCCACGCGCAATTTTCCGAACAGCGTGATCGGCTGATCCATCACCGGTTTCACGCCTTTGCCCGTCATCTTCACGCTCACCCACTCGGTGATCTTGGGCACCGAGCCGTAGCAGCACATCGACTGGTCGCGCATGATGAGCAGCTCGGTGATCAACCCGCCCTCCACTTTCAACGGCAGCATGAAGCCTTTGAGCGCGACGCGTTTTTGATCCAACGCCCGGACCGTCGCGGGAATTTGATCGGCGGTTTTCGGCGGGGCAGCGGTGACGGTGCCCGCTGTGGCCGGCGGCGGGTCGGCAACCTCGTAGGTGAACGACGCCAGCCTATCGAAACCGACGTTGAGGTAGTCGCCGGTTTTTTCCTCCACTGGCGCGATTGGAGGAGCAGCCACCATTGAACTGTTCGTTTTTACGGCGGCTGAGGCGGTGGATGAAGAACCGTTGGTCGTGGCGCGGGCCGACAACGGCTGGATAGCTTGTCCGCGAATTTCCTTCGATGCTTGGCGGCCCGTGGCGGGAGTTGAATCCGACGATGGCTGGCAACCGAGCAACACCATCGTGGCGATGCTCAATCCGGCAGATCGGATGTCCAAGAATTTCATAAATCAATTTTCAGCGCGAGTTCCCACGAAAGCTTTCCCAAGCAAAACAAACGTGGCACCCGTTCACCCTTACTCCGGACGGACGATGCTTTCAACTCCCGAACGCAGTTCAACGGCACCCGTGCAGCGCAACTCAAGAAACCGGCGTCAAGTTTTCCGCGACGTTGGTGCGATACGCTTTGAACGCGGGAACAACGCCGCCCAGCGCGCTCAGGCCGATCAGCGCGAGCGGTGCCCACAGCATGACGGCGTGAAAGGCGAAGGGATTTAACACCACGCCGGTTTGCGCCCGCATCACGGACGCCACCGCGCCAATGATCGCCCCGTGAACCAGGAACGCCGCCGCCATGCCCAGCGCGGCAATCGCCGCCGCCTCCAGAATCACCGCGCAAAAAATTGTGCGGCGGCGCGCGCCCAGCGCTCGCAGAATCGCGATGTCCCGCCGCCGTGCGCTCATGGAATTGTAAATGCTGGCGAGCACCGAACCGGTGGCCACGAGCGCCACCAGATACGCCACCAGTGCCAGCACGCGGTCGAACCACGCGATCTTGTCGAAGAGTTGCGCCATGATTTGCGCGATGGGCCAGGCGAAGGTCAGGCGGTTGCCGTCTTTGTTGTAGTGCTGTTCCAGTGAGCGTCCGGCGATGGGTGACTTCAACTTCACCAGCACCGCGCTGATGTCCGCGGCGGTTTTCGCATCGTGGCCCTGCATGTTTTGAATGCCTTCGAGCGGAATCCAGATCACGCGGTCGGCGGGCGTGTTGGACGGTTCGAGAATGCCGGTGATCACGTAGGTTTCCGCGTGCTGATCGTTTTCATCGAAGAGCAGTCCGTGATACGGGTGAAACGTGTCACCAACCTTCAGCTTCAACCGTTGCGCCGCGAAGCTGCCCGCCACCGCCTCGGTGAACCCCATGTCAAACGCCCGACCCGGCGGCGCGACTTGATAGCGTTTTCCGGGTGCGTATTCGACCTGGGTGAACAGGTTCGTCGTCGTGCCGATGAGGCGGTAGCCCTTGTAATTGTCCCCGACGGCAATAGGCAGCGCGAAGGCGACGTTGGGATTTTTTTGGAGGTCGAGATAATCGGCCCATGCCAGATTTCCCGGTGACTCTTCGAGATGAAAAATGGAGTTGAGCACGAGCTGTAGTTTCGCGCCGCGCGCGCCGAGCACGGCGTCAAATCCGGCGTTGACGCCCGTGAAGGCCGCCTGCGATTGCTCTTTCACCGTCCAGACGGAAATCAACAGTCCACCCGCCAACGCGATGGACAACGCGGTGATCGCCGTCGAGAGCGCGTGCTGGCGCAGGCTGCGAAATACGATCAACCAAAGTGTCATGGCCGCTCCTCCGGTGCCACGCAGGCGCGGTTGATCTGGTGGAGTTCCTGCACGGTGTCAAACTGCGCCAGCACTTCGCGGTCGTGGCTCACGAGCAGCAAGGCCGCGCCATTTTCGCGACACCCTTCGCGGATGAGTTTGAGCGCTTCGCGTGCGCTGGCGTGGTCAAGGTTGCCCGTTGGCTCGTCAGCGAGGACGAGCTTGGGCCGGTTGGCGAGCGCCCGTGCCACCGCCACCCGCTGTTGCTGCCCGGTGGAAAGTTGCCGCGGAAAATGTTTCAGCTTCTCCCCTAGCCCGACGCGCCGGAGCAACGTGCTGGCGAACTCCCGGTCCACGCCCGGCCCGAAGGACATGCCGAGCAGCACGTTTTCCAGACAGGTGAAGCCTTGCAGCAGGTTGAACGTTTGGAAGATGTAACCGATTTTTGTCGCGCGCAGCCGGTCCCGCGCGGACTCCGACAAGCCCGCCATCTCCTGCCCATCCAAGGTGAGTCGGCCGCTATCCGGCGGCAGAATACCGGCAATCAAATTCAAAAAAGTGGTCTTGCCGGAACCACTCTCGCCGCTCAACGCCATTTGCACCCGATCACCCAGCGTAAAGGTCGACACATCCACCACCGTGTGACTTGCGCCATCGGGAGTGCGGAAAGATTTTTTAAGTTGTGATATTTCGAGCAGCGCCATTGCATTCAATTCAACTTGGCCAGGTTGACGATTTCACCGTAGCTGGCCACGAGCCTTGCGATTTGGCGCGCACTGTCAATCCCGGACCAACGGAGCAAACGGGTGCGTGGCAAATTCGACGCTTGCTTGCGTCGAAGACCTTCTGCTACTAACTGCCTCTTGCGTGCGTAGCCGACGTGGCGGAATTGGCAGACGCGCTAGACTCAAAATTGCAAAATCAGCCCTTTCAGCCCACTTCTCCCGCTTGCTTGAAGCACTACAGTACGCCTGTATTTATTGAGTATTTTTCGATTTTGTTCATTTTTGATCGACCTGTGCTTAGTGCTCTAGCCGACCATGAAACTAGCACAGACACTTTTCAAAGACGCGTCCCGCCTCCCGAGTTGAAACTAAAAAACGTTCGGTGACATCGGACTCCTTGGCAACGTTCTGAGCCAGCTGCCGCGACACGGGTGCGGTGCAGGCAAATGGGATGGTCATAAATCCGACTTGCAAAAACCGTTCGTAAAACATAGTTTTACATCATGGTTAAAACGATTAGCAAAGTTGGCAATTCGCAGGGGCTTATCTTTGACGCTGCCTTGCTCGACCTGGCGCACTTGAAAGCCGGCGACCAGGTGAATGTAGAGGTGCATGACGGCGGTACGATCACCCTCACTCCACTCCGCCCGAAACATTCGCGCGAAGAGGTTTCCCTCGTCATCAAGGCAACGATGAAGGATTACGCGCGGACGATGAAGAAGCTCGCATGAGCGCCACGCCGGATGACTGTTTCCATCTCACGGTGGAAATGGTCCGAGAAATCCACGCGGAAGCGATTACGCGCTTTGGCGGTTCAGATGGCGTCCGTGAACTCGCGCTTTTGGAATCTGCTGTCGCCGCCCCGCAAGCCAGCTTTGGCGGGCAATCACCTTATGCGGACATTCCGGAGGTGGCGGCCGCCTACTTGTTTTACCTTTGCCAGAATCATCCGTTTATTGACGGCAACAAACGCACCGCGCTCGGCGCGTGCCTCGTTTTCCTGCGCTTGAATGACACGGAGCCGCCGGCCGACGGGCCGGAGTGGGAGGCAATCACTTTGGCCGTTGCTTCCAGCCGGCTTGATCGCGAGCAGACGACGCACCGGATTAGGAAACTGCTCAAACCGGCGAAGAAATAGACGGTTTCCGGCCCCGATTTTCCCCGTTCGCGTTCACGTGATTGTCATCCAGCAAGCCGGATG
>JBKJSC010000136.1:0-11335 GCA_046593035.1 Limisphaerales bacterium | reverse complement strand
ATCGCGGGCCTGCTGCGCGATTTGAAGCAGCGCGGCATGCTGGAGGACACACTCGTGGTCTGGACGACCGAGTTCGGCCGCACGCCGTTCAACAGCGCCGCCGATGCGCGCGGCCGTGAGCATCATCACTGGGTCTTCTCCTCGTGGCTGGCGGGAGCCGGCGTGAAGGCGGGCAGCGTTTATGGCGAATCGGATGAATTTGGCATCAACGTCGGCAAGGACCCGGTACATGTGCATGATTTTCATGCCACGATCCTGCATTTGATGGGCCTGGACCACGAGCGTTTGACCTATCGCCACACCGGCCGTGATTATCGACTCACCGATGTGGCCGGCAATGTGGTGAAACCAATTCTGGCTTGAACCGTCACCGTCATATTGCGATTGCGGCGGGAGTGGGCCTGTGGGTTTTGCTCTTGTCTGCTCGCACGGACGCCGCCGAGAGCGCTGTGGGAATCGCATTTTTTCAACGGGAGATCGAGCCATTGCTCCGCAAGCACTGTTACGAGTGCCACAGCCATGCGGCGGGCAAAATGAAAGGCGGATTGAACCTCGATTCGCGCAGCGGTTGGGCGGAAGGAGGGAACACGGGGCCGGCGATTGTTCCCGGCAAGCCGGACGAAAGCCTGTTGATGAAGGCGGTGCGGCATGAGGACAAGGAGCTCAAGATGCCGCCAAAAGCGGCAAAGCTCGCGGAGGCGGACCTGGCCAAACTGAGGCGCTGGGTGGTGATGGGGGCGCCCGATCCGCGGGTCAATGTCACCGCCAAATCCGGCGACACCAACTGGTGGTCGCTGCAACCTCTCGTGCGTCCGCCCGTGCCGAAGGTGGCCGCTGCCCAGGCCAAGACGGTCCGTAATCCGATTGACGCCTTCATCGCGGCGAAGTTGCGGGAGCAGAAACTCACGCCCTCACCCGAGGCGGACCGACGCACGCTCATCCGGCGGCTGACTTTTGATCTGCACGGGTTGCCGCCTTCGCTTGAGGCGGTGGCGGCGTTCGAGGTCGACCAGTCCCCGGGCGCGTACGAGCGTTTGGTGGACCGGCTGCTGGCTTCGCCGCGCTATGGCGAGCGCTGGGCGCGGCATTGGCTGGATGTGGTCCACTACGGCGAGTCCAATGGCTTCGGCATGGATCGTCCGCGTTTGGATGCGTGGCCTTATCGGGATTATGTGATCACCGCTTTGAACGACGACAAGCCGTATGCCCGGTTTGTGCAGGAGCAATTGGCGGCGGATGCGCTTTTCCCGGAGGAACCGGCGCTCACGCCCGCGCTGGGTTTTGCCGCGGCCGGCCCGTTCAATCAAAGTGCGCTCGTGGAGCAGGTGGACGGCACCGACTGCAAACGCATCGCGTTGAATCTGGATCGCGACGACATGGTGGCGAGCACGGCGAGCACGTTTTTGAGCATGACCGTGCATTGCGCGCGGTGCCATGCGCATAAGTTCGATCCCATTTCGCAGACCGATTACTACCAGATGCAGGCGGTTTTTGCCGGCGTGGGCCGCACGGAACGGATGTTTGATCCGAACCCCCAGTTACGCGGCGAACGGGCGGCACTACGGATCAAGATTGCGGATCTGGAAAAGAACGCGGACGCGCATCCGCCGACGCCGGCGGAGCGGACGGAACTCGCGACGACCCGGGCCGCGTGGGAGATTTCGCTCGCCGCGCAAGCCGCGAACTGGATTCCGCTACAGGTCGAGCGCGTCGCTTCCACGAACAGCAAGACCACCTTCACCAAGCTGGATGACGGTTCGTGGCTGGCCGCCGGCGAAGCCGCCGACAAGGACATCTACACGATTCGCGCCCGCATCCCGCTGTCGAAAGTGACGGCGCTGCGGCTCGAGGTGCTGCCGGACGACCGGTTACCCACGCGCGGCCCGGGACGGCAGGACAACGGCAATCTGCATCTTTCTGAAGTCCGTGTGAATGCGCTGACGGAGGACAAACCCACCGCGCTGGCGTTGCAAAACCCGTCGGCGGATTTCAACCAGGCCGACTGGGGCATCGACCGCGCGATCGATGGGAAACCGGAAACCGCGTGGGGAATTCATCCGCAAGTTGGCAAACCGCATCAGGCAGTTTTCGAATTGAAGCAACCCAGTATGGCCACGAATGGAACGGAATTCACCATCGAACTCGATCAGCTCCACGGCCAGCATCATCTCATCGGGCGGTTCCGCCTTTCCGCCACGGACAAGGCATTGCCCGTGCGCGTGCCGTTGCTGCCACTCGATCTGCTGGCCGTGCTGGTCCGGCCCGACTCCGAGCGCACCGTGGCTGAGCGAAAGCGAATCTTCGACACGCATCGCTTGGTGCATCTGAAGGAGCAGCTCGCCCAGCTCCCCGCAGAGCACAAGGTGTGGGCTATCGCCGGTGACTTCGTGCCGTTAAGGAATTACAAACCGACGAAGGACCCGCTACCAATCTCCGTGTTGCGCCGGGGCGACATCAAGCAACCGCTGGCGTCTGTGGGGCCGGGGGCGCTCGCGGCGGTGAGCACCTTGCCGTCCACCTTTGCCTTGGCCAATCCGCAAGATGAAACCGCCCGCCGCGCCGCGCTCGCCCGCTGGATCACCGCACCGGAAAACATGCTGACGTGGCGCAGCATTGTGAACCGGGTCTGGCACTGGCATTTCGGCCGCGGTCTGGTGGATTCGCCGAATGATTTCGGGCGCATGGGAGCACCGCCCACGCACCCCGAGTTGCTGGACTGGCTGGCGGTGGAGTTTCGCGACCGCGGAGGTTCGCTCAAGCGGCTGCACAAACTCATCGTCACCAGCGCCGCGTACCGCCAGGTCTCGACGCATCGGGCAGCGGCGGCCCGCGTGGATAGTGATAACCGATTTTTGTGGCGCATGAACCGTCCGCGCCTTGACGCGGAGGATATGCGCGACAGTTTGCTGGCTGCCAGTGGCAAGCTCGACCTCGTGATGGGCGGACCTTCGGCGATGCAGTTTAAATATGACGATCCGAATAGTGCAGTCAGTCCGCGTCTGGACTATGCGGCCTTCGATCCGGACAGTCCGGCGAGTTACCGGCGTGGGGTGTATCGTTTTCTTTTCCGTAATATCAACGACCCTTTGCTCGAAGCTTTCGACGCCGTGGACCCGTCGCTCTCCACGCCCAAGCGCAACTCGACCATCACGCCGTTGCAGGCGCTCTCGCTGTGGAACAACCGATTTGTGCTGCGCCAATGCGAACACCTGGCCGCGCGCCTCGAACGTGAAAGCAACGGGCTGGAATCCCAGATTGAACGGGCGTTCCAACTCCTCACCGCCCGCCTGCCCACGCGCGCAGAAACCATTCTGCTCACCGACCATGCCCGGCGCCATGGTCTCGCCAACGCCTGCCGGGTGCTGTTAAACTCCAACGAATTCCTGTTTGTGAATTGAATTGCCATGAAACGTTCCGCCCTGCCAATCAACCGTCGGGATTTTGTCACGCAACTCGGCGGCGGTTTCGGATCCGTTGCGCTCGCGTGTCTGTTGCAGGAGCAGGGGTTGTTCGGTGCCGGAAAACCCGCCGGGTCCGCCGGTCTGCCGCACCATCGACCTCGCGCGAAACAGGTAATTCAACTGTTCATGCTGGGCGGGGCCAGCCAGTGCGACACGTTTGATTACAAACCAGAATTACAACGGCGCCACGGTGAGACCGTGAACTTCACGGTTACCGGCGGCACCCAGGGGAGTGCCGGACCGTTGCTCAAAAGTCCGTGGGAATGGCGGCAGCACGGCCAGAGCGGCCGTTGGGTCACGAGCGCGCTGCCGCATCTGGCGCAATGCGTGGATGACCTGGCGTTTCTGATGGCGATGAATGCGCCGACCAGCGAGCACAGCTCCGGCATGACCATGCAGACCAGCGGCTTTGTCACGCCCGGATTCCCGACCGTGGGCGCCTGGGTGAGCTATGCGCTCGGCCGGCTTACGGATAACCTGCCGGTGTTCGTCGCTCTGCCGGATCCCGTCGGTTTGCCGTGGACGGGCAAGGCCGCGTGGACGAATGGCTTTCTTCCCGCGCTGCATCAGGGGACGATGCTCAATCCCGCCGCCGAAAATCCGGTGCCGGATTTGTTCGCCCCCAAGAGTGCCGGCTTCGTGACCTCGGACAGCGAGCGTGATGGCCTGGAGGTGCTGGCGCGGCTCAACCGCGGGCGGCTCCAACCGGGCGACTCGCGACTCGAGGCCCGCATCGCCAGTTACGAACTGGCCGCGCGCATGCAACTGGCCGTGCCCAAAGTGCTGGATCTGAGCCGCGAGACCGAGGCCACGAAAAAGTTGTACGGCTTCGGAGATGACAAGACTGAACCACTGGGCCGCAATTGTCTCATCGCGCGACGGCTCATCGAAAGCGGAGTGCGTTTTGTCCAGCTCTGGTGCGGTTCCGGCCTGGGCGGCGCCTCCGGCAATTGGGACAACCACGGGGACATCTTTCCGGGGTCGGATTTTGAAAGGATGTGCGTCCGTTCCGATCAACCCATCGCCGGGCTGCTGAAAGACTTGAAAGCGCGTGGGATGTTGGAGGACACGATTGTATTGTGGACGACTGAATTTGGACGTACGCCGTACAGCCAAGGGACGAAAGGCCGCGACCACAACGGCAACACCTTTGTGAGTTGGATGGCGGGCGGCGGGATCAAGGGCGGCACCAGCTACGGCGCGAGCGATGAGTTTTCCTTCAAGGCGGCGAACAACACGACGATGTGTTACGACCAACACGCCACGTTGCTGCACCTGCTGGGCTTCGAACATGAAAAGTTAAGTTTCCGGCACAACGGTGCCGACCGCCGGCTGACGGATGTCCATGGCCGCGTGATCAAAGAAATTCTCGCATGAACGGACGCCGGCATCTCACGTTCGTCATGGTCGCTGCCGTGTGCCTGCTGCTGGCCCATCCGAGGCCGCGCGCCTGGGGTGCCGCCCCGGATTTTGTGCGCGAAGTGCGGCCGATTCTGGAGCAGCATTGTTTTGGCTGCCACGGACCGGAAAAGCAAAAGAGCGGTTATCGGCTGGATGTGCGCGACGTGGCGTTCAAAGGCGGGGACAGCGGCAAGCGGCCCATCGTGCCGCATGATGCCAAGGCCAGCCTGCTGGTCCGCTACGTGACGGGCGAAAACAAGGACATGGTGATGCCCCCGAAAGGCGAACGGCTCAACGCCGGGCAGATCAAAGTGCTACAGAGTTGGATCAACTCCGGGGCCGTCTGGCCAGCCGCCGTGGGGATGGTGAAAGCGGAGGACAAGCGGGACCATTGGAGCTTCAAACCGGTGCTGTCACCGGTGCCGCCAGCCACGCGAAACAAAACCTGGGCGCGCTGCGAGGTTGATCGCTTCATTCTGGCGCGACTCGAGAAGGCCGGCCTGAGGCCCGCGCCGGAGGCGGATCGCGTGACGTGGTTGCGGCGGGTGTCGTTCGATCTGGTTGGGCTGCCGCCGTCGCCGGAACAGGTCGAGACGTTTGTGCAAGACCGGAGCGGCGATGCCTACGAGCGGGTGGTGGACGAACTACTGGCCTCGCCGCGTTACGGCGAGCGTTGGGCGCAGCATTGGCTGGACGTGGTGCGCTACGCGGACACGCACGGCTTCGAGGTGAACACCGAGCGTCCGAATGCCTGGCCGTATCGGGACTACGTCATCCGCGCCTTCAACAACGACACGCCGTATGACCGCTTCATCCGCGAACAACTCGTCGGCGATGCGCTCGGCGAGGATGCGGCGACGGGATTTCTCATCACGGCTTCAGTGTTGTTGCCGGGGCAGATCGGCGCGGACGATGTTTCCAAGCGGCTCGCGCGGCAGGATTCGCTGGATGAGATCGTGGTGAACATCGGGCAGACGTTTCTCGGACTCAGCATCGGCTGCGCGCGGTGTCACGACCACAAGTTCGATCCCATCAGCGCGCGCGATTACTACGCGATGCAGGCCTTTGTCGCGGGCGTGGAGTATGAGGATCGCGAGATGCGGACGCCGGAGACCGAGGCGAAGCGCGCGGAGGAGCAGCGGCTCACTCAGCGGATGGCCGAAGTCGAGCGGCAGTTATCAGGCTTGTCACCATTGGCCAAGTCCGGCGCAGAGCGTCCGCCAGTGAACGCACGGATGAACACCGACCGTTTTGCGCCGGTGAAGGCGAAGCGCGTAAGGTTCACCATCCGCGAGACGAACAACCTGGAGCCGTGCATTGATGAGCTGGAGGTGTTCGACACGTCCGGCGCGAATGTCGCGCTCGCCAGTGTGGGCACCAAGGTCACGTCTTCGGGCGACACTGTCGTCGCGGACCGCCATGAGCTTCGATTCGTCAACGACGGCAACTATGGCAACTCGCGGAGCTGGATGTCGAATGAGCGTGACCGGGGCTGGGTGGTGCTGGAGCTTGCGCGCGAGCAAACGGTTGATCGTGTGATCTGGGGCCGCGACCGCAAGGGCGAGTTCACCGACCGGCTCGCGACGAATTACGTCGTCGAAGTCGCCGATGGTTCCGGCGAATGGAACGCTGTGGCGGATTCGTCCGATCGTGCGACCAGCCCTCCGAGCGAGAAGGCGATGCCGGTTTCGCTCGCCGGACTCAGCACGAGTGAAGCAAAGGAAGCCACGCGCTTGATGGACGAAAAGAAGTCGCTGGAAGGGAAGATTCACGCCTCGGCGGAAGGACGGCTGGCGTTCGCCGGGAAGTTCCGTACGCCGGACAAGGTCCATCTCCTCAGTCGCGGTGACCCGGAGCAGCCGAAGGACGAAGTCGTTCCCGCCGTGCTCAGCGTGCTCGGTTCGACGAAGCTCGCGCGCGATACCTCGGAGCAGGAACGGCGTCGCGCTCTCGCTGGCTGGATCGCCAGTCCAGAGAATCCGCTCACGGCGCGCGTCATGGTGAATCGCATCTGGCAGGGGCACTTCGGCGCCGGCCTCGTGGACACGCCGAGCGACTTCGGCCGCAACGGCGCGAAGCCGACGCATCCCGAGTTGCTCGACTGGCTTGCCTCCGAGTTCATCCGCTCCGGCTGGTCGGTGAAACACATGCACCGGCTCATCGTGCTGTCCGCGACGTACCGGCAGAGCGCGAAGCTGAGTAATCAGTCCGGCGCGCACGCTGCGCGGAAACTGAATACTGACTCAATGAATACTGATAATTCTTCCGCACAGGCGAAGGACACTGACGTCCGCCTCCTCTGGCGTTTCCCATCGCGCCGACTGGAGTCCGAAGCGATCCGTGATGCGATGCTCGCCGTCAGCGGGAAACTGAACTTGCAAATGTATGGCCGCGGCTTCGATTTATTTTCCCAGCGCGGCGGGCTCAGTGGATTCAATCCGATTGAGTCGTTCAAGGGCGACGGTCTGCGCCGGATGATTTACGCGCACAAAGTGCGCCGGGAGCGCGAAGCGGTGTTCGGCGCGTTCGACTGTCCCGACGCCGGCCAGAGCACCGCGCGCCGCCGCGAATCGACCACGCCCATCCAGGCGCTCAACCTTTTCAACAGCCGCTTCACGCTGGAACAAGCTGACGCATTCACTGCCCGGGTCAAAGCCGAAGCCGGCGATGACCTCACGGAACAAATTTCCCGAGCCTACCAGCTCGCGCTCAGTCGGAGAGCCAGCGCGGCGGAGTTGGCCGAGGCCAGGCCGGTCGTGGTCGAACACGGATTGCCGGTGCTTTGCCGGGCGTTGTTCAACTCGAACGAGTTTCTGTTCATGCCATGAACTGCCACGCTGAACACCTCTCCGGCCACGGGCGTCATCTCCTTGACCGCCGAAGTTTTCTCGGCGGCACCGCCACGGCGCTCGGTTCCGTTGCGCTGACCAACCTGCTGGGCCTTGATGGGCTGCTCGCGGCCAACGGGCCGGTCATCAATCCGGCGCGGCCCTATGCGCTGCGGTCGCCGCATTTCCCGGCCAGGGCGAAAAACGTCATCGTCATTTTCTGCGCCGGGGCGGTCAGCCAGCTCGAGACCTGGGACTACAAACCGGAACTCATCAAACACGACGGCAAACCGCTGGCGGGCGGGCCGGCGGTCACATTCCAGGGCCCGGCGGGGAATCTCGCGCGGCCCCAATATGAGTTTCGTCCGCGTGGCCAAACGGGGAAGATGGTATCCGACCTGATCCCCCATCTGGCGGAACTCACCGACGACATCGCCTTCCTCCACTCGCTCACCAGCAAGAGCAACACGCATGGTCCGGCCGAGAACTTTCTCTCCACCGGTTTTGTGCTGGATGGTTTTCCGAGCCTGGGTTCGTGGGTGAGCTACGCGCTGGGCAGCGAGAACCAGGATTTACCTGCGTTCGTTTCCATCCTTGATCCGCGTGGCGTGCCGCAAAACGGCTCGAACAATTGGGGTCCTGGCTTTCTGCCCGCGGCGTTTCAAGGCACCGCCTTCAGCGCCAAGGATCCGGTGCGGCATCTCGCGGCGACCGGCATTTCGCCCGACGCCGACCGCGCGGCGCGCTCGCTTTTGCAGCGCATGAATGCGCGGCATCTGGAGCAACACCCCGGCGACGGCAAGCTGGCCGCGCGCATTGCCAGCTACGAGCTCGCCGCGCGGATGCAACTCAGTGTGCCCGAGATCAGCGATCTTTCCACCGAGCCGGCGCACCTGCTAAAGAGCTATGGGGCGGACGACGCGACGAACCCCATCAAGGCTGGTTTCGCGCGTAACTGCGTGCTGGCGCGCCGGCTCATCGAAAAGGGCGTGCGCTTCGTGCAACTGTTCAACGGCGCCTATGCCAGCGGTGGCGAGTTGAACTGGGACGGACACAACAAGCTCAAGGAGCAGTACGACCGGCACGCGGTGATACTGGACCAACCGGCGGCGGCGCTCATCCGCGATCTCCGCCAGCGCGGGTTGCTGGAGAACACGCTGGTGGTTTGGTGTACCGAATTTGGGCGCATGCCGTTTTTTCAAAAGGGCGCGCAAGGCCGCGATCACAATCCCGACGGCTTCACCTGCTGGCTGACCGGCGCGGGTGTGAAGCGCGGCGTAAGCCACGGCGTCACCGACGAACTTGGCCAGAAGGCGGTTCAGGACGTTCATCCGCTCTACGATCTGAACGCCACCATTCTGCACCTGCTCGGACTCGATCATGAGAAGTTGGCGTTCGAGCATAATGGCGTGCAACGACGGTTGACCAATGTGGAAGGGCATGTGGTGAAGGAAATTCTCGCATGAAGCCACGCCGTCATTTCATTTTCGCAATGTGCGCCGCCATCCATCTGGTGTACTGCCTCCCTGACACTCGCACTTTCGCCGCCGAAGGCGCGGGCGAGGCGTTTTTTGAATCGAAGATTCGTCCGCTGCTGGCGGAACGGTGCTACGAGTGTCATGGCGAGAAAAAGCACAAGGGCGGACTGCGGCTGGATTCCAAAAGCGGCTGGCAAAAAGGCGGCGAGAGCGGGCCGGCGTTGGTGCCGGGGAAGCCGGAGGCGAGTCTGCTCATCAAGGCGGTGAGTTATGTGGAGAAAGACCTCCAAATGCCGCCGAAGAAACCGCTCGCGGCGGATGAAGTGGCGGCGCTTGCGGACTGGATCAAACAAGGTGCGTTCGATCCGCGCGTCGCGGCGGTGGCCGGAGTGGCGGTGGCGAAGCCGGAGGCGGACGGGTGGGCGGATGCGTTTCAAAAGCGGCTCGATTGGTGGAGCCTGCAGCCGCTTCGACACACGAAGCCGCCTCGCGTCAAGGACTCCGCGTGGTCGCGCGAACCCGTGGATCGTTTTTTACGCGCCGCGTTGAATGCGGCCGGATTGGCACCGGCAAAACCAGCGGAACCGGAAGTTTTGTTGCGCCGGTTGACCTTCGTGCTGACTGGCCTGCCGCCGACACCTGCGCAGCGGGAAAATTTTCTCCAACAGTGGAAAAAAAATTCTGCAAAAGCTTACGAGAAACTGGTGGATGATCTGCTGGTGTCACCGCACTTCGGCGAACGGTTCGCGCGGCAGTGGATGGACGTGGTTCGTTACACGGACACGTATGGCTACGAGTGGGACAATCCGGCCAAGGGTTCGTGGGAGTATCGCGACTATTTGATCCGCGCCTTCAACGAGGATGTGCGTTTCGACCAGCTCGTGCGCGAGCAACTTGCGGGCGACCTGCTGCGGGAGCCGCGCCTCAATCGTGATCTGGGCATCAACGAAAGCCTCATCGGTCCGATGTTTTACCACCTCGGTGAGCATCGGCACGGCAGCAGTCTGATGTTTAACGGCATTCACCAGGACATGGTGAACAACAAGATTGATGCTTTCTCCAAGGCATTTCTCGCCACCACTGTCGCTTGCGCGCGTTGTCACGATCATAAGCTGGAAGCCGTGTCGCAGCGCGACTACTACTCGCTGGCCGCCGTCTTCATGACGCCGCGCTGGACCTCGCGCGTGGTGGATGCGCCGGGGAAGAACGATGCCGTCATCGCGCGGCTCAAAGAATTGCGCGGCGAGATTCGGCGTGAACTCGCTTCGCGCTGGCTCGCTTTGGCGAATCAATCGGATGCCTGGTCGCCGGCGGTGTTGAAGCCGTTGATCGAAGTGAAGGACGCACCTGCTGCGAAGCTGGATGACGTGGTGTATCCGATGGCGCGATTGATGAAGGCGGAGGGGAATGTCGAAAAACTTTGGAATGAACTCGCTGCCGAGTGGCGGGACACGCGGGCACAGCGAATCAAAGCGAACGCGGATTTCCAACCGCTCGCTGATTTTCAGCAACCCACGCTGCCAGGCGGGTGGGTAATCGAAGGTGACGGCATGAAGCACGGCTACGTGACGGATGGAACGCCCTTGATCGCGCTGGAAGGGGAAACCGTCCTCGCGCGGCTGCTGCCGCGCGGTTATCACACGCACGCGCTGTCGTCGAAACTGCCCGGCGCGTTGCGCACGCCGCCGCAGCACGCGATGCCGGGAGCCACCGTGAGTTTGCAGCTTGCCGGGGGCGAGTTCAGCGGCTCGCTGGTGATGGATGGAAATGCTTTCCAAAACGAGACAGTCAGCTTCTTGAACTCCACGGAGCCAGCCTGGAAACCGTTTGGCCGTGCAACGCTGAAAAACGGAGTCACGCAAGTGACCGTGGAGTTCGCGACGGCTTCGCTCAACCCCAACTTTCCTCCGCGCACGGGTGTCGCCCCTGGATTGCCGGATTCCGATCTTGGTTACGACAAACGAAGCTGGTTGAGCATCACGGGTATTGTCAGCCACGATAAAGGCGGTGCGCCGCAAGACACGCTGGAGCAGTTCACCACGCTCTATGAAGGTGACGCGCCCAAGTCAGGCGAGGAAGCCAGCCGACGGGTCAGTGCCTGGCTCTCCGGCGTGGTGCGGCGCTGGTGTGAAGGCCGGCCGCAAAACGGAGATGTGAAAGTGCTCGA
>JBKJSC010000225.1:0-3176 GCA_046593035.1 Limisphaerales bacterium | reverse complement strand
GATCAAGGAAATGCAGAACATGATGGAGGGCAGTTTTCCCAAGGACCTCCGGCTGGAGATCAATTGCGATCCGAAACTCCCGACCGTGCTGGGTGACTCCACGCAGTTGCACCAGGTGCTGTTGAACTTGTGCGTCAACGCCCGCGACGCCATGCCCCACGGCGGCACGCTCACACTGGAGGCGCAGCGCAAGGAGGTGGACGCCATGTACGCCAGTTCCATCCCGGACGCCAAACCCGGCAACTACGTGGTGCTGCGGGTGCGCGACACCGGCGCGGGCATTCCACCGGAAATCATCGACCGGATTTTTGACCCGTTCTTTAGCACCAAAAGTCCAGACAAAGGCACGGGCCTGGGTCTCTCCACCGTCGTGGGCATCGTGAAGGGACACGGCGGATTCATACAGGTCTATTCAGAACCGGGACACGGCGCAACGTTCTCCGTCTATTTGCCCATCAACCGTCCGAGCGGTGACACGGAACACGCCACCAAAACGGTGGTGGCATTTCGCGGGGAAGGGGAACTCATCCTCTACGTGGATGATGAAGCTGCGATCCGGGAGATGGCGCGCGCCATCTTGCAGCAGTTGAACTTCAGGCCGCTGACCGCCACCGACGGTGCGGACGGCTTGAGCCAGGCGTTAGAACACCGGACCGAGTTGCGCGCGATCATCACCGACTTGCACATGGCGCACATGGACGGCTTGGCGTTTATCCGCGTGCTCCGGCGGATGCTCCCGGACATGCCCATTGTCGTGGCCAGCGGGCGGATGGATGAGAAGGAACAGGCGGAGCTGGCAACTTTGGGCGTGACGGGCCGCCTGGACAAACCGTTCACCGAAGCGCAACTGGCCGAGGTGTTGCAGAATCTCCTTCCGCCGAAATGATCTACTGATTCAGCAAGCTGTTGTTTGCGTTGGCCTGGCAAGCGCAAGTGGTCCCCAGTTCTTCTGCCAGCGTGAATCGGGAATCTCCCTTGCCCGCACTCATGCCTTGCGGTAGTTTTCGCCATTATGGATAACAACGAGCCGCCCATTTTTAATCAGCCGCAACCGGTGAGTCCGCCGCCGCCACCGCTGATGCCGCCTTTGATCGCTCCGTCGTTACGCCCACCACCACCGCCGCCGCGAAAGAGTCGCGGTTGGATGTTTGTGGCATTGATCGCCCTGGTGTTGCTCGGGTTCAGTTTGATGAGCAACGTGAGCCATTTTCTTTTTGGGATGAGCGGCTCCGGCAAAACCACGCGCACGGATGGGCGCAATTTCCAGAAGCATGTGCTCGAAGACAACGCCGCGGCCAACCAGATTGCCGTGGTCGATATTGCGGGCATCATCAGCAGTTATTCCATCGATGGGAGCGGACAGAACATGGTCACGCTCGTCAAAGATCAATTGGCATTGGCGGCCAAGGATAGCGCGGTTAAAGGCGTTTTACTCAGAGTGGATTCTCCCGGCGGCGAGGTGCTGGCCTCGGACGAGATTTACCGGGCGGTCAGCGAGTTCCAGAAGAAATCCGGAAAGCCCGTTGTGGCGACGATGGGCGGCGTGGCGGCTTCTGGTGGCTATTATGTGAGCGCGCCTTGCCAGTGGATCGTGGCGAACGATATGACGATCACCGGCAGCATCGGGGTGATCATGCATGGTTACAACTTCCGCAGCCTGATGAACAAAGTGGGGATTCGCCCGGAGGTTTACAAGAGTGGAAAGTTCAAGGACATGATGAGTTCCGACAAGAGCGACGAAGACACTCTTCCCGAAGAACGGCAAATGTTGCAAAAGCTGATCGATGAAACATTCGACAAGTTCAAGAACGTGGTCGCCGCTGGTCGGAAACAGGCGGCGGACAAAAACAAGGGGTTTGGCCGTACGCTTGTGGGCAACTGGGAAGAGTACGCGGACGGGCGCATCATCTCCGGCAATCAGGCGAAGGACCTTGGTTTTGTGGATGAGTTGGGGTCGTTTCAGACCGCCTTCGAGCGCGTGAAAAAGATCGCCAGTATTCCTCAGGCTGACTTGATCCAGTACCAGCAGCCATTTGACCTGGCGAATTTGTTCCGACTGTTCGGCAAGAGCGAGGCGCGAAGCATTAAAATTGATATCGGGATGGATTTGCCCAGGTTGCAGACCGGGCGGATGTACTTCATGGCACCGACGTTTCTGCATTGATGAAGCACGTCACCGTCATCGCGCATCCGTTGGTCCAGCAAAACCTGACGCGCTTGCGGGATGCGAGCACCGGGCCGCAGGAATTTCGCCGAGTGCTGGGCGAAGTGGCGGCTCTGATGGTATATGAAGCCACCCGTTCCTTTGCCACCCGGCCGGTGCGTGTCCGCACGCCGCTGACAGTGACGCGTGGTTGCCAGCTTCGGCGTGAAGTCATTCTTGTGCCAATTCTGCGCGCGGGATTGGGCATGTTGGAGCCGATTCTCCAATTGATCCCCCACGCGCGCGTCGGCTTCATCGGCCTCAAGCGTGAGGAGACCACCTTGCAGGCGATTCCATATCACAAAAGTCTACCGGCGGATCTGGCGAACTTTGAAATCGTCCTTATGGATCCCATGCTGGCCACTGGCGGCAGCGCTGTGTCCGCGTTGAACCTCATGGCTGAACGCGGCGCGCGTCATATTCGCTTGGTCAATCTTCTGTCGGCACCGGAAGGCATTCGCCGATTACACCGCGATTATCCGGGCTTGCCCATTTTCACGGCGGCAGTTGACCGGAAGCTGAACCACCAAGGTTACATTGTTCCCGGCTTGGGCGACGCGGGCGACCGGCTGTTTGGAGTTTGAGCAAATCTCTGGCTTGATTTCCTTTCCTGCGCCACTAGGGTTTGGCTCATGGATCGTGGGAATCTGCTGATCATCGCTGACAGCGAGCACAACGCCGACATGCTTTACGCTGTAGGCATGTTCGTGCCGGATCCATTCATTTATCTCCGGCTTCGCGGCAAATGTCACATCGTGATGAACGACTTGGAGATCGACCGCGCGCGCAAGCAAGCGCCGCAGTGCCGCGTCCTTTCCTTCAGTCATTACACGAGGAAACTGCGGCTGGAAGGAGTCAAGAAGCCGAACCTCGCTCAGGTCGTGAGACTGATTCTGCGCGAAAGACGCCTTAAAAAAATCCAGGTGCCAGAGAGTTTTCCCATCGGCTTGGCGAAGAGATTGCGCGACCTGAA
>JBKJSC010000288.1:0-2760 GCA_046593035.1 Limisphaerales bacterium | reverse complement strand
CACCCAGCAACCGCTGGGCGGCAAAGCGCAATACGGCGGCCAGCGTTTCGGCGAAATGGAAGTGTGGGCGATGGAAGCCTACGGCGCGGCCTACACGCTGCAGGAGTTGCTCACCGTCAAATCGGACGACGTGCAGGGCCGCACGCGTATCTATGAAAGCATCGTCAAAGGCGACAACGCCCTCGAAGCTGGCGTGCCGGAATCGTTTAATGTGCTCGTGAAAGAAATGCAGTCACTGGGCATGGACGTGAAGGTGGGTTACTCCAACCCGCTGGATCAACCCACGCAAACCACCGCGTTGACTGCCCTCGGAAATTAAATTGAGACGGTTCTGCCGCTACCAAAGCCAATCGTATGATGAACACCAAAGAAAGCACTCGTGAGTTGCTCGGACTGGATAAGGTCAATCTGGTCAATCACGTCGCCATCACCGTCGCCTCGCCCGAAGCCATCCGGGCCTGGTCCAAAGGTGAAATCAAAAACCCGGAGACGATCAATTACCGCACCTTCAAGCCGGAAAAGGGCGGCTTGTTCTGCGAGCGCATCTTCGGCCCGGTCAAGGACTGGGAATGTTCGTGCGGCAAATACAAACGCATCAAGCATCGTGGCGTAGTCTGCGATCGTTGTGGCGTCGAAGTTACCTTGAGCCGCGTGCGTCGCGAGCGCATGGGCCACATCGAGCTGTCCGTGCCGGTGTCGCACATCTGGTTCTTCAAGTGCATGCCCTCGCGCCTGGGTTTGATGCTCGACATGACGGCGCGCAATCTGGAGCGCATCATTTACTACGAGGACTACCTCGTTATTGACCCGAAATCCACGCCGCTCAAGCAGCACCAGTTGCTCAGCGAATTGGAATTTCGCGAAGCCAAAGAAACCTACGGCGCGGACGCGTTTCTGGCGAAGATGGGCGCGGAGGCCGTTCGCGAGGCGCTGGCCAACGTCCAGCTCCAGAAAAACATTGGCGGTCTGGAAGTGGCGATGACCGAAACCAAGAGCAAGCAGATCCGCAAGAAGCTCGCCAAGCGCATCAAGCTGCACCAAGGTTTCCTCTCCTCCAAGAGCCGCCCGGAATGGATGATCCTCACGGTGCTGCCGGTGATTCCTCCGGACTTGCGCCCGCTCGTGCCGCTCGAAGGCGGGCGCTTTGCGACGTCCGACCTGAACGACCTTTACCGCCGCGTGATCAACCGCAATAACCGGTTGAAAAACCTGCTGCAGCTTAAAACCCCCGAGGTCATCATCCGCAACGAAAAGCGCATGTTGCAGGAAGCCGTTGATGCGTTGTTTGACAACGGTCGTCACGGCCGTGCTGTCACGGGCGCGGGCAACCGTCCGCTCAAATCACTCTCCGACATGCTCAAGGGCAAGTCGGGCCGCTTCCGGCAGAATCTGCTGGGCAAACGCGTGGATTATTCCGGGCGGTCCGTCATCGTGATCGGTCCGGAACTGAAACTCACCCAATGCGGGCTGCCTAAAAAGATGGCGCTCGTGTTGTTTGAGCCGTTCATCATCCGCCGCTTGAAAGAGCTTGGCTACGTGCATACGGTTCGTTCGGCCAAGAAAATGATCGAGCGCCAGTCACCCGAAGTGTGGGACATCCTCGAGGAAGTTACCAAGGGTCACCCGGTGCTTCTTAATCGCGCGCCCACGCTGCACCGTTTGTCGATCCAGGCGTTTGAGCCAGTGCTCATCGAAGGCGAAGCCATCCGCATTCATCCGCTGGTTTGCACCGCCTACAACGCGGACTTTGACGGCGACCAAATGGCCGTCCATGTGCCGCTGTCGGTCGAGGCGCAATTGGAAGCGCGCCTGCTCATGATGGCGTCGAACAACATCTTCAGCCCGTCCAGCGGCAAGCCGATCATGACGCCGACACAGGACATCACGCTCGGCTGCTATTATCTGACCGCCGAACCGCGCGCCCACCCCAAGAAGGACGTCAAAGGCATGCTCTTCGGTTCCAAGAACGAAGTGATTTTCGCCAAAGCCGACGGGGCTGTGAAAACGCACGACCGCATCCGGCTGGCCAATCCGAATTACGGCGTGAAGACGATCTACGGTGACGCGGAAAAGAAAGTGATCGAGACCACCGTGGGCCGGGTCATTTTCAGCGAAATCTGGCCGCTGGAACTCGGCTTTCCGAACAAGGTGGTCGGCAAAGCGCAAATCGGCGACCTGATCATGAACTGCTACAAGCTGTGCGGGCACGCCCAGACGGTGATCACGCTGGACAAGCTCAAGGAACTGGGCTTCCAAGAAGCGACCCACGCCGGCGTCTCCATCGGCATCGATGACATGATCATCCCGAAGGAAAAGAACCAGGAGATCGAGACCGCGCAGAAGCAGATCGGCGAAGTGGAGAAGCAGCATCGCAAAGGTGTCATCACCTCCGGCGAGCGCTACAACAAGATCGTCGACATCTGGACGCATTGCACCGACCAGATTTCCAACGTCATGATCCGCACCCTGGAGCACAACCAAGGCAAGAGGGAATACAACCCCGTGTTCCTGATGGTCGATTCCGGCGCGCGCGGCAATCGTCAGCAGGTACGTCAGCTCGCCGGTGTGCGCGGCCTCATGGCCAAGCCCAGCGGCGACATCATCGAGAAACCGATTCTCTCGAATTTCCGCGAAGGTCTGACCGTGTTGGAATATTTTATCTCCACGCACGGCGCCCGCAAGGGTCTCGCCGACACCGCGCTCAAGACCGCCGACTCCGGCTACATGACGCGCAAGCTCGTCGATGTGTCGCAGGACGTG
>JBKJSC010000256.1:0-6910 GCA_046593035.1 Limisphaerales bacterium | reverse complement strand
GGGGGTGGCGGGGGTAAATTGCAAGGAATATTTAGAATTTTCTTTTGAGCCGCTGTTGCCCTGCGTTTTGCCCCGGAGGTGGAACCAGGCAGTTGGAAGAAATATTTAACCACGGAGGGACACGAATCGAACCCAAAGACACGAATTGCACGGATTCACTGGCCAAAAAAAATGTAAGCCTCGTTAGCTCGGCTGCTACCAGAAAGGAAGTTTTTCAATGGGCTGCCAAACGTTCCCGGCAAACTTTGCGGCGTGACTACTCGCCCACCTGGAGTTTGATGGCGTCGAGGATTTGCCGGGTCCATTTCTCCAGCACGACGGCATCGCGGCCTTCGATCAGCAGACGCACCTTCGGCTCCGTGCCGGAGTAGCGCAACAGCACACGACCGCCTGATGGCTGGACATCGGCTTCCGCCTGGGCGACGAGCGCGAGCACGCCGTCGAGTTGGTCGAAGGGCTTCTTCTCGCGCACGCGGACGTTGGTGACGAGTTGGGGATAACGCGTCCAGCAATGCGCGAGTTCCGACAGTGACTTCTCCCGCGTCTTCATGATCCGCAGGATTTGCAACGCGCAAACCAAACCATCACCCGTGGTGGAGTAGTCCCGGAAAATCATGTGACCGCTCTGCTCACCGCCGAGGTTGAAGCCGCCGCGCAGCATGGCGTCGATGACATTTTTGTCGCCCACGGCGGTGCGGATGACTTTGCCGCCGGCAGCGATGATGGCCGCTTCGAGGCCGGCGTTGCTCATGACCGTGGTGATCAATGTCTTCTCGGCGAGCGTGCCTTGCGCGAGCATGTCGAGCGCGGCGATGGCCATGATGTCGTCGCCGTCAATCATCGTCCCTGTCTCGTCGCAGAGCAGCACGCGGTCGGCGTCGCCGTCGTGCGCAATGCCGAGGTGGGCCGAATGTTCGCGAACTTTCGCGCACATCTGCTCCGGGTGCATGGAGCCGCAATTTTTGTTGATATTAGTGCCGTCGGGCTGGTTGCCATACACGATGATTTCCGCGCCGAGTTCGCGCAATACGCAGGGCGTCGATTTGTAGGCGGCACCGTGGGCGCAATCGACCACGATGCGCAGCCCTTCCAGCGTCAGGCCACGCGGAAACGAAGCTTTGGCGTATTCGATGTAACGCCCGAGTGCATCGTCGATGCGGACCGCTTTGCCAATTTCGCCCGCAGTGGGACGGATGTCCTCGATGTGTCCGCTGAACACGAGTTCTTCGATTTGGCTTTCGATGTCGTCGGCGAGTTTGTAACCGTCCGCGCCAAAGAATTTGATTCCGTTGTCATCATACGGATTGTGCGAGGCCGTCAGCACAATGCCGGCGTCCGCACGCAGGCTGCGCGTGGCGTAGGCCACTCCCGGCGTGGGCAACGGCCCGATGAACAGCACGTCCACGCCCATCGAAAGGATGCCGGAGGAGATGGCGTTCTCCAGCATGTAGCCGGAGAGACGCGTGTCTTTGCCCACAACGATCTTGTGCTTGCCGCGACCGCGCGACTGCGTTTCCAGATTCTTGAAGACATGCGCCGCAGCGCGGCCCAGCTTCAGTGCGGTCTCAGCAGTGACAGGTTCGATGTTGGCGGTTCCCCGAACGCCGTCGGTGCCGAATATTTTCTTGGAAGCAGACATAATTATTCGCGTGGCGGCGGGTTGGTAGAATGCAGGGTCGATGGCAGCTGCGACTGTGTCGGAGTTGGCGGCTGGTTTTGCAGGGCGAACTTTACCGTGGCCCAAATCAAGATCGCCAGTGCCAAAGAAAACAGCTTCAGCCAAAAATCTTTTACGATGGATTCGCGCACAGCCATAGTTACTTCGCCTTCGGCCCGGCAGACGAAACGGTTTCGGGCTTGATGCGTTCCAGCGTCAGCGAGCGGAACCATTCCACCACCCCGCGCGATTTGCCGCGTTTGATCAGCACCGAAATGAGAAAGGCGCGCAACTCTTCGAGCGTCAGGTTGCGAACCAGCTCCCCTTTGTACGCGTAGGAAATGGAGCCGTTCTCCTCCGACACCGCGACGACCACCGCGTCCGTTTCTTCGCTCAAGCCAATGGCCGCGCGATGGCGCGTGCCGAGTGACTTGTTCAAGTCCTGCCGTTGCGTGAGCGGAAAAATGCAGGCGGCCTGGGCAATGCGGTCGCCTTTGAGAATCACACCGCCGTCGTGAATGGCGTTGTTGGGAAAGAAAATGGTCTCCAACATTTCCGGCGTCGCCTCGCAATCCACGAGGATGCCCGATTCCACCGCCTCCTGAAGCTGGATGGTCTGCTCAATGGCGATCAGCGCGCCGATCTTCACTTCCGCGAGGCGTTCCACGGTTTGAATGATGACTTCAATGTTCTCGCGCTGTTCGCGCACGGCACTGAAGACGGATTGATTGCCCAGTTCCGCCAGCAACCGGCGCAGTTCCGGCTGAAAAATCACCAAGATGGCGATGGCCGAAAACGCGAAGAAGGAACGCAACAAAAAGCTCAACACTTCCAGTTTCAAAACCGCCGTGACAAACGTGAGCGCGAGCAGGATCAGAAAACCGTTCACCACCGGCGCGCCACGGGTGCGCCGCACGAACGTGTAGGCGTAGTAAATCCCAACCGCGAGAATGGTAATCTCCACGGCGGGCCGCCAACCATTTTGTATCACTGACCAATACATTATTTTTTACGCGCTAGAACCGCCTCGGCGGCACGCACCGCCTGCACCGTGGCCGCGATATCGTGGGTGCGGATGATCCGCACGCCGGCGGCCACCGCCAGACTCGTGCAGGCCAAGGCCGCCGGCAAGCGTTCCGCCATTTCCGCGCTGGTCAATTTTCCCAGAAACGATTTGCGCGACACGCCGAGTAGCAACGGGCGTTGCAGCTTTGTAAAACTGTTCAACTCGGCGAGCAACTGCAAATTGTGCTCGAGCGTTTTGCCAAAGCCGATGCCGACATCCAAAATCACCTGCTCCGCGCTAATTCCGGCCGCGGCAAGCCGGCGCATTCGTTCCTCAAAAAAGTCCGCGACTTCCGCCACCACGTCATCATAACGCGGATTTTGCTGCATCGTCTGCGGCGTGCCTTGCATGTGCATGACCACGTATCCCGCCCTGGCCTCCGCCACGACTCGCCACATTTCTTCGTCCCGACGATTGGCGGCAATGTCATTCACCAGGCTGGCACCGGCTCGCAATGCGGCCCGGGCCACCGCCGGTTTTTGCGTGTCGATGGAGAGCGGCACCTTCACGATGCCTGCCAATTGCTCGATCACCGGCAGAACCCGGCGCAACTCCTCCGTTTCGCTCACGGGCGCGGCATTGGGCCTGGTGGATTCCCCGCCAATGTCGATGAGGTCTGCCCCCTGTGCGATCAGTTCCCGCGCGTGCGTCACCGCCATCTCGGTTTGAAAAAACTGTCCGCCATCGGAAAATGAATCAGGCGTGACGTTCACGACGCCCATCACCAGCGCAGGGCGCGGAAACGTGAATTCAAACTGGCGGGCGCGCAATTTCATGCCCGGATCATTTGCTGCGCGGCCACCACCAAACGCCGCGCGATGGCCGCAACCAATTCATCCGGCACACCGTTGTGTGGACTGGCGCTTTGGGTTAGCAGGTGACACTGGTCATTCACGTAGTCGATCACCACGAATTCGCCGGCTTCGGCTTGCGCAACCTCAGTCGAGAAAAAATTCATGCCGGTCAACTTCGCGATGCGCACGATGATTTCCGCCAGCGGCGCGAGCGAGAACTCTTTCATTTCGGTTTCCGTGACCAGCCGGTAGTGGTCGGTGAAACAGTTCCACCAGCAAATCCAAGTCGTGCCGAACACAAAATAGACGCGGAAATAGGCGGGTAATCCCATCAGCCAGCGCGGTTGAATCAGCCGTTGCATGAGATAATGCGGATCGGTCCATGCGGCCTGGGCGCGCGCCAGATCGCGCTCGCTCGTGGCATCCAGCACCAAACCGCGCCGACCATAACCCAGGCTCGGTTTGATGACAAAGGGCGATCCCAGCAACGCGCGGTCAGCGTCGGAAAGCTGGAAGCTGGCGACTTGTTCACGCGGCACGATGATCGTCGGCGGCACGTGGATCCCCGTCGCAGCGAGACGCGGATGCAGCGTCGCCTTGTTGAACGACGCCAGTGCCACGGATGGTGGATCGATGACTTGGGTTTTCTTTTCCGCCGCGAGATTGATCAACCGGTGATACACATCCTCCGGCTCGTGATGTTCGCTGTGCATGTTGAGGAGCACCTTCGCCCAGACTTCGCCCCGGGTGAACTTTTCCAGAAAGGCAGCCGCCCAGAGCGGTTCAACAAGGAAGAAATTCAGGCCGCGCTCCGCGCAATGCTGCTGCACGCGATGAATGAAGAAATCATCCGCGTCGAGCTTGTGCGTCATGGCCAGATCGTACACTCGCATCACGCACTGACTATCCACGGCGGGCGCGCGACGTGTCAACTCCGACGGGCAAGACAAACTCACAAACAACTTCCGGAGCTGTCAAACTTCGGGAATCCTCAGCGGAACCGGCGTGCGCATGCGAACCGAGCAATTCCAGGCAAGGCTCTCACCCGGACGCGGTCGATTAGGTGCCCGGCCAGTCAAGCCTCACGACTCTTTGCCTAAAAGATGTTTCAACTTGTCGCGATGGCTGCGGCTCAACGTCAGCCGCGTGCCATTGCGCAGGAGCACTGCGTATTCGCCGTGGAAGAGCGGCTGAAGTTCCTTAATGCGTTCGAGATTTACGATCGTAGAGCGGTTGATGCGGAGAAATTTATCCGGCGCGAGCCGGGCTTCCAAAGCCGTCAGAGTTTCGCGCAACAAATGGGATTCCGTGCCCACGTGCAACTCCACGTAGTTGTCAGCCGCTTCAATCCAGTCGATTTCATCGACGCGTAACAGCAACACGCGGTCGCCTGTCTTGATGGCCAGGCGGTCTTGGTGCTTTGGCTCGCTTTTCAATTCCGCGAGCAGGGAAGAAAGCCGCTGGCTCAAGTCGCCGGTGTGCTTCAGTTTGATCTGTTCACGCGCGCGTTGGAGCGCCTTTTGAAACCGGCGCAGATCGAAGGGCTTGAGCAAATAATCCAACGCGTGAAGTTCAAACGCTTTCAACGCGAAGCGATCATAGGCCGTACAAAAAATAACGGCCGGCAACGGCCCGTCACCCAGTTCCGCCAGAACTTCCAGGCCGTCCATCTCCGGCATCTGCACGTCGAGAAAGACCAGGTCGGGCTTTTGCTTTTCGATGGCGGCCAGCGCCTCCCAGCCGTTGGCGCACTCGCCGAGAATTTCGATGTCCGGCTCCGCCTTGAGCAGTTTGTGCAGCCGCTCCCGCGCCAGCGGTTCATCGTCAACAATCAATGTGCGGAGACTCATGTTCGTAAGAATTTACAGTGGGTTTAATAAGCCGATTCTGCTGCGCCAGGAACGACTCCGGGGCGAAGCGGCCTGGAGCAAGGGTCAACCGCTGGCTTCGCAGGATAAACGCGCGGGTCATCGAACGATCTCCTCTCGGCAACGTAAATCATTTCGTTGCGGCCCCCTGCCCTGCCCCACTTGTGTTGATGCGAAACGGAATGGTGACTCGCACGCACAAGCCACCGCTGGGGCCGTTCTGTAATTCCAATTGGTGGGCCGCGCCGTACAACTGTTGCAACCGGGCACGCGTGTTCGACAGGCCAATTCCCATCCCGGACGATTTCGTGTCTTGCAGACCGGTGCCGTTGTCGGTCACTTCCAAGCGAAGGGTTTCGTTCTCACGCCGAGCATGAAGTTCGATTTTCCCCGGCTTGGCGTGCGGCGCCACACCGTGATGGATGGCATTTTCCACCAAGGGTTGCAGGATCAGATTCGGCACACTGGCTTCCAGCGTGTCCGGCGCGATCTCCATTCTCACGGTGAGCCGATCGCCAAAGCGCGTCTGCTCAATCTCCAGGTAGCGTTCGAGAAAATCCAGTTCCTGTTTGAGCGGGACCTCCTGTGTGTTCGTGCTTTCCAACGTGTAGCGCAGCAGATCGCCCAATTGCGCGATCATCCGATCGGCCGCCTCCACGTCCTTATGCATGAGCGAGGAGATGGCGTGTAGCGTGTTGAAGAGAAAATGGGGATTGAGCTGCATCTGGAGCGCCTGTAATTGCGCTTGCGCAAGTTGCTTTTCCAATTCCGCCGCGCGCACGGTCCGCGCCACGAATTTTCCATAGTAATCAAACGCCTGCGTGGCGCCGCTGATGATCAGGTAAGTCAATATCTGGGTCACCAGATTCACCGTGCCGAACTCCTGAAACGCCCAAATGACTGAGCGCAGCAAAGTGAACACGATTGCAATCAACATGCAGGCCGGCAGGTGCAGCATCAAGCTGAAGCCCCAACCCAATTCTTCGAAGGGATAGCGGCGCGCCAGCCAGGCAATCGGCAAAGAGAGCAAGGCCCAGAGGTACCATTCCGATACCGACCAAAATAAGAGCTCGTGCCACGGCGTCAACTCGCCCGCCCGAACGTTCGTCAAATAAGACTGGCCCGTAAATGCCAGGGCGATCCCGGTCCATAGCCCAAACCATAGCCCCCATTTTACCCACGGATTATTGCGGGCATTCCTGTTTGGCCTGTCGGTGACACTGCCGGTTTTGCTCATGTTGTGCGCCTGATTAAAGGCTTTGTCTTCGGAGATGGCAACCTGCAACCTTTCCAGCGAAATGCCTGGCAGTTCGTGCCGCAAACGTCGTAATGGGGATTGCTAAACAGGTATTGATTGTGGTTCTGGCACAAGTTCGCCGCCACATTTCTTGGCGATGAAGAACAAGACGCTGGCGGCCAGGTTGACCTTGGATTTACTGTAACTATGCGTCTTCCGTTTGAGCCGGGCTAGAGAGCAGCGGATGCGGTTGTTCAGGCTTTCAATCGTGAAGGTGTGGGCTTTGCC
>JBKJSC010000143.1:0-2788 GCA_046593035.1 Limisphaerales bacterium | reverse complement strand
CACCGGGCCACCCACCAGCTTCAACTTCGCCCCAATCCCCTGTGTGTTCGGCGTCTTCCCTTTCAGCCGCACCGCCACCCGCGGCGCCACCCCGTCGTTCCGATACACTTCCGCCGCCGACCACGTGTTGTTGATGATCACGTCCAAATCTCCGTCCCCGTCAAAATCCGCCATCGCCATCCCGCCCGACACCGCCTTCTCCCGGAAGCCCCACGCTTCGCTCACATCTTCAAACGTCAGGTCGCCACGGTTGCGGTAAATGAAATTCGCCGTTTTCAGGTATGGAAATTCGAGCCGAAGCTTCTTCTCTTGCGCCAAGGTGAGGCTGCCCATTTTTTCCATTCGTTTGCCCATGTCCGAGTCCATGTAATCCCGGAGCATGCCGCTGCAGATGAGCAGGTCTTCGTAACCATCCAAATCCACGTCCAGAAAAGCCGGCGACCACGACCATTCGGATGCTTTCACACCCGCGAACATGGCGATCTCCGCATACGTGCCGTCGCCCCGGTTCAGAAACAGCGTGTTCTGCATGATCTGCGGCTGGTTATCAATGTCTCCAATCAACATGGGCGTGGGCTGCATCTGGCCCATCTGCCGTTTGCGCCGGGAATGGTCGCGACTGAGCATGTCCACCGTGAAAAAATCATCAAACCCGTCGCGGTTGATGTCCGCGAAATCAACCCCCATGCACGAACTGCTCATGTGCCGCATCGTCAGCCGCGGTGCCAGTTGAAAATGCCCGGTGCCGTCATTCAGCCAGAACCGGTCCGGGGTCCAAAAATCGTTGCACACGTACAGGTCGGGCGCGCCGTCGCCGTTGACATCGCGAAATTGCACGGCCAGCCCCCATTCCTGCGGCATCGCCATCACCTTGCCACCTTCATCGCGCCAGCGGCCCGGCTCATTGGTTACGTCCCGGAAATGGCCCTTTCCATCGTTCAAATAAAGGACATCCGCTTCGCCCAGTTCCTTGGGGTTTTTGTACACCTGCCCGGAGTTGGTGACGGACTGAAAGACGAAATGATCCCGGAATTCCTGCGAAGGCTCCTGGCCAATCCTCGTACTGCTCAACTCCTTGCTCGAGATCTGGTCCAGTATCGTATGGTGCCGGTGATTGGTGATGTAGAGATCCAGCGTGCCGTTGCCATCGATGTCCGCGAACGCCGCCGACACGCTGGCCGTCTTCGAGTTCCGCCCGGGGAAATCCAGCGCCTCCGTGAACCGCCCCTTCCCGTCATTGATGAACAACGCGTTCGGCCCGCCCAACGCCAGCACCAGCAAATCCAGATGCCCGTCCCCGTTCACGTCCGCAAACACCGCCCCCATCGCCTTGCGATCGCCGAGCCTCACTCCCGCCCGTTCCGTGATGTCCTCAAACTTCCAGTTCCCCAGGTTCCGATACAGCGCGCATTTGCCGTCCGTCCGGTCATTCACATACAGCACGCCTTTCCCGTCCGTCTGGCAAAAGAAGATGTCCGGCAGTCCATCCCCATCCACGTCTCCCACCGCCAAACCGGCCACCGTCGCATTGCGATAGTCCATGATCGTCCGATCGCTGACATAGTTGGAGAAGTTAAGACCCGTCTGCCCCGGCAACAGTTGAGTGAACCCCGGCTTCCCGGTCGCCGGCACCTTCAACGGCACAATCTTCACCTCCGCTGCGCCAGCCCACACCTGGCCCATGCCAATCAGTCCGGCCAGCAGCCACACAGTCGCCGCCCCAATCCGGTTCGACGACGCGCTCACCCCGTTGCTCACTTCTCGTACCCACCGCGGCTTGTCCGACTTCATAGTTGTGCTTGTTAGATGCTGTTGTGTAACACTGCACTGCCTGCTGCGATTATCCCGAATTCCAAAGTCAATTCAACCGCCAAGTGAAGATCACAGCTTTCAGGCCGTTTCACTTTTCACTCCCCGACCGGTTCGCGTGGACTAGAATTCTCGAACGTTCAAGCGGCTTCAACGTTGCGTTCCGTCGGCCTCGCCTGCCGACAACGCTTTTCAGCTCAGAATCAGGACAATATGTTCGAATGATCTTTCAATGATACGTGCAATTTAGCGCAAAATCCTGCGGACGGAATGACTTTGGGATGAATTGCCGGAATCCGGTGGCGAACTGGCGGTGTTCGAGGTTGTATTGCTCGTCGAGCCTGCGTTACATACGAATTCAGACTCGATTCCAACTGTGAGCGAAGAGCACGACTTTCAGGGCGCTTCACCTTCCGATCGTCAGCTATATTCGCACGCATTAAAATCCTCGGACGTTGAGCGGCATCAACGCCGCGCTCCATTGGCCTCGCCAGCCTGATACCACTATTCCATTTCGGTATTCAGGATTAAAGCCGGTGCGGACTTTCATCGCATGACGCAAACAAACAAAAACTGCGAAGCGCGTGACCCACCGCACTTCGCAGTTTGGAAATACGCAAGCTACCTAGTCGTCAGCTGTGGTGACCGACCACATGCCTTTTCCGTCACCGGCGTTGCCCTTGCCGTGAGTCTTGAACCGCTCCAGAAACTCTACGTGTCCGTCCACGAACATGTAATTGAACGAATCCTTGCCGTGGTGTTGCGCTGAATTGTTCATGTCATACCAAGTGCCCGCCACGCCGAAGCCGGTAAACTGGGAGTCTGAATTCCAAACATCCCCCCACCCGCCCGTTCCCTGGTAGTTTTCCGGGCGAATCTGTTCCGTCGTAGAAATGGTCCCGCTCGGATTCAACACCACGCCTTCCCGCACCGCCATCAAGTTGCGCGGAGTTTCTGGGGTACCCCCCCCCCCACCCCC
>JBKJSC010000046.1:0-47456 GCA_046593035.1 Limisphaerales bacterium | reverse complement strand
ATGGTAATCGCCAATTTGAAGAAAAACGCCGAGCAAGCCAAAGCGATTGTCGCCCGCACTATTCCGCAGATTCCAGAAACGCCAAATTGGTCGTGCCACGACGCGCTCCGCAACGCCATCATGACCGACAAGAAACTCTGGCCAAAGAAAACCATCGCCGAACTGAAGCCGATTCTGGCAAAGTATCAGTGAGAAAGTGTTGATCAACACCAAAGGCTATAAATGAGTACACCATTCACGACTAAATTGGAAGACGCGGGATATTTCAAAGGTTTACCTCCCGAAAAAGCGCAAACCTTAAAAGACTATTTTGATCAGAAAGGTTGGGATGGCATTTTTGCCGACTCTCACCGGTTCTTTCAAGCGGATGCTGAAGACTTAGCCGAGGGAGGGGTTGGCGAGTTCATCCGGGGACTTGAACCGTTTCTAACTGCACAAGGAGTCCGTTTGCCTCAGATTGAGGATGATGCCTCTGCAAACGGCTACGTTGTTCGGGTCGGTGATGCGCCTCATCGGATTTACGGTGAATCAGAAATCGAGCGTGAAACCTCGAGCGAACAACCGGGGCTTGTCTGGGGTTTGAGCATGGTTCGGAGTTTTGGAATAGTTAACGAGTTGCTTGAGGAGGCCAAATCTCCAGAGAGACTTTACGCAATCTACGGCGGCAATGATTTGGTAGCATATTTCCTTACACCTGAACTCTTTCAAATTATCAAAGAACACCCAAACGCATCGCTCAAAGATCTCCCATATATGCCGACCGAGGACTATCCTTGGCATGGACATCGAAAGGATGAAAGTAAACCAACGCCTTGGCCAGAGAGTAAATCAACACCGTGGCCACTGTGGAAACAATTACTGGTCGCGTTCCTTTTCGGTTGTGTTCTTCTCGGCCTGAAACTTTTATTTTTCAAATAACCCAACAGTCACAGTCTGGATTGGCTGTCGTTCATCTCTGATGAAACTAAAGACAATCATCAAACCCGCCAACTCGCCTGCCGCGGTCGGCCCTTACAATCACGCCGTGCGCGTTGGCGACTTGTTGTTTTGCGCCGGTCAAATCCCGCTCGACCCGGCGACGGGCCATCTGGTTGCCGGTGATATCAAAGCCCAGACCGAGCGCGTGCTGGAGAACGTGAAGGCGATTTTGGATGACCAGAAGCTGACGTTTGCCCACGTCGTGAAAACCACGGTGTTTCTCACGAACCTCGCGGACTTCGCCGGGATGAACGAAGTCTATGCCCGATATTTCACGGCGGATTTTCCGGCGCGTTCCACCGTGCAAATCACCGCCCTGCCGCGCGGCGCGAGCGTCGAGATCGAAGTCATCGCACATTATTAAGCGTCATGTCTCCTTTGCTTTACCTGCTTATCGGACTCGCGCTCGGCGTTGTGATTGGCTGGCTGCTCGGCCAGCGGCGGGCGGTCCCGGCGGACAACCGGGTGGAAGGAGAATTGCGCCAGCAACTCGCGCAGCGCGAAAGTGAACTCGTCTCGTCGCGCGACGACACCACCAAGACGAAGACCGCGCTGGCCACCGCGCAAGCAAACCAAACCGCCGCCGAAAGTCTGCTAAAGGAACAGCGCACCCTCCACGAACAGAATCTCGCCGCCGCCCGGCAGGCCCAGGACAAGGCTCTCGCCGATTTGCGTGACGCTTTCAAGGCGCTCAGCGCCGATGCGCTCAAGCAGACGCAGCCGGAATTTCTCCGCCTCGCCAACGAGACGCTCGGCAAGTTCGCGGAATCCGCCAAAGGCGATTTGACCCAGCGCCAGCAGGCCATTCTCACGATGGTCAAGCCGCTGGAGGAGCAGTTGAAAACGTACCAGCAACGGCTCGCGCAAAGTGAAACCGCGCAATCGACCACGCTCGGCGAGGTGAAGAAGCAGCTCGAATCGCTCGCCGCGCAAAGCAAGCTGCTCGAATCCGAGACGCACCAGTTCCGCATGGTGCTGAAATCAAACCAGGTGCGCGGACGCTGGGGCGAGGAGACGTTGCGGCGCGTGGTCGAGGCCGCCGGGATGAGCGCGCATTGCGATTTCAGCGAGCAATCGCAGAGCGGCGACAGCAAGCCCGACCTGATCGTGCGCCTGCCCGGCAACCGTCTCATCATCGTGGATGCGAAGGTGCCGGATTTTGATTTTCTAAACGCCATCGACGCCGCCGATCAGACGACGCGCGCCGAGGCGCTGGCCGCGCACGCCGCGAAACTCAAGCTCACGATCAAGGCGCTGGCCGACCGCGATTATCCGCGCGAGTTCACGAACGCGCTCGATCACGTCGTGCTGTTTCTCCCGGCGGAATCGCTCTTCAGCGCCGCACTCGAAGGCGATCACGACCTGATCATCTGGGCCGCGAGCAAACAGATCATGCTCGCCACGCCGGCGTCGCTCATCGCCCTGCTTCGTTCGGTAAGCGTGAGCTGGCAGCAACATGAGCAGACGCAAAACGCGCGGGAGATCGCCGTTGCCGCACAGGAATTGTTCACGCGCGTCGCGAAATTCACCGAGCATTTTGAAAAAATCCGGGGCGGGCTGGAAAAGGCGAACGGCGCGTTCAACGATGCGGTCGGCAGTTACGAACGCTCGGTGCGACCAAGCGGCGAGCGGTTGCAAAAGCTCGGCGGCGGCGTGTCGGGGAAGGAACTGTCGGACGTGCTGCCGCTGGATGCGACGCTGCGGTTGCCCCCGGCGAATTAACTTTGTTTCAAGCGCCAACGTGCGCAGTAGTGCGGCGCACGTTGGACGAGGTACTGCCCCGAAAGCTATTTCTGAGCTTTGCCTTCGAGCACGGCGATGAGGTCTTCGAGCGATTTCTTATCCCGCTCCGACGCGAAGGGTTTATCGGGATCGGCCTTCGGCCCACCCATACCACCACCCATTCCTCCGCCGCCCGGTGGTCCGCCTTTGCCGCCCCCGGTTGCACCACCTTTACCTCCGCCCATTCCACCACCCATACCGCCCATGCCGCCGAAGCCGCCACCTTGGGGGAATACTTCCTTCAAAGTGTCCTTCTGCGCGTCGGCGAGAATTTTGTAGATTTCCTCGGTCTTGGCTTTGCATTCCTCATCCGGCAATTTCTCGGCGGATTGGATCGCCTTCAACAAGGGTAGCAGTTCCTGAACTTGCGCCGCAGTCAAACCTTTCGCCTGCACCCGTTGAACCGTGTTGAGCGAGCGGATGACGCGCTTCAAATCGGCCGAAGCCGCCGGTGGCCCACCCATGCCACCACCGCCCATGCCGCCCATCATTCCCCCCATTCCTCCCATCCCGCCACCACCACCGGGAGGGCCGCCTGCACCGCCCCTAGGTCCACCAGGCCCACCACCCCTAGGTCCACCAGGCCCACCACCCATCATGCCGCCCATTCCGGCACTGGCTCCGGGCGGCGGGCCGGAAGCGGCCAGTTCTTTCTCTGGGGCAAAATGGCGGGCGTAATAGCCGCCGACGGCGCCCAGCGCCAGACAGATGACACTCGCCACGACAATGGTTGGGACAGTTGGATTTTTCATAGGTTCCGTGCGTTGCTCTGTAAATTACGCGATATGGCTCCAGCGTGAAACAATCGGTTTCGCTGAAAGTTGCCGGAATTATTCTTTTTTGCACGAAGTAGCGCGGGCTGTTGTAGCGGACGGGCTGCGCACGCCCTGAGAATAGCATTGACCCACCGCTGGCCTGATTCTTAATTGGGCGGTAATCTCAAAGCGCATGAAACCACATTTCCATCACGGCTGCTTTCGGTGGTTCAGTCTGGGGATATTGCTCGGTCTCGTCGGCGCGGCACACGCGGCAGTCATCAAACTGGATCGCATCAGCCAACTGCCACCGGCGGCCAACCGCATCGTGGACTTTGACAAAGACATCGCGCCGATCTTTGCGACCGCCTGCCTCTCCTGTCACGGTACCGACAAGCAGAAGCACGGGTTGCGTCTGGACGTAAAGGAAGCCGCCTTGAACGGCGGAGATTCCGGCCCGGCCATCGTGCCCGGCAAAAGCGCCGAAAGCCTCCTGATCCATCTCGTCGCCGGACTGGTCGATGATCTGGTCATGCCGCAGAAAGGAAACCGGCTCACGGCCGAACAGATTGGATTGGTACGGGCATGGATTGATCAGGGTGCAAAGTGGCCGGAGAGCACAGCGACGGCGAAACCCGATCCGCGCTTGAAATACTGGGCCTTTCAACCCGTCGTTCGCCCGGCGTTGCCTGCGGTGGCCAACCAACGCTGGGCCGGCAATCCTCTCGACCGTTTTATCCTCGCGCGGCTCGAAAAAGAAAAGTTGAAACCGTCGCCCGCCGCAGATCGCGCCACGTTGATTCGTCGGCTGACCTTTGACCTGCATGGCCTGCCGCCCACGCCGACGGAAGTGGACGCCTTCCTCGCCGACAAATCTCCCGACGCAGTGGTGCATGTCGTGGATCGGCTGCTCGCCTCGCCACGTTATGGCGAACGATGGGGCCGTCATTGGCTTGATGTGGCGCGATTCTGCGAGAGCAATGGTTTTGAGCGCGACCAGTTGCGCGAACATTCATGGCGATACCGCGACTACGTAATCGCCAGCCTCAACGCGGACAAGCCCTACACCCAGTTTGTGCGGGAGCAAATCGCCGGTGACGTGCTGGAGCCGGTCACGCGCGACGGCGTCATCGCCACTACTTTCCTCGTGGCAGGGCCGAATGACGAGGCCGGGAAAGGTTCGGTCAGCGCCTCGTTGCGCGCGCGCATTCGCGAGGAGGAACTCGAAGACATGATCGCCGCCGTGAGCCAGACGTTTCTCGGTATGACGATCAATTGCGCCCGCTGTCACGACCACAAATTCGATCCCATCCCGCAACGCGATTATTACCGCCTCAAGGCCGCCATCGCCGGCGTGCATCCCGGCGACCATTCGATTCTCACCCCGACGGAAAGCCAGGCCCGCGAAACGCAAATCGTGCAGTTCAACCGGCGCATCACCGAAATGGAAAAGCAAGTCGCCGCCCTTGAACTGGCGGCGCGTGAAAAAGTGTTGCGCGAACGGGGAGCCACCGTTCCCGCCAACGCTCCGGTTCCGGTGGCGAGATGGACGTTCGATACCGATGCGAAAGACAGTCTGGGCGGGTTGCACGGAAATTTGCACGGCGGCGCGACGGTCGCCAAAGGCCGCCTGAAGTTGAATGGGAAGAGCGCCTTTCTCCAGACTGAGCCTCTGGCCCGCGACATTCGCGAGAAGACGCTGGAAGCCTGGGTCGCGCTGTCCAATTTGAAGCAGCAGGGTGGCGGCGTGATCACGCTGGAGAAACAGGGCGGGGTGATTTTTGATTCGATTGTTTTTGGCGAACGCACGCCGGGGAAATGGTTTGTCGGCAGTGACGGCTACCAACGCTCGCGCGACCTGGCCGCGCCAGACGAAACCGCGCCTCCGGGGGAACTGGTGCATGTCGCCATCGTTTATCGCGCGGACAACCGCATCACCTGCTACCGCAACGGCGCTCCGTACGGCGAACCATACGTGCCCACGGGGGAGAATGGCACGTTGCGCACTTACCATGCTCGCGAGTCACGCGTCTTATTGGGCTGGCGGCATACGGGCAGCGGTAACTCGTTTCTCGCTGGAGAAATTGAAGAGGCGCGGTTGTATGACCGGGCGTTGAGCGCCGAGGAAATAGCGTTGTCCGCGCGCTCCGGTGGAACACTCCTCATCACCACGAGCGACATGCTGACCGCCCTGACCGCCGAACAACGCTTGCAACGGGACGCATTGTTCACGGAGTTGCAACGCGAGCGTGAAGTGTTCAAGACCATTCCGACGGTGCCGCTGGTGTATGGCGCGATTTCGCGTCCGCCGGAGGAGACCTTTGTGCTGGCGCGCGGCGACGTGGAAAAAAAGAAGGAGCCGGTCACTGCGGGCGCTTTGTCCGCCGTGGCGGCGTTGCCCGCCGACTTCGCCCTGCCAGCGGATGCGCCGGAGGGAGCGCGCCGCGTGAAGCTCGCCAATTGGCTGGCCAGCGCGGACAATCCGCTGACGGCGCGGGTGATCGTCAACCGTGTCTGGCATTATCATTTCGGCCACGGCATCGTGGGGACGCCGAACGATTTGGGGGCGGTGGGCGAACGCCCGTCGCACCCGGAATTGTTGGACTGGCTCACCAGCGAATTCGTCGCCCAAAGTTGGAGCCTCAAGAAATTGCACCGGCTCATCCTGCTTTCCAACACGTACCAACAAGCGTCGCTCGCGAATGAAAAGGCGCTGGCACGGGATGCGGACAACCGCCTGCTCTGGCGTTTCACGCCGCACCGGTTGGAGGCCGAAGCCGTGCGTGACACCATGCTTGTGGTCAGCGGCCAGTTGAACGACCAGCGCGGCGGGCCGGGCTTCCGTCCGTTCGATGTGAAGATTTCCAACTCTCATTTTTATACGCTGACCGATCCGCCCGGCCCGGAATTTAACCGACGCACCGTCTATCGCATCGGTGTGCAATCGGCCAAGGATCCGATGCTCGACACACTGGATTGTCCGGATTTTTCCACCAAGACGCCCGTGCGCAACATCACCACGACGCCGCTTCAGGCGTTGTCATTGATGAACAACTCGTTTGTTTTGCGGCAGGCAAGATACTTTGCCGAACGTCTGAAAAATGAGGCCGGCGCGGACGCCACGTCCCAGATCAACCTGGCTTACCGGCTCGCCTTGGGCCGCAAACCGACGGCGGACGAAAGCCTGCGCGCCGCTGCGTTGGTCCGCGCCCAAAGCATGGAGAGCGTGTGCTGGGTGTTGTTAAACGCCAGTGAATTTTTATACGTGCGATGAATGCTTCACGTCTTGATGAATCGATTTCGGGTAATCCGCTCACTCGCCGCCACTTTCTCTGGGAAGCGGGCGCGGGCCTGAGCGGCATCGCGCTGGCGTGGCTGCTGCATGAAGAAGCACGCGCGGCATCACCCAAGATTGATTCACCCACTTCGCCTTACGCGCCCAAGCCAACGCATTTTCCGCCGAAGGCCAAACGGGTGATCCATATTTTCTCCTGCGGCGGGGTCAGCCATCTCGACACGTTTGAACACAAGCCGGATTTGATCAAACACCATGGCGAAGAGGTGACGAACAAGAGCAAGCTGGACACGTTTTTCGGCCAGCCGGGGCGGCTGATGAAAAGCCCGTTTGCCTTTCGCCAACACGGCCAGAGCGGCATGTGGGTGAGCGAACTGCTGCCGCATCTGGCGGGTTGCGTGGACGACCTGACATTCATCCGCTCAATGGTGGCGAAGAGTTCCAATCACACGCCCGCGACGTTTCAGATGAACACCGGGTTCACGATGAACGGCTTTCCCTGCCTCGGCGCGTGGATGTCTTACGGCCTCGGTTCAGAAAACCAAAACCTCCCTGCGTTCGTCGTGCTGCCCGATCCGCGCCAGCTTCCCGCCGGCGGCGCGATCAACTGGACCTCCGGTTTTCTCCCCGCGATTCACCAGGGCACGGCGTTCCGCGCTGGCAGCGAACCGATTGTCGATTTGAACACGCCCAAGGACATTTCCCCGGCGCGACGGGACGCCAGTCTGGCGTTGTTGAACCGGATGAACCGCGATTTTTCCAGCGCCAATCCCGGCGACAGCACGCTGGCCGCGCGGATCCGCTCGTACGAACTCGCGGCGCAAATGCAGGTCAGCGTGCCGGAGATCATCCGCTTCGAGGGCGAAACGGTGGCCACCAAAAAACTTTACGGTTTGGAATCACCCGTCACCGAGGGCTTCGGGCGCAACTGTCTGCTGGCCCGGCGGCTATTGGAGCGCGGCGTGCGTTTCGTGCAGCTTTACCACGGCGGCGCGTTCAGTTCACCACGCATCAACTGGGACGCGCACGAAGACATCGTGGACAACCACACCAAGCAGGCGGTGATCTTGGATCAGCCGGTCACGGGGCTGCTGAAAGATTTGAAGGCGCGCGGCATGTTGAAGGATACGCTGGTGATCTGGACGACGGAGTTTGGCCGCACGCCCTTCACGCAAGGCCTGAATGGCAAGGGCCGCGACCATCATCCGCACGGGTTCACCATCTGGATGGCGGGCGCGGGTTTGAAGCCGGGCTTCGGCCACGGCGCGACGGATGAGATCGGTTACGCCGCCGCCGAGAATCCGGTGACGGTCTATGACTTTCACGCGACGGTGCTGCACCTGCTCGGCCTCGACCACGAACGGCTCACCTATTATCACAACGGCATCCAGCGCCGCCTCACCGACGTGCATGGCGATGTGGTGAAGGGAATCCTGGCGTGAGGGACGCATGCACAATCAGATTTTCAAGGTAAACTCGGCGAGCAATCGGAGAATCAAAAGTGAAATGCGTTTACAAATTTCCCATCAGGTGGGTTGTCCAAATTGACGGTGTTCGAGCCTTTGAGCACGACGGATGGTATTATGACTTCGTTTCCGAAAACGGGCGTCTGACGCATATTCTGGTGACAGTTCCAGTGCTGGAAAGCGACCAGGTGCCTAACCTGATTCAAAACCCACATGACAAGAACGCGTTCGACTTGCGGGTGAACGAACCCTTTTGCTCTGAACTCTTGATGAAAAGCTTGCGGACGCTGGAAGGTTTTCTGTCGGTTTACGGGTTGGAAAGAATAGCATTAGATGAAGTGGACATAACTTGGATTCCAGAATCCGAGGATGACAAGCAGCGGCTGAAGACCTCAAAATTCTCGTTCAAATTCAAGAAGCCAGATGGCCAACATCTGCGAGCACCCTTCCGTGTCGTAACGCGGTCTATAATCGCGTCAAAAGTCGCGTCGGACTGGGACATGCCATTGGGTTTCTTCCGAAAGGGGCGAAATGACCTTTTGGAGCGTCGGTATATTGACGCCATCTACGACTTCTATTTCGTGCTTGAGACACTATTCGGCAACGGAAAGACGAAGAATGTGCATGTGGCAGCCGAGTTCAATCGATCCACTGAACTCGTCACTTTTGCAGCCGATGTTCTGAAAAACGCAGAAGTGAGCATTCAAAGACGTGGGGGCAGAAAGAATTTGTTGGATGTTTTTCGCGTCAAATACGCGACCAAATCCCCGGAAGAATTCTTGAATTGCATCGTGCGTTTGCGAGGCTTCCTTCATCATCACTCGGTTCGCAACAAAAAGATTTGGAATCCAGCGCAAGGATACGATTACGAAGTCGATGCCTTACTCATGTCGGACTTGTGCTTCAAGGTGTGCTGCAAGAAGGTTGAATCACTCGTATATTCTCCACCCAAGTAACCTGTGGATTTGCGAGTCGGCCGTTATGAGCCGCTCAAATCTTCCAGCCGTCGCGGTAGTGATGCTGGATGAATTGGTCGGCTTCGGGGCAGTTGGTCGCGCGCAGCTTCTTGGGATCCCACACCAGTTTTTTGCCGGTGCGAAAGGCGACGTTGCCCAGCAACACCGCCTCGGTAAGCGCGCCGGAGTAATCGAAGTGGCACGTCGTCAGCGCGCCCGTTTTGCAGGCTTCGATCCATTCGTTGTGATGCCCGATGGAATCCTTGAGGAACGGCTGGGGCCGCGTGAAGCCGGCGAAATCCTTTTCCGGCAGCAGGACGTGTTTGTCGTAGTCCGCGAGCAGCATCCCCTTGTCGCCGACGAACAGGACGCCGTTGCCCCACTGAGCCGGGAGTTTGCCCTCGGCGAAGTGCGGCGGGCGTTTGCCACCGTGGTACCAGGTGAGTTTCACCGGCGGTTTCTCGCCGCGCGCCGGATATTCGTAGCGGACGATCTGCCAGTGCGGCGTGCTGAAAGGATGCACCGGCGGGCCTTCCGCCTCGGCGGTCAGCGGATGCCGCAAGTCGAGCGCCCAATGCGGCAAATCCAGATAATGACAGCCCAAATCCGCCAGCGTGCCCCCGCCGAACGCCCACCATTCACGCCAATAGAACGGCACGTAGGCGGGGCTGTACGGCTGCGGCGGCACGGGGCCGAGCCAGAGATCGTAATGAATGTTCGCCGGTACGGGCGGCGTTTCCTGGGGGCGTTCCTTGTTGCCGAAGCCGCCGCCGACCCAGACATGCACTTCGCGCACCACGCCGATGACGCGGCTTTGCACCAGTTCCACCACGCGCCGGTAATTGCTGCCAGCGTGAATCTGCGTGCCGATTTGCGTGATGCGCTTTTCCTTGTGGGCGGTCTCGGCGACGATCCGCGCCTCCGAAATGGTGCGGGCCAGCGGCTTCTCGCAATAGACATGCCGACCGCTGCGCAATGCCGCCACGGTGGCTGCGGCATGGGTGTGGTCGGGCGTGGCGACGACCACTGCGTCCAGATCATTGCGATCCAGCAACTGGCGGAAGTCGTTGTACGTTTTCGCCGCCGGAAAGTTTTTTGCGGCGGCGGCGAGATAATTGTCATCGATGTCGCACAGCGCGACGATGTTCTGGCTGGCGACATTGGTGAGGTCGTAATTGCCCTGGTTGGCCACGCCGATGACACCGATGTTTAGCTTGTCGTTGGGGGAAAGCTTGCGCGGCGCGGCCTGGGCGCGGGTGAGACAAAGGCCAGCGGTGGCCAGGGCGGAAGTCTGGAGAAATCTCCGGCGAGTTTGAGTGGTGGTCATAAGTTTTGAGTCTTCGCCAAGGCAGAGCCGCTGGAGGACGTTATTTCCCGGTCAACTCGCGAAGGTAAACATTTTTGAACCAGAGCGTGTTGCCGTGGTTTTGCAATTCAATCTGGCCCGTGGGGAAGACCGGTTGCGTGCGGTCCCAGAAATTCTCCAGTGTCACGTTGTTGACCACCATCTCGCCGTTGAGGAAAACGTGAACCTTCTCGCCGGTCATCACGATGCGAAAGCGGTTCCATTCGCCGATGGGTTTGTCGGCGACCTTGAGGGTGCCACTGGGATTCTTCTGGTTGTTGTACAGGCCGCCGGAGCCATACCCGTTCGGATTCGGGCCTTTGTTGCTTGGATCCCAAATCTGCACTTGCGGAGTGCCGCGCAGGTAAATGCCGCTGTCACCTTGGGGCAGGATTTTCCAGTCCACCAGCATTTCAAAATCTCCATAGTCCCGGGCGGTGCTGAGGCTGTCGCCTTTGCCATCGAAGACGAACGTGCCGTCTTCCACCTTCCAATGCTCGCGCATCCGTTGGTCGGCCTTGGCCTGGGCGGCGGCCAGCACTTCCGGCGAGAGCTTGGCGCGGTTGATGGGGTTGTCATTTGGCCCGGCGAGCAGGCCTTTCCAGCCGGTCAAATCCTTGCCATTGGAAAGCGCGACGAACCCGGCGGGCGGCGTGTTGTCCTTCTCGGTGACGGGCAATTCCTTGACGCGCAGGTTGCGGAACTCGACGTAATCATTATGGCCGAGGAATCCGATGTGGCCGCGTTCTCGCAGCATACCGGGATGCGTCTGGATAGTTTTGGCATCGGTCACGGTGTTCAAATCCACTTCCGTAATCACCTGGCCGTTGAGGGTGACTTTGAGGTGGCGACCGATGGCGGAAATCTCCTCCACGTTCCATTCGCCGACCGGCTTGAGTGCGCCGCGCCGGGCGGCCGAGACGCCATAGACCGAGCCGTGATATTGGTAGGGTTGCAGTTTGGCATACTTTTCCGCCGTGTCGTCGAGCACCTGGATTTCCATGCCCAGGTAGGCGGAGTCGCCTTCGTACGGCGCGCGGATGCCGATGCCATTGTTGCTGCCCGGTTCCAGCTTGAACTCGAAGCGGAGGATGAAATCGGCGTATTCCTTTTCGGTGAAAAGATTGCCGCCGCCGCCACGGGCGCAGTAAATCACGCCGTCTTTCACGCCGTACCCATCGCCGTGTTTGCCGACGAGCTTCCAGCCGTTCAAAGTCGTGCCGTCAAACAGGTTGATGAAGCCGGTTTCCTTAGCGGAACCGGACTTGGCGCAGATGCAACCGGTGAGCAAGCCAATGGAAACGCAAACGAGGGTGAGGAGTTTTGTGGAATCGGCCTTCATAGAATTCAGGGTCATAGGCGGTTTATAACCAAGCCGGCAGGCAAAGGAAGTTTTTTCGACGCGGGATCCACTTAGCTGGCAGGTTCGACGGCCGGGTTCAACACGATTTCCACGCCTTCCCGCGCGCCTTCGATGGGGAGCGAGTCGCCGTGCATGGCGACGAGATCGCGCGCCCAGTGAACCATGTGGTCGATTTGCGCGTCGTTGTGGCTGGGGTCGTGATGAAAGAGGAACAGTTGCTTCACGCCGGCAATCAACGCCAGCGTCACCACGTCATCCAGACAGCCGTGGCCCCAGCCGACGTGCTGCTGGTATTCCGCGTCGTCGTATTGGGAGTCGATGATCAGCACGTCGGCATCGCGGATGAATTCGATGAGCTTTTGATCTTGGGCGCGGGCGTAGGCCAGCGAAGCGGCAGTCACTTCTCCCGTGCCCTGGCCACGGAGACGCTGGTACGGCTCGTTGTCGGGGAGGAACACGATGGAGCCTTTGCTGGTGTTGATCCGGTAGCCGACACAGATGCCGGGATGGTTGGCAAAGACCGCCTCAATCTCCACGCGGCCAACGCAGAATTTCATCTCAGTCAGTTCTTGGATCGTGATGTGCCCCTCCATTTGCCGCATGCTGACCGGGAAATAGGGGCTTTCCATCTGCGACGCCAGAACCGTTTGCAGACCTTCGCGCGAACCTTCAAAGCCGACAATGTGGATGCGATTGCGCGGGTTGTAGGCCGGAATGAAAAAAGGAAAGCCGTGGATGTGATCCCAATGGGTATGGGTGATCAGCATCGTGACTTGAATTGGTTGCTCCTTGAATTCCGCAACCAGGCTCTGGCCCAGCAGGCGCAACCCCGAACCGGCATCCAGAATGATGATTTCGTCGTCGGCCCGCACTTCCACGCAAGTGGTGTTGCCGCCGTAATGGACGGTGTTGGGGCCGGGAGTCGGGATGGAGCCGCGCACGCCCCAGAACTTGATGCGGGTTGGTGGCCCTTCGGCTTGGAGCGCCGGACGTTCGCCGCCCGTGCGAATGGTCTTGGAAGCCGAGGTAGGTGTGACATGGATGCGCGCCTGCACCGGTGCCCGCTGGTAACCGGCGGCGGTAAGCTTGGCCAGTAACTGGAGAAGCTGGCTCTCCACCACGGGCTTCACGAGATATTCGTCCGCGCCGGCTTCCAGCGCGGTAAGCCGGTCGCCCGGATAGCCGCGACCGCTGGAGATGATGATCTTGGGCTGCTCGGCGGTGGGCAGCTTGCGGATGATACGACACAGGCGGAAACCATTGCAGCGCGGCATCAGCAAGTCGCAAATAACGATGGCCGGCTTGTGAAGTTGAATGAAACCCAGGCCCAAGTCGCCATTGGCGGCTTCGATCACCTGCCAACGCTCCCGGGCCAGCCACTCCGCGAGGGTGGCGCGGAAAGCCTGATCTTCATCGATCAGTAAAACGGTTTTCATGCCTTCGAGGAGGCATCATTCCGGTTTGCCCAAAAAAAACAAGGCTGGATGCGCAACGAATCGGCGGCGGAATGGCTTGACACGAAGTGTTGGAAACCAAGTGGCGTGGAAAACCCTTCGCCCCTGCCCGTTGACACGGGGTTAAATTAACCGCCCGACGTCGTCGCGGGTTTGAGCACATGCTCCAGACCTTCGCGCGCGGCATCGACGTTTAGTATGCCGCCCTGCGTGGTGACCAGCTCGCGCGCGTGCGCCACCATGCTGGCAATCTTTTCGTCGTTGTGGCCGGGGTCGTGGTGGAAGAGGTAGAGCTGTTTGATTTGGGCACTCAATGCAAAGGCGACCGCGTCATCCACGCAACTGTGACCCCAGCCGGCCTTGGAGGGATATTCCGCCACTTCGTATTGCGAATCCATGATCAACACATCCGCGCCGCGCGCGAACTCAATCAGTTCCTGGTCCCGTTTGCGGGCATAACTCAGCGCGGCTTTGGGATCGCCCTTGGCATCGGCCAGCATGACCGATTTCATCCGGTAATAGGATTCGTTGTCGGGCATGTACACGATGGCTCCCGCCTGAGTGGTGATCCGGTAACCGACGCAAATGCCGGGATGGTTCACAAACGCGGCGCGCACCGTCACGTCCTCGATCTTGAATTCCATCTCCTTCAATTCATGAAAGGTGATATTCCCCTGCATCTGCCCCAGGCTGATCGGAAAATACGAGCTTTCCATCTGGCCGGCGAGCGTGGCTTCCAGCCCCACGCGCGAGCCTTCGTAGCCGAGAATGCGCAAATTGTTCTTGGGGTTGTACGCCGGTGGAAAAAAAGGAAATCCCTGGATGTGATCCCAGTGGGTATGGGTAATCAACAAGGTGAGGTTGATCGGCTGGTCTTTGAATTCCGCAATCAACGCCAGCCCCAGAAGGCGAATCCCCGTGCCGGCATCCAATACGATGATTTCCCCGCCCACCCGCACTTCCACGCACGAGGTGTTGCCGCCGTAGCCGATCGTGCCGGGACCGGGCGTGGGAATGGAGCCGCGTACCCCCCAGAAGCGCAGCCGACAAGAACGATCCGCAGGTAGATGGGAGTTCACCCCCGCCGGCGGGCCAGCCGAAGGTATGTCTTTTTCAAAACGCTGCAAAATATCCATCAATTCCCGGGTGTCGATCGGCTTCTCCAAATATTCATCCGCCCCGGCTTCCAGGGAATTCTTCCGGTCGAAGGCATAGCCCCGGCCGGTGGTGATCACAATTTTCGTTTGCTCCAGCTCGCGCCGTTCGCGGATGGCGCGGCAGGTTTGGAATCCGTTGAACCTCGGCATCAGCAGGTCGCAAATGACAATCGTCGGACGATGCAACAGGGCGAGTTCCAGACCAATAGCCCCATCGGCGGCTTGAAAAACCCGCCAGCCGGCAGCTTCCAATATCTGGGCGAGCACCGCACGGAAGTCCGGCTCATCATCAATAACCAGGAGGGTTTTCATCGAATGCCAGCCAGTTTGCACACCTTAGCGGGAAAACACAAGCCGTATCCGGAATGCGGAAATGGACGGAAACTCGCAACCGATTAAGCCTTTGCCATGGCGGGTGCCAAGACGCACACAGCACCTTCCCGGGCGGCCTCGACAATCAAAGCTCCGCCATGCTTCGCAACCAACTCCCGTGCGTGTGCTTCCATCCGGGCGATGTAAGCATCGTCATGCCCCGGGTCGTGGTGGAACAAAAAGAGCCTTTTTACGTTCGCGCTCAGGGCCAGCGCCACCGTGTCATCCACGCACGCATGACCCCAGCCGACCCGCTGCGGATATTCCGCCGCGTCATACTGGGAGTCCATGATGAGCACATCGACGTCGCGGATGAATTCGATGAGTTTATCGTCCTGTTTGCGCGCGTATTCCTGGGCCTCGGCCTGATCGGCCCCGGCTTGCGCGCCAGTGTGGGCTTTTAGCCGTTGGAAAGGTTCGTTGTCGGGAAGGAAAGCGATGGAACCGGCGCTGGTGTCCAGGCGATAGCCGACGCAGACGCCGGGATGGTTCATAAACTTCGCCCGCACCGGGACTTTACCGACGGTGAAATTCATCTCGCGCAATTCCTGGATCGAAATATGCCCCGGCATTTGCTGCATGCTGATCGGGAAATAGGGGCTTTCCATCTGCGCGGACAGGGTCTTTTCCAAACCGGCACGCGCGCCTTCGTAGCCGAGGATGCACATTTGGTTTTTCGGGTTGTAGGCCGGAATGAAAAAAGGAAACCCTTGGATGTGATCCCAGTGAGTGTGGGTCATCAGCAAGGTAAGGTTCAGCGGCTGGCCCTTGAATTCGGAGATCAATTGCAGGCCCAGCGGACGAATGCCCGTGCCGGCATCGAGAATAATCAACTCGCCATCGGCCCGCACTTCCACACAAGTGGTGTTGCCGCCGTAAATCGCGGTGCCTGGCCCCGGCGTCGGAATGGAGCCGCGCACGCCCCAAAATCTTACTTTGACTTCGCGTTCGGCGGTATGGAATTCGGGCGGCGGGATTGCCGGGGTGGCGCGGCCACTGGCTGGCGCGGGCGTGGGTTTGGTTTCTCCGGCATTTTCATCGGGAGCCGTGAGTCGCTCCAGGAGCTGCAACAAATCGTCCATCTTGACCGGCTTGATCAGCACTTCATTGGCCCCGGCTTCCAAGGCGTTGCGGCGGTCGATAGCGTAGCCGCTCGCGGTGGTGATGATAAGCTTCGGTTGGGGAAACGCCGCGCCGCGTTCCCGCACAGAACGGCAGAATTGAAATCCGTTGCAACGCGGCATCATCAAATCGCAGAGCACGACTTCGGGATGATGTTTCGCCGTCAACTCCAGGCCGACTTCGCCGTCCTCCGCCTCCAACACCTGCCACCCGGCCTTTTCCAGCAACCGGGCCATCACGAACCGAGTGCCGCGGTCATCATCGATCAAGAGTACGTTGTGCATTAGGTGAACGGCGCGCAGATTTTCACATCATCCGAAATAAAACAAGTTATTCCCGGATTCCGTGATTTTGGGACGCACGCGACTCTATTTCGTTTCCCTGATGCACCACAAACTCCGGTAGGTGCGGATGAACAAGTCGCCGTCGGAAGGCGCAATCGACGACATGGTTTCTTCGCCCAGCGAATTGGTGGCGAGCAATTCAAACTTCGGACTCGCCTTCAGCACAAAGGTGTCGGCGGATTTGTTCATCGCAAAAAGCTTTCCGTCTGCCAGGATCATGGACGACCAACTGTCGTTGTTCTTGCCCTTGCCGGTGAGGCGTTCCTCCCAGATCAGTTTGCCGGTCTGCAACTCGTAGCACTCGGCCACGCCGGGATCGTTCAGAATATAGATGTGCCCGTCATGAATGACCCCGGAGCCGATGCGTTGCTTGGTGCGCGGATGATGCCACAAGCGCAGGCTCTCGGTGACGTCGCCTTTGCCGCCGGTCTTCACGGCGAGCGCCATTCCGCCGTAGCCGCCCATCGCTACAACGATGCCATCGCGATGGAGCGGCGAAGTATAGACGAGCGGATTCAATCCCTGGCACGTCCAGAATTCCTTGCCGGTCTTGGGGTCGAGCGAGGCGACGCGGTTGGGCCAACTCATGATGAGCGAGTCGTGGCCACTCTCTTTGATGAGAATGGGTGTGGTCCACGAACCGACCCAAGCTTGTTTGCCGTCGGGAGTCTTCTCGCCGGAAGCGCCGCCGGGTTCGTCATTTTGCCAGACCGTCTTGCCGGTCTTCTTGTCCACCGCGATCAGGAACGTCCGTTCGCCGGGGCCGAAATTCAAAATGCACAAGCCACCATGAATCACCGGCGAGGCGGCGTTGCCCCAGATGTGCGCCTGCTTGCCGAGATCGCGATGCCAAAGTTCCTTGCCATTCAGGTCGTAGCAATACAGACCCGCCGACGCGAACGAGACAATGACGCGTTCGCCATCCGTCACCGGCGACGCGGAGCACTGCGGATTGGTGCCGTGCGTGATTTCCTTTTCGGTGTAGGTGATGCCGGATTGCCAGAGCAGCTTGCCGGTCGCGCGATCGAAGCACATGAGCGTGCGGCGGTTTTCCTTTTCGAGGGGTTGCGTGAGAAAAACTTTGTTGCCCCAGACCACCGGGGTGGAGTTGCCGCGCTCCGGCAACGGCACGCGCCAGCGGACGTTTTCCGTTTCGTTCCATTTCAACGGCAGATTTTTCTCCAGGCAAACACCATCACCAGTGGGGCCGCGCCAGCCGGGCCAATTGCCGGCCAATGCCGAAGTGGCGACGGCGAGGACGAGGGCGCAAGTCAAACCGTTGCCGAGTCGGTGTGCCCCGCTTGCAAGCAACGTGCCATGTGTCATAAGCGTGAAAAAATCTAACGATCAGCTCACCGATGGCGGCCCCTTCGTGACTACCGAATTGCCTGGACGCGTGGCGGGGGCGCCATTCGCTGCAGCGCATTGGACCCGACCTGAGACGTTCCCCCTACTCAAAGACATCTGACGCGTTCCGTAAAAGAACTCCCATGCGCGCCGACAGACGGCAACCGAATGCACCCCATACAGGCCCATGAAGCTCGAGAGACAAGCGAAGTAGAACCCCGCCGCGGCGCACATCAACATTGAATGCCTCGAGGTTCTTCGAGCAGCAGAGTCGAGTTGCAGCAAAATACTGACATGAAGAAGCGCAACCAGAAATGAAATCCAAAGGCAGCCGCGCAGCACTTTCCAAAGAGGACCCTTAGCAGACCGTAAGCCTCCGCCAAAGAAAACGTTGGGGTCCGATGATCGGGCTCTCCACTTGAATGGCACCAATAGCATCACTGCGATGGCCAAAAGTACACACATCAGCGTTTCACTCACGTCGCGTGCTCGGCTTCCTGAGTTTGTGAACCACAATGCGATATAACAGGTAGTGAATGCCAGGCTCGTAGTCAGCCCGCAAACGCACACGAGGACCACCCCGATCCTTCTTGCACCAGCCATTTTTGAATTAGGCTCCATGTGAGGTCCGACTATTGATTTACGACACCGCGTGCACAAGTGACTTGGGGAAGGGGAGCTTTATCATGGGTTTAGGTAAGCGGACTTGCGAATTTCTGTAAAGCAATTAAGCGGGCGATCACCTCACGGTCTTGCCGAACCGTCTCGCTCACATTGAACCCACGGCCACCGGCTTGGTTGATTTCTTCGTGATGATTTTCCAGCCGATCACAACCGCCAGAACCACCAGCAACAACAACGCCAGCACCGGGACGACGATGGAAAGAATCGAAGTAAGAATTGATCCACCCAATTCCACGGTGGCGACGATGGGGTTGGCGAGGCCGCCCGTACCCGCCGTGGACAGGCCCCGCGCCAGCACGGTGGAGCCTTGCACCACACCCGCCACGCCGCCGCCGGCAATCACCGCGAGCGTCCATTTGAGGAAGGGACTCATCCCGGTGATCATCGCTGCCGTCACCACGGTTCCAGCCACGATGGCGGCCGGGGTGGCGATGGTGTCGAGCAGATTGTCCAGCCAGGGGATGTAATAGGCGGCGACTTCCAAAACGGTCGCGATGGCAAAGGCGATCAGGGCGGGGTTGGTGCCCATCCAAGCGAAGCCGGGTGCCAGCGTGAGCTGTCCGGCCTGCGCCGCGATGCTGATGATCAGCGGTGGAATAAAAACCCGGAACCCGCAGGCCGCGCTCAAGCCCACGCCAACGAGGATGCTCAACAAAGTTTCCATAAACGATCTTTCGCTTTCCGATCAGAACACGGACGAATGGCGACAGGTTACAACTTTCTTAACCGGAACGGTGCAGTTAAAAAACTTTTCAACCACGGATGGACACGGATGGGAAAGAGCTTTTGAAGTCAAACACGCCCCCACCAAGCAGTGAGCCTTGCCACGTTTGTCATACGTCTTTCTTCCTCCAGTCTTCATCCGTGTCTATCCGTGTCCATCCGTGGTTAAATCAATTCCTACTACATGGATTCGGCTTAAATGGCTTCCGACACGCGCTGGATATTCACCGCTTTCCCCGTTTGGTCATCCACTTCAATCAACGCGCCCTGCAACAGAATCCGCTCCTTCGCCACGGCGAAGCGTTGTGGCTGCTGCGTGAGGAAACGCTTGATGATTGGCTCGATCTCGCGGCCCAGGCAGCTTTCATGCGGTCCGGTGAAGCCGGCGTCACACAGGAACGCGGTGCCACCGGGGAAGATTTGCTCGTCGGCGGTTTGCACATGCGTATGCGTGCCGATGACCGCGCTCACCTGACCGTCGAGCATGCGCGCGATGGAAATCTTTTCTGAAGTCGCTTCGGCGTGCATGTCCACGAGAATGATGGGTGTCAATTCGCGCAAGCGGGCGACCTCCGACTTGACGCGCCAGAACGGATTATCCAGCGGAGCCATGAACGTGCGGCCTTGCAGGTTCACGACGGCGACCGGCCGCTGTCCGGGCATCTGGCAAATGGCGCTGCCCTGTCCCGGTGTGCCGGGCGGATAATTCAGCGGGCGCACAAAACGCGGCTCGTTCACCAGCAGGTTGATGACTTCCTTCTGATCCCACAAATGGTCGCCGGTGGTGATGATGTCCACGCCCGCCGCAAAAATATCCGCTGCCGTGTCGGGCGTGATGCCGGAACCACCGGCGGAATTCTCACCGTTGGCGATGACGACGTGAAGACCGTGCTGTTGGCGAAGTTTGGGGACGAGCTGCGCGACGGCGCGGCGGCCGGGTTCGCCCACGATGTCGCCGATGAACAGGATTTTCACGGACGCAGTGTAGGAAAAGGAGCGCGGGGTGAATAGCGAATAGTGAACGGCTCCGGTTCCCGACGCACGGGGTCAGTGAGAACCCGTGCTAGAGGGCTAGTAGCTTTTGCGCGGCTTGACGGCGATTTCCGGGAGGTCAAGCCGCAGGCCCCTTGGCCTGTTTGGCATCCGGCCCGTGGCACTTGTAACAGTTGTCCGAATGGATGGGCCGGATGTCGCGATTGAAATTCACTTACCGCTACCGCTGGAGGCGGCGGGCGCGACGATGCGAGACGCTGCCAAAAACAAGACCGCCGCCACCAGCAATTTCATCAAGTTGCTTCGGCTGCATGGAGGACAACCCATCATAAAGCGAAGAGCGTTCGCAGTCGTTGCTGAACTTGAGCCTGGAGGTTTGGCGTCAATATGCCCAACTGCCGGCGGATAATCGTGGCCGAAACCGTAACCACCCGATGCAGGCGCAACGCCTAACGGACTTTCAAGCCGGTGCGACCAAAGTCGGCGCTGCTCAGGTCGAGCAACACATCCGTCGGCTCCAGCTTGGGCGGCACAACGCTCGTGATGAACGCGAGCACAACGTGGCGGTGTTCGCCGACGGCCTCGGTGAGGCACACCGCCGGCCTGACCTTGCTGCCGGATAGGTCGTCGAACGGAAACGGAACTAAGACAACTCTATACCGCATCGCGGAATGGCTCGCCGTCGGCGGCTGTGTAGATGTCCTCAGCGGGATCGGCAAGGAAAGCAAACGCATCGCTGGAGGCCGCTGCCTGTAGCCAGGCATCTTCGGAATCCGCATCGGACGCAGCCGGAAGCAGCGTCACAATGAGGCTGGCGTTGGCGGGCAATTCGTATGGCTCATCAAGCACGATGTGCTCGCCGTCGTAGTGGGCCTGAAGCGCGACCGTAGGCATATTCGGGACAATACCGGTCGTTCCGATTCAGGGCAAGCGCGTAGAAGCGACTAAAGACTCGCGCTCAGGACAGGCCCGCAGGCGCGCCGCCGCCGCCAACCACTTCACCGAGTCGAAACGACTCAACTTCATATTCGGGAAAACAGTTCGACCGTAATTCGGAAAACCCTATTCAGGCAAGCCATAGGGTTGCCGTTCTCGTGCGAACGAATTAGTTTACCGATGGTGGTCCTCCGTGCCTCCCGAATTGACGACAGGCATCGCGGGGCCACCATCCGGTGCAGCGCCTGATTCGACAATTCCGTCTCTCCTGTTGGCATACTCCTCATAGGATTTTCCGAACTCCAGTTCAAGAGCGATCCGCAGCAACGCTGGGTAGGCAAACCAAAAACCCTCCCGTAATCTGTTTTCTACGTATTCCTTGCCAAAGTCATCAGAATGCATCTGTATTTCAGCGTCATTCATCGGGCTCCGGTCAATTTCCATGACCGCATCAGCTCTTCTCTGGAGCATATCAACAAGTTGCTCTTTCGTGTTGATCCCAAAATCATGAAGTTCCGTGAGCTCCTCTGTATAGTCAGACTCAAAGTCATCATTCTTCGAGGGAAAGAACTGCTTCAAAGTCCTGTGAACTCCATCTGTCGTCAGCGTGCTCATGTTGTCGAACCATTAGTCTATGACACGGTCTTGATCAATTCTTGGACTGCGTTCCTCAACCAGCATCTTCCCCGCACTCACGCGATTATTTCCTTCACCACATGACCGCTCACATCGGTGAGGCGGAAGGGCCGGCCATCAAAAGTGTAGGTGAGCTTTTCGTGGTCGAGGCCGAGCTGGTGGAGAATCGTCGCGTGCAGGTCGTGCATGTGGACCTTGTCCGACACGGCAAGATGGCCCCACTCATCGGTCTGGCCGAAGGCGAAGCCGGGTTTCACACCGCCGCCCGCGAGCCACACCGTGAAGCCGCCCGGATTGTGGTCGCGGCCCGTCCCGTTTTTCTCCGCGTACGGCGTGCGGCCAAACTCGCCGCCCCACCACACGATGGTGTCCTCCAGCAGGCCGCGCTGCTTGAGGTCGGTGAGCAGGCCGGCGATGGGTTTGTCCACGGCGAGCGCGTGATCCTTGTGCTTGGGCAAATTCGAGTGCTGATCCCACGCGGGGTTCGCCGTGTTGTCGCCGTAGGTGACCTGGAGGTAGCGCACGCCGGATTCGCAGAGTCGGCGTGCCATGAGACATTGCCGGCCGAAATTATCCGTCGTCTTCTCGCCGATGCCATAAAGCGCAAGCGTGGCGGGCGTTTCCTTCGCGAGATCGAGCACGTTCGGCGCGTTGTTCTGCATCCGCCAGGCGAGTTCGTAGGAATTGATGACGGCTTCCAATTCGCTGTCGCCGGGATTCTGCTTCAATTGCTCCGCGTTCAACGCCTGCAACAAATCGAACTGCCTCCGCTGTTCGCCGGGCTTCAGTAGCGGATTGGAGAGATTGCGAATGGTCGCCTCGCTCGCGGGCGCACCAGCCTTGCCCAGCGCAGTGCCTTGAAAGACGGCGGGGAGAAAGGCGTTGCCATAATTGCGCGCGCCGCCGTTGCCCGCCGAAGGTGAAATCGTGACGAAGCCCGGCAGGTTTTCATTCTCGGTGCCGAGGCCGTAATTGATCCACGCGCCCATGGAGGGTCGGATGAAGGTCGTCGAGCCGCAGTGCAGGAACAACGTGGCCGGGCCGTGCGCGATGCCTTCGGTGTTGAGCGAATGGATGAAGCACAGATCGTCCACATGCTTCGCCATTTCCGGAAACAACTCGCTCGCCCAGCGGCCCGACTGGCCGTGTTGCGCGAATTTCCAGAGCGGTTTCATGACGCGCTGCGACGAGCCTTCGCGCTTGCCGGTGTTAGCGATTTTGCGGGCGTCGTCGAAGTCGATCTTCTGGCCATCCTTCTCGTCCAGCAGCGGTTTGTGATCAAAGGAATCCACATGACTGACGCCGCCCTGCATGAACAGGAAGATGACGCGTTTGGCGCGCGCCTTGAAGTGCGGTGCTTTCGGTGCGAGCGGATTCGTGGCCGCAGCCGCGCGCTGCGCCGCGAGACCGGCGAGGGCAAGATAGCCGAAACCGCACGCGGCGGATTTCAGCGCATGGCGGCGGGTGAAAAGCAAGGAACCAGTGGTGGAGGCGTGGTTCACAGTCAGGCTCACTTCGCTTGCAGGCCGGCAAGGGTGCGCAAGGAGCGGTTTACTTTTCTTTCGCTCGGAAATGCCTGGGCAACGTCCGGGTCGAGCACCACGACGTTGCTGCCAGCGTGATAACGCTTCGCGTATTTGCCGCGGACACCGGAGCTGAAATCATACTCCGGCTTCGACTCCGGTTCTGGTCTAATTACTTTCTTCATACTGTCGCCTTTCATTTCTGCTCGCGGGTCTGGCGCTGATGATGCGGACACTATCGCCGCGTTCCGTGTGGACGACAACCAGCAATTTGTCCCGATACGAGCTGCCCAAAATGATGCACCGCTCCTCGGCCTGGGAGTGCGCCTCGTCCGGAATCGTCAACGACGACGCATCTCTGAAAACCGTCGCAGCTTCTTCAAAGCTCACCCCGTGCTTCCGCAAGTTCGACTTGGCCTTGTTTTCGTTCCATTCAAAATTCAGCGGCATGGCAGGCTCGGTTCGTTCGGTTAGTTCAAGTAACGGAAATCCATGCTCGCAAACAGCGCCTGATAAAACTGCGCCCAAGCCTCAAGCCTCCGGGCTTCGAGTTCCTTGCCGTCCGCGGGCAGGGTGACGTAGCCGAGCGCGAGTTTCGACTCCGCCTTCGTCGGTGCGCGGCCGAGCGTGACGCGATAGGCGCGTTCGATGCGCGTCGCGTCGTCACCGTCGGTCGCCAGCGTGCGGCGCGCGGCGGCCTTCGCCTGTTCGAGCGCGAAGGGATGGTTCATCATGAACAACGCCTGCGGCGCGACGGTGCTGGTGTTGCGTCGGCCCGTCACCATGCTGGGGTCGGCGAAGTCAAACGCCTCGAACAATTCCGGCAGCGCATTGCGGAAAACCGGCGCGTAAAGACTGCGGCGGGAGTCGCTATGTTTGTAGCCGTAGTCGGCGGCGGTGCCGGGCTTGATGGTCGGCCCGCCCATGTCGAGTTGAAGCTGACCGCTGACGAACAACATCGTGTCGCGAATGCACTCGGCGTCCAGTCGGCGTCGGTTCGCACGCCAGAGTGTTCGGTTTTCCGGATCCGCTCTGGTGCTTTGTTGCCAGTAATCAGTAATCGGTGAACCAGTAATCAGTGACCCCGTTCGGCGCGACTGCTTACTGATAACTGATGACTGATGACTCGGGCTGGAAGAAAGCTGATACGTCCGGCTCAACATGATCTCCCGCACCAATTTCTTGACCGACCAGCCCTCGTCCATAAAACGCATTGCGAGGTAATCCAGCAATTCCGGATGTGACGGCGCTTCGCCCGTAGTGCCGAAGTTGTCCATCGTGCGTACCAGCCCGACGCCCAGCAGCCAATGCCAGACGCGGTTGGCCATCACGCGCGCCGGGAGAGGATTGTCGCGGCGAACCAGCCATTCGCCCAACTCGCGCCGTCCGCTTTGCTGCACCGGAATCTTCGGCGGCGCGCCGAAAGTGGCGATTTGCAGGAAGCCGCGCGGGGTTTTGTCGCCGAGATTATGGACGCTGCCGCGAACGTGGATTTGCGCGTCGCCGATGTCTTCGGCCTCCTTCACCGACATCACGAGCGGACGCTTGGGGCCGGATTCAGTCAGTCGTTTCAATTCCACTTCGAGTTCCTTCACATCCTCACTCGTGTTTTTCGCAGCCTTCGCCGCGTCGGATTTTTTCAACGCCGACGCTGGTTTGCCCGCGTCTTCCGACTTCGACACCGACGGCCCGTTAAGCAACTCCACCGGGATGAACTGCACCGCGTCCGCCACGACGTGGCCCTTGGTTCCTTCGTTGGCCACGATCACAAAACCCTGCCCGTTCAACTCGAACCGATGCTGGCCCAGCGACACGAACCGTCCTTCCAACGGCGGCGTCTCGCGCTGGTTGATGTGGACCGTCTGCTCGCCATCCGCGCTGAAGACGGTGACGGGCACGTCCATTGCGCGATTGGTGTACGGCACGTAGGCCAGACGGACCTCGTATTTGCCGGCGTGCGGCAACTCCGGCAGGAAGGTGAGCGTCTTCGTGCCCTTGCCGATGTCGCCGTCGTAAAGATAGCCATCGCCGATAAAGTTGCCGGTGAACTGTGACGGTTTCCAATCCCCGACGCGTTTGGCCTGCAAATCATCCACCACCACGCCGGGCAAATCTTTCGTGGCGAGCGCGCCCAGCTTCATCGGCACCGCGTCCGGCGCGGCGGCGAGCTTCGCCACTTCGGCCTTCGCCGCTTTGATCTTCGCCTGCAACGCGGCGACCTGCGTCTCCTGCTGTTTGAAAACGATTTCCTGCTCCGCCTCCACTGGCAGCGGAAACTCCAGCCAGCCCGACACGTTCGCGTTGGTGATCGTCGTCACGCTGCGCAGGATGCCGGCCAGCGCGTAGTAATCGCGCGTCGGAATGGGATCGAACTTGTGATCGTGGCAGCGGGCGCAACCGATGGTCTGCGCGAGAAACGCCTTGCCGATGGTGTCGAGCTGCTCGTCCACCACGTCCATGCGAAGCTGCGCCTTGTCCTGCTCTTCGAGGTTGGAATTGCCCAGCGTGAGAAACGTCGTGGCGGTGAGCTGTCGGCGGCGTTGCGCGAGCGAATCGGCGGGCAACAAATCGCCGGCGACGTGTTCTTGGATGAACCTATCGTAGGGCTGATCCCGGTTAAACGACTCCACCACGTAGTCGCGATAGCGCCAGGCCTCGTGGAACACAAACCCGCGTAGCGTGAGCGACTCGGCGTAACGCACCACATCCAGCCAGTGCCGCCCCCAGCGTTCACCAAATTGCGGCGCGGCGAGCAGCCGGTCCACCAGCCGCGCGAAGGCTTCGGGCGAATTGTCGTTCACAAATTCATCCACCTGCTCCGGCGTGGGCGGCAGGCCCGCCAAATCGAAGTAAGCGCGGCGCGCGAGGGTGGCTTTGTCCGCATCCGGGGCGGGCTTGATGCCTTTTGCTTCCAGCTTCGCGAGAATGAAACGGTCAATGTCATTGCGCGCCCAGGTCTTGTTTTTCACCTTCGGCAGCGCGGTTTTCTTCGGCGGCTGATACGCCCAATGCCGGCGGCCTTCCTCGAGGTTGAGTCCCGTTTTCTTTGTGGTCGCGACGGCGCTGCCCGTGCGCGGATCGGGCGCGCCAAGCTTCACCCATTTTTCCAGATCGGCCACCTGCTCATCGGAAAGTTTCTTCTTCGGCGGCATTTGAAACTCTTTGTCACGATAGCGCACGGCGGTGATGAGCCGGCTCGCCTCCACGTCGCCCGGCACAAGCGCGGGGCCGCTGTCACCGCCCTTGGCCCAGCCGTCGCGCGTGTCGAGTCGCAAGCCGCCCTTGGTTTTCTTCTCCGCGCTGTGACACTCGAAGCAGTTTTCCGCCAGCAGCGGGCGGATTTTCTTTTCAAAGAAATCCACTTGATCCGCCGGCAGGCTCTGCGCGGCGGCGTTCCAACTAACAACAGCGCACAGCGCGGCCACACTCCAAAGGAAACGATGATGATTGGCGGACAGCATGAATTGAATCGTGCTGCAAATTAGAACCGGCCCCGTGCGCCTTCAAGATGAAAAGCCAGGCGGCGGATATTCCTTCCAAGAAACTCACCGGTCTGCTTTTATAACGCTTGATCAAGCCCGCACTTCCGAAAACGTCGTGCATGTTGCCAATTATGTGGTGCGGCTTGCTATTTCTAGTAGACTGCTCGACCACACATGACACCCGCACAGATCACCTGGGAGAGCCTATTCCTTGGTATTTCTACGTTCTTATGGTCGGGTTCGTCGGCATTGTCGGTTGGCTTGGTCTTCGAGCGGGCAAAGGAATTTGGGTGCTTTCAAAGCTCGGCGCATTCCGTAAGTTATTACGCAATGCGGAGGTTCCCACTGGAGCAATTACTTTCACGGTACTACAAAAGGTAGCTTTCCAGATTGGGGCCTTTGTGTTTACGGCTTACGGAACTTGGATCATTGTGGATGCCAACTTCTGTTCGTTTCGACAGGTTGAAATTTCCCACTCCTTAATTCGCCTCAAGTACGACTGTCGCGCCTTAAATAGAGATCTGTCACGTAATTCCGTCAGCAAAATGTCGCTCGTAAAGCTCGTAGGCAAGCACAATCCCATGTTCAGGCTTGAGATCGTCACTGCGAATCGCAGCTTGTATCGAAGCGTTGCCACTGACAACGAAACGCTCATTTCAGATTGCCGTGAAGTCATTGACCGATTTCAAAGAGAGTCGCCTCTTGAGAAGGTACGCAAGTAAGTTCAGCCGCCCACCATCTACCAGCCGCACCTGCCTTTCAAGACTCGACGTCGACGCTGAATTTGGGTTTGCTCAAATCATGCGCGTTCCCAATTTCTCCTACTGGCTGTTCCTGTCCCTAAGTCTGTGGCTTTGCCCGCTCGCAGTCTCATCCATCCAGGCGCAAACCGCCCGGCCCGAACCGAAGCCCGTCTCGCGCATGCAAGCCGTGCCGCAGCCGGATTACCAGGTTTCCTTCCAGCGCGACGGCGTGGAGATCGCCCGTTATCACTTCGGCCCGACGCTGAATCGTCCGTTTGTTTTTCCGCTGATCGGTCCCGCCGGCCGTTCGGTCACGCGCCTCGGTCATCCGCACGATCCGGAAGGCCACAGCCACCACAACTCGCTCTGGATTTCCCACAACGACGTCAACGGCGTCAATTTCTGGGGCGACACCGGCACGAATGTGGGCCGCATCGTGCACCAACAAATTCAACAGTTCGACGATGGCCCCGAGGCCGCCGCGATCCAAACCGTCAATGCCTGGAAGGACAAAACCGGCAAGGTGCTGTTGAGCGAACGCCGCCGCACCACGGTGCAATGGTTGCCCAACAACGAATGGCTGCTGATCCTCGATCTGCAACTGGAAGCCAAAGGCGAGGCGGTGACGCTGGGCAAATCCGCTTTTGGCATGGTTGCCGTGCGGGTGGCCAAAACGATGGGCGTCAATGACGGCGGCGGCACGATCCGCAACTCCGAAGGTGGCGTAAACGAGAAGGAAGTGTTCTGGAAACCCGCCAAATGGATGGATTACTCCGGTCCCATCACCGCCACGGCGACCGAGGGCGTGACGTTGTTCGATCACCCGGCCAATCCGAATCACCCGTCCGTCTTTCATGTGCGCGACGACGGTTGGATGGGAGCGTCGTTGACGTTCGCCGGCCCGCGCGTCATCGAACCCGGCCAGCCGCTGCAATTGCGCTACGGCGTTTACGTCCACGCCGGCAAGCCTCCGCTTGAGGAATTGCAAAAGCGCTGGGAGGAATTTTCCCGCGCGCCGGTGTTCGAGTTTAAGGCGAAGGGGAAATAGTCGGCGAGGTGAATTCAAACCTGCCGAGTCCATTGAGAGGGAGCGTAAGCCTCTACCGCCCGCCAAAATGTTGTTGGGAATTTGAGATCGCGTGCCTATGCTGTCGCCAACGTCGTTGAACACATTTATGAAACGTATTCTGGCTTTGTTGCTCACGTTGATGGTTGGCCTGCCGGCGGCACGCGCCGCGGAACCGCTGCGCGTCTTTCTCCGTTGCGGTCCCAAGACCCACGGCCCCGGCCAGCATGACGGCCCGCGCTTCCTCAAAGAATGGACGCCATTGCTCACCGGACGCGGTTGCAAAGTGGATGGCGCCATCGGTTTTCCCACCGCCGAGCAGTTGGAAAAGACCGACGTCATGGTGATGTATGCCGCCGAGGGTGGAGACATCAAGCCGCCGGATCGCGCGAACCTCGACAAATTTCTGAAGCGCGGCGGCGGCCTGGTGCTGCTCCACGATTCCGTCTGCGGCAACGACGCGCCGTGGTTCAAGACCATTGTCGGCGGCGCGTGGGAGCACGGCCACTCGAAATGGTATGAGGGCGAAATGAATTTTTATTACATGGACACCGGCCACGCGATCACGGCGGGCTGCTCGAACTTCGAGCTGGATGACGAGATGTATTACGACCTGCACATGATGCCCGAAGCACATGTGCTCGCCGCCACCTACACCCCGAACAAACCTAGCGGCCGGGGCGGTCCCGGCGGACAGCCGTCGGTGTATGACATCCAGGCGCAGATGTGGACCTACGAGCAGGACAATCATCGCGCGTTCGTCTCCATCCTCGGCCATCATTACAAGACGTTTGATCTGCCGCACGTTCGCGCGGTGATGTTGCGAGGCATCGCGTGGGCCGGCAAACGGACGAATGTGGACGAGTTTTGCAACAAGGATGAACTCGCGTCGTTGCGCTATCCCGAAGGTGGCCCGACCGCGCCGGAAAAAGCGGCGGCCAAACTGGAGCTGCATCCAGACTTCAAAATTTCGCTCGTCGCCAGCGAACCGCTCATCAACAAACCGATCAATGTTGACTGGGATTCGGCGGGCCGCTTGTGGGTTGCAGAAACGCCAGAGTATCCGAACGGACGCCGCGAACCGCGCGCGGAAATGAGAGGCGCGCCGTGGAAGGATTCTGGCTTCCGCGTCCGCCCGCCGACCAGGGACCGTCCGGCCATCGACAGCATTTCCATTCTCACCGACACGGACGGCGACGGGCGCATGGACAAGAAGGTGATTTTTTATGAAGGCTTGGAGCTCGTGACCGGTTTTGTGTTTCACAAGGACGGCGTCATCGTCGTGCAAGCACCGGACATCCTTTGGATTCGCGACACCGACGGCGACGGCAAGGCGGACGAGGTGGAGAAACTCTACACCGGCCTCGGCAACGGCGACACGCACGCGGTCATTAACAACCCGCGCTGGGGCTACGACGGCTGGATTTACGCGACGCACGGTTACAGCGGCAGCGGACACGTCTTCAACGGCGACAAATCGAAGGACTTCGGCGGCATCGGCTCCGGCGTGGTGCGCTTCAAGCCGGACGGCAGCGCCATCGAGCAATATTCCTCGAAGGGTGGCAACACCTGGGGCCTCGATTTTGGCCCGGACAATGAATTGTTTTACACGCAACCGACCAGTGGCGATCTGGTGATGCATGTCGTGTTGAGCGAGAACCAGCTGGCCCGTGGGCGCGTCGGCAACACCACCAGTTTCAAGCCCATGGTGCGCGTGGCCAAGACGTTTCCGCTCATCTCCTACACCCAGCAGGCGTACGTGCAGATCGACTTGGTTGGCTCGTTCACGGCGGCGGCAGGTTGCGCGATTTACAGCGGCGGCACCTGGCCAGCGGAATGGAATTACAGCTACTTCACCACCGAACCGACCATCAACATCGTCCACCACGAAATCATGGAGCACGACGGCGTGAGCTTCGAGCCGCACAAGACGCGCGAGGCCGAATTCATCGGCGGACGCGACAAATGGTTTCGGCCCATCGAAACGCGCATCGGCCCCGATGGCGCGCTTTACATCCTCGATTTCTACAACCAAGCCGTCGCGCATAATGACACGCGCGGCACCATCCATGGCCCGGCCAACGCCGCGCTGCGCCCCGACCGCGACCATTATTTCGGCCGCATCTGGCGCGTGGATCACAAGCAGGCGAAGAAATTGTCCGTGCCGAATTTGACGAAAGCATCGCCGGCGGATTTGATCAAGGCCTTGGAAAATCCGAACCGCCATGTGCGAATGAGCGCGCAGCGTTTGTTGACCGAAGCGGCTGGCAACTAATTCCAAAAAACATTTTCGCCCGAATTATGAAATTGAAAATCTCCCTCGCCCTGCTCGCCGCGCTGCTCACGCTCACGGCGCACGCCGCCCAACCGCTCGCGCCCGCAGACCTCAAGGCGCTCGAAGCGCTCGCTCTGAACGCCGCCAAGCCGATGGAGTCCCGCATCGCCGCACTGTGGACGCTGGAGAAAACCGGCAAGCTTTCTTCAGAAGCGGTGGTCAAACTCATCGGCGACGCCAGCCCCGCCATCCGCAAAAATGCTTTGAAGGTCGTCGGTTCGCTGCGGACGGAGGCGGACGCCAAACTCATCAACGCTATCACGGGCCAGTTGTCCGATCCGCAGACGCGCGTCGAGGCAATCCTGGCGCTCGGCAAGGCCGCGCCGACCGTGACCAAACCGCTGGTGGATATTTATTCTGGACTGAACGATGCCTGGTCGCAATCGGCGGCCGTTGGAGTGCTCGCCGCGAATCCGGCGCGAGCCATCGCTGATGCCTTGAGCGTGGCCAACCCCGACGCGCTCAAGCCACTCGTCGAGCAACTGAGCCAGCAAATCGGCAGCCGCCCCGACGCGGCGGCGGAAGCGGCCCGCCTGGTTTCCAGTCTGGGCCAGGTGAAAAGTGGCGAGGCCTTGAAACAGGTGGCACTCGAGAATCTCAGCCGGAGCCTGCGGCCCGAGGCCGCGCCGACGTGGAGCGCCGATTTGGAAAAATCATTCCGCACTCTGCTCGGTTCACCGAATCCCGGAGTGCCCGCCGCGGCGTTGCCGCTCATCGCCCGCTGGGACAAGGGCGGCGCCATGGCAGGTGATTTGAAGGCGCAACTCGCGCAACTCACCGCCCGGCTGAACGACGCCGCCCAACCGGATGACGCGCGCGTGCAAGTGGTTTCCAGCCTGCTCGGCGTGCGCCAGATGAATCCGGAGATTCTGCCGTCGGTCGTGAAGCTGCTTGGCTCGTCCGCGTCGCCCGCCTTGCAAAAGCGGATCATCACCGCGCTCGGCACCACGGCGGACGCCGCCGCCGGACCGCTGTTCGCCGAAGCCTGGCCGCGGCTGACGCCGGAGTTGCAGGAGAGTCTGTTCGGACAGGTCATCAAACGGAGCGACTGGTCGCTCGCGTTCGTCGAAGCCCTCAAGAACGGCCGGATCACGCTCACCACGCTCGGCCCTGCCAGCATCTATCGCCTGCGCACCCACGGCGACAGCGCGGTGGCCCGCCGCGCCAACACGGTCATCGACGAATTGCGCGGCCCGGAGGTGAAGGAAAAAAACGAGTTGATCGCCAAGTTTACGCCGGAGGTCGAGAAGCCCGGTAACGCTGCGAAGGGCAAGGCGGCCTTCACGCTGAACTGCGCGGTGTGCCACAAGTTCAACGGCGAAGGCAAGGAAGTCGGCCCCGAACTCACCGGCATGGGGGCGCATGGTCCGGCGGAGTTGCTCGTCTCAGTGCTGGATCCGAACCGCGAGGTCGATCCGAGCTTCATCGCGTGGAGCCTGGAGACGAAGGATGGTGAATCCATTGACGGCGTGATCGCCAGCGAGAACAAGAGCGTGATCACGATCCTCAATAATTCCGGCGAGTTTGCCGTCAAGACCGCCGACATCAAGAACCGCCGCAACACCGGCCGTTCGCAGATGCCGGAAGGTTTCGAGGCGCTCGGTGCGGAAGTTTTGCGCGACATCCTCGCTTACGTGTGCGGCGCGGATGGCAAGTATCGGTTCGTTGACCTGCGCCCGGCCTTCACCGCCAACAGCACCAAGGGACTTTACGCGAGTCTCGATCCCAATGGCGGCATGTTGGACTTCAAAAAATTTGGGCTGGTCAAGGCGGGCGACGTGCCGTTTGAAATCCTGCATCCCAACAAAACGGTCAACGGCAACAACCTGATCGTCTTGAAAGGCCGCAACGGAATCACCGTGGATGATCCCCAAAAGGTCGAGGTGAACAATGTTAATTTGAAAGCCAGCCGGCTGCATGTCTTGGGGGCGGTGGGCGGCTGGGCCTGGCCCTTTGGCGGCGACGAAGTCAAGGGCTTGCCGGTCACGAAACTGAGCGTCACCCACACCGACGGACAGGTGGAATCCTGGACCCTGCTCAATGGCATCCATGTCATCGACTACATCAACGATCAACCGCAAGGCCCCGGTTCAGTGCTAGTTCCCGGCTTGCTGAATCGAGGTGCCCAAGTGCGCACGTTCAGCCGTGTGATTCGAGGCCGGGCGCCCATCCAGAAAATCGCGTTGGAAAGTTTCAACAACGCGGTGGCGCCCACGTTCGTGGCCATCACGGCGGAATTGGGCGAAGCCAGCGCGGACGCCAAGGATTTTCCCCAGGTGGCCGCCGCCGCGCCCGCCGCGCCGCCAGCTCCGTTTGTGTGGGGCGCGGGCTTGAAGGTGCTGCTCGTGGGCGGCGGCAGTTCGCACGACTTTGGCAAATGGTTTGACCAGGCCGACCGCGCCACGTTGAAGGCGGCGGGCTGCTCGGTGAATTACACCGAAGACGGCGACGTGACGGCGCGCGAATTGGCGAACGTGGATGTGGCGGTGCTCAGTGTGAATCGCAGCGAGTGGGCGACGCCCGCGCTGCGCAAGGCGTTGTTCGATTTCGCCAGTCGCGGCAAGGGCCTGGTGCTGTTGCATCCGGGGCTGTGGTATAATTTTGGCGACTGGCCGGAATACAACCGCGTATTGGCGGGCGGCGGTTCGCGCGGCCACGACGCGCTGGGCGAGTTCAGCGTGAACGCGCTCAAGGCCGGCCATCCGGTGATGCAGGGCGTCACGACCACGTTCAAGATCACCGATGAATTGTATTACCAGACACCGGACGAAAAAGGCACACCGATCGAAGTCCTCGCGGAAACTTCGCCGAGTAAGAAGTTCAACCGCCCGCATCCGAGCGTCTTCATCGTGAAACATCCCCAGGCGCGCATCGTCGGCCTGGCAATTGGCCACGATGGCCGCGCGCACGATCTGCCGGAATACAAGGCCTTGCTCACGAATGCGGTGGAGTGGTCGGCGGGAAAGTAACGGCTCGTTCACCACGCAGGCGCAGAGGCGCGGAGATATGACTGGTTCCGTGGTTTTGTTCGATTCATTTGTGCCTGCCAAAAAAGAAACCGCCCGCAAGCTTTCGCCTGCGGGCGGTGAGAGTGGCTGGGTTCGACCCAAACCGGAAACAAAATGGTTATTGCCCGATGGAGATGAGTTCAATGTCAAAAATCAGCGTCGAGGACGCCGGAATACCCGAACGTCCTTGGTCGCCGTAAGCCAGATCCGAGGGAATGAACAACTGCCATTTGGAACCGACCGGCATCAGTTTCAGCGCCTCGGTCCAGCCGGCGATCACGCCGCCGACCGGGAAGCTTGCCGGCTCGCCGCGTTTGTAGGAGCTGTCGAATTCATTACCGTCAATGAATGTGCCACGATAATGTGTGGTCACGGTGTCGCTCGCCTTGGGGATCTTGCCGGTGCCGGCCTTGACAATTTTGTATTGCAAGCCGCTGGGCAAAGTCTTCACGCCCTCTTTCTTTGAATTTGCGGCCAGGAAAGCCGCGCCTTCCTTGCGGTTTTTCGCCCCGCCCTCGGTGGCCTTCGCGGTTTCTTTGGCCATCATGTCGGCCTGCCATTTTTGCATCACCTCGCGCGCCTCCGCGTCGGTCAGCAGGCCTTTGCCGCCGGCCAGCGTGTCTTTGATGGCCTGCGCGAGCATGTCGGCGTTGACCTCAATCCCCTGGGCCTTGAACTGGCCGCCGATTTGCATGCCGATGCTGTAACTGAGTTTGTCCTTTTGATCTTTGAGCGCGGTCTTCGGTTCCGCGGCGCTACCACTGCTCGCAATAAGTCCCATAATTAAAAATGTGTTCCAGGCGATTTTCATGTTGTGCGCTTTCATTTGATTGTTTGCTCGTGCTGGAACGCTTCCCAACCGGGTCGTTTTGGCCAGCAGACCCGTGAACACTACCGGGGAAAAGTGTTTGGTCAAGGGAAACGCGGAGGATTTTTGGGCGCGAATCCGGACGGGCGAACGGCGGTCCCGACGCGGTCGAACCGGCTTATTGCCCCGGCGGGTTCGCCGCTTCCGCCTGCTCCGCGGCCAACTGCCGTGCCGCCCGACGACGGACGGCCAGCCGCTTGAACAGCTCGTCGGTGATTACCCCGGCCAGAATCACCGCGCCGATGATCGCAAACTCGATGTTGCTATGGTTCGTCAACAGGGTGACGACGTTCCGCAGCACCAGGATGAGCGCGGTGCCAATGATGACGCCGACGATGGAGCCTTCGCCGCCGCGCAGACTGCACCCGCCGAGCACCGCCGCTGCGATGGCATAAAGCTCGTAGAAGTTTCCAAAGTCCACCGGTTGCGCGGAATTCACATCAAGCACGAAGAGTACACCGCCCAGGCCCGCGAGCACGGAACTGATCACATAGGCCAGGACAATCATCCGTCCGGTGTTGATGCCGCTGTAACGGGCCGCGTCCTCGTTGCGGCCCAGCGCGAGCAGGTAGCGGCCGTAGATGGTGCGATTAAGAAAAATTGCCGCCAGCACGGCGATGATGACGAGCACGACCCACGGCGCGGGAATTTCAAAGCCATGCACGAACGGGAGAGCAATTTTGCCAGTCGCCAGCACGCGCAGCCCCTTGAAGCCATCGCCGAACCCGACCGTCTGGTCATTCGTAAAACCACGCGTGACCCCGCGATAGAGCAAAAGCCCGCACAGCGTCACGATGAACGGCTGTAGTCGAAGCCTGGTGATCAAAAGTCCGTGCGCCAGTCCGATCCCGACCGATACCAGCGCCACCGCGAGCAACGCCGCGGGCAAGGACCAGTGATGCACCGTCAGCAGCCAGGGCAGGCCACAGCCCACGAGACAAATCACCGAACCAATCGAAAGATCAATGCCGCCGGTCACGATGACGAAGGCCACACCAATGCTGATGATACCAAAGAGCGCCGTCCGCCGGATCAGGTTCTCGACGTTGTAGCCGGAGCGAAAGCTGTCACTGGCCAGCGCCGCAAACACGCAGACCGCCACGAGCAAACCCAGAATGCCGAGAATTTTTTTCATGCTTCTTTCATGCGGCCGCCCGCTCCACGCCCGTCGCCAGGTGCATGACAGCTTCCTCGCTGAGTTCGTGACGCGCCAGTTCGCCCGTGAGGCGGCCTTCGTGCATGACGAGGACACGGTCGCTCATGCCGAGGACTTCTTCCATTTCGCTGGAGACAAACAAAATCGCCACGCCTTTGCGCGCGAGTTCCTCCATGAGCTTGTAAATCTCCTGCTTCGCACCGACATCAATGCCGCGCGTCGGTTCATCGAGAAACAAAACGCGCGGCTGAATCGCCAGCCATTTGCCGAGCACCACCTTCTGCTGGTTTCCGCCGGAGAGGAACTGCACGATCTGCCGGTCGCTCGGCGTCTTGATGCGAAGGGCAGTGATCATCTCCGTGCTCAACTCCGCTTCGCGGCGGCGGTTCAAGAATCCATTCATTTGGTCGCGGCGCAGGCTGGCCAGACTGACATTTTCGCGCACGGCCATTTCAAGAATCACTCCCTGTTTCTTGCGATCCTCCGGCACGAGCGCGAGTCCGGCGTGAATCGCTTCGAGCGGCGAGCGGGGGGAAACCTCTTGGCCGGACACGCGCACCGTTCCTCCCAACGCGGGCGTGACTCCGAACAGCGTCAGCAAAACCTCCGTGCGCCCCGCGCCGACTAATCCAGCAAGACCCACGATTTCTCCGGCGCGCACGCTGAAACTCACTTCATGACGCGGGTTCGCCGGGGTGCGCAGGCCGGAGACTTCGAGGACGACGCTGCCCGGTTGATGCGGTTCGTGCGGATAGAACTGCGAAAGATCGCGGCCAACCATGAGCTTCACCATCGCGCCGTGGCTGATTTCCTCGCGGGCAAGTTCACCGGCGTTCTCGCCATCGCGCAGCACGGTCACGCGGTCGGCGAGCGTCTTCACTTCGCCGAGCCGGTGCGAGATGTAAACGATGCTCACGCCGCGCGCGCGCAGATCGCGGATGACCTTGAACAAGTTCTCCGCCTCGCGCCCCGAAAGACTGGAAGTCGGCTCGTCCATGATGAGCACGCGCGCGTTCGTCGAGAGTGCCTTCGCGATTTCCACCAGCTGCTGCTGGCCAATGGCCAGCGAACCAACCAGAGTGTCGGGGCTAACGTCGAGACCCACGGCGTCGAGGAATTGCCGCGCGCCGTTCCGCGCCGACGCGCGGTCAATCAACCCGGCCCGCAGCGGCTCGCGGCCCAGGAAAATGTTGGCGGCGACATCCAGATTGTCCGCGAGATTTAACTCCTGATGAATGAGCGCGATGCCCTTGGCCAGCGCATCGTGAACGGAGGAAATGGCGAGCGCCTGGCCGTCGAGGAGGATTTCGCCGCTGTCGGCGGTCTGCACGCCGGCGAGAATTTTCATCAAGGTGCTCTTGCCGGCGCCATTCTCGCCGATGACCGCGAGCACTTCACCGCGCTGCACCGAGAGGCTCACACCTTTGAGCGCGCGCACACCCGGAAAGGACTTGGCGAGCTGGCGGGCTTCAAGGAGCGGTGAGGGCATGGTGTCTTCCGAAGCGCCGACCCGCCGCTATTTTCCGCCACCCACCTTGGCCTTCAGATCGGTCCAAAACTCATCCACGTTGTCTTTGCGAATCTGCCGCGCCGGGATGTCGATGAACTTGCTCGCGGGCACCACAGACGCATTGCCTTTCAGAATTTCGGTCAACACCTCGACGGATTTGTACCCATACATGTACGGGTTCTGCACCACCGTGCCGTGGACGGTGCCCTTCTTGATTCCATCAAGCGTGGCGTCGTCCTCGTCGAATGCGATGACCTTGACCTTCCCGATTTTTCCCGCCTGAGAAAGCGCCTCGAGCATGAGCGGCGGGTTGTAGGCAAAGAGGCCGACCATGCAATTAATGTCGGGATATTTCGCGAGCGTGTCTTCCGCATTCGCCTTGCCTTTGGCGCGGTCGAACTGGTCAGTGAGTGTACCGAGGATCGTGTAGCCATTCGCTTTGAGCACTTCACCAGGTGGATCGTAGTTCGCCGGATTTTCTTTGCGACCGAGGACGGAATCAATCATGCCCTGACGGCGGCGCTTGGCGTTGTCCTGCTCCAAACGCCCGATGAAAATCATGATCGTGCCGCCGTTCGGCATCGCCTCGCGCACGAGATCGCCGCACAGACGGCCCGCCTTGTAGTTGTCCATGCCAATATAAACGAGGCGGTCGGCATTGGGCGCGTCGGAATCGTGCGTGATAAGCTTGGCGCGCTTGGCGGCCTGGTTGAGCAGTTCCGTCTGGTTCGCCGGATCAATCGGGCTGACCGCGATGCCGTCCACGCCCTTCGTCAGCAAGTCTTCGATCATCCGCTTCTGGTCGCTGATGCCCTCGACGGGCATCAGCGTCTGCGCATCCACGCCCAGCTTTTCACCGGCCGTCTTCACGCCGGCGGCGGCAATGGTCCAGAACGACGCAACGCCATTGGAGACGAAGGCGATTTTGAATTTCTTGCCGGGCTTGGCACCGCCGTCCGGCGCGGATGGAGTGCTGGGTTTGTCGCAACCACTGAGAGCAAACAAGGCGAGGGCCGAGAACAAAGTAAGGACGCGAGAGGTGTGATTCATAATGTTGGGCTTGGTTCTACTTCATCCGACGCACTTTTCAAACCCAATATTTGACGGCGGGCCATGAGTTGTTTCGGGGCATCAATCCCGTGAACTCCTGATGGAACGAAGGCTTTTTTCCAGCAAAGCGAAATGTTAAAACACCGACATCCCGCCGTTAACGTGCAGATTCTGGCCGGTGACAAACGACGATGATTCGCTGGCGAGGAACACCACCGCGCCATCGAGGTCGGCGGGCACGCCCCAGCGGTTGGCGGGGATGAGCGCGCGATAACCGTCCTTCTCGGCCTGCGGATCGTTGGCATGGCGCTCCACGGGAATCCAGCCGGGAGAAATCATGTTGACGGTGATGCCGTGCGGCGCAAGTTCGCCGGCCAGACTGCGATGGAAACCATTCTGCCCGCCCTTGGCCGCGACATAGGCTGTGAAGTTCGGCACGCCGCGCGCCACCACCTCGGAGCCGATGTTGATGATGCGACCCCAGCGCTGCGCCTTCATGTGCGGCAGACACGCGCGCGACAGCAAGAAGGGACTCTTGATGAAGAAATCCACCATCGCCTGGAAAAACGCCCAGTCATATTCCTCAATCGGCTTGTGCGGCTGATCGCAGGTGGCGTTGAGGACGAGGATGTCCACCGGGCCGAGTTTGCCAGCGATCTCCTTCGTCATTTTGGCGACGGATTTTTCATCGGTCACGTCCGCGCGAAACAACCCTCCCGCATAACCTTTCGCCTGGAACTCGGCCAAGGTCTGTTCGGCCTTCGCGGTGTTGTTGAAATAATTGAAAGCGACTTTCGCCCCGGCCTGGCCGAGCGCGAACGCCATCGCCTTGCCGAGTCCACGGCTCGCGCCGGTGACGAGCGCGACGCGGCCAGCCAGGGAGAATGGCGAGGGCAGCGGAGTGGCAGGTGCGGAAGTGGATTTACGGGATGTTTTTTTAAGTGGCATTGGATTGTGTGTGAAGTTGAAGAACGGATTTACGAGTTCAAACCAAAATATCTTTGACCACCTCGCCATGCACGTCGGTGAGCCGCATGTCGCGGCCGCTGAAGCGGTAGGTGAGCTTCTCGTGGTTCAAGCCTAGCAGGTGCAGCATTGTCGCGTGCAGATCGTGAATGGCTACGCGGTTTTCGACGGCTTTGTAACCGTATTCGTCCGTCGCGCCGTAAATCGTGCCGCCTTTGACGCCGCCGCCGGCCAGCCACATCGTGAATCCGAACGGGTTGTGATCGCGCCCGTTGGTGCCTTGCGCGAACGGGGTGCGGCCAAACTCACCGCCCCACACGACGAGCGTGGAGTCCAACAGCCCGCGCGCTTTCAAATCTTTCAACAGCCCGGCGATGCCCTGGTCAACAAAGACCGAGTTTTTCTCATGACGATCCTTCAAGTCGCTGTGCTGGTCCCAGCGGTCGCCCGCGCCATCCGGGCAGGTCAACTCGATGAACCGCACGCCGCGCTCGACGAGCCGGCGCGCCAGCAGGCATTGCCTGCTGAAGGTGCGCGTCTCCGCCGCCTTGGCGTTGAGGCCATAAAGTTCCTTCGTCGCTTCGCTTTCGTTCGTGAAATCCACGAGATCGGGCACGGCGATTTGCATGCGACCGGCCAGCTCGTAATTCGCGATGGCGCTTTCGAGTTGGTCCACTTTTCCGAAACGCTCCAGCACCCCGGCGTCGAGTTTCTGCATCAGCGCGAGTTTGTTCTGCTGCAACTCCGGCCGGGCCTCGGTGGGCGTGACGTTGGCGACGGCCTGGCCGCCCGGTTTGAACACCGAGCCTTGAAAACTCGCGGGCAGGAAACCGCTGTTAAAATTGTCCAGCCCGCCCGGCGGGATCAGGCCGCCGTTGAGCACCACGAAGCCCGGCAGATTTTCGCTCACGCTGCCGAGGCCGTAGCCGACCCACGCGCCCATGCTCGGCCGCCCCTGAAGACCGCTGCCGGTGTGCAGAAAATAATTCGCGTTCGTGTGCTCGGAGAAATTACTCGTCATTGAGCGGACGATTGCGAGGTCATCCACGCACTGCGCGACGTGGGGAAACAGGCTGCTCACGGGAATGCCGCTCTGGCCGTAGGTCTGGAATTCCCAGGGCGAGCCGAGTGAGTTGCCGATGTTGTTGAACTGCGTCGGCTCCGTTTTCATTTTGAACGGCTGGCCGTTTTCCTTCGTGAGCAGCGGTTTCGGATCGAACGTGTCCACCTGCGACGGCCCGCCATCCATGTAGAGGAAAATGACGCTGCGCGCTTTGGCCGGAAAATGGGAGGGACGCGGCGCGAGCGGGTTGCGCCCGGTTTGCGCCGTGGTGCCGGACGATTTTTCCGCCAGCAACGCCAGCAGCGCGAGGCCGCCGAAGCCATTGGCGCACTTAAAAAGCATTTCCCGCCGCGTGAACGGACGGGGATTAAATGAGCTTCGATAGTGCATCAGTTGATGAAAATAAATTCCTTCACGTTGAACAGCACGTGGCCCAGATCGGCCCACACGCGCTCGTCGGCGAGGCATTTGTCTGGTTCGACGCCGTAGGCCGCGCCTTGTTGCCGCATGAACTCGATGGCCTGCGCGGTTTCGGACGCACGCGGCGGACGGCCAAACGCGGTCAGATACATCCCGCGGATGAGCGGCTCCGGCGCTTTCCCCTCGGCGGGCGCGAGCCGCGTCGCCCACAACTTCGCCTGCTGCACCACGAAGGGATCGTTCATGAGGATGAGCGCCTGTGCCGGCACGTTCGAGACGTTGCGCCGCCCAATGGTGTTGAAGGGAATCGGCCCATCGAACGCCAGCATCATCGGCGAAAGAAAATTCCGCCGCACCGCGATGTAAATGCTGCGGCGGCCGTCGCCATCCAGCGGGCCGCTCGTGGCCGGTTTGCCCCGGCCATCCATGAACGACGTCAAATGCACCGGCACGCTCGGCCCGCACACCTTTGGGTCAAGCCGGCCAGACACAGCGAGGAGCGCATCGCGAATGGCTTCGCCTTCGAGCCGGCGCAGATTCGCGCGATGCAGCAGGAAGTTTTGTGGATCAAGTTCCTCGGCGCGCGCGTCGGCGGGTTGGCTCGACATTTGGTACGTCCGCGTCAAAACCAGTTCACGAATCAACTGTTTCATCGACCAACCCTGCTCGCGCATGAAACGCCCCGCGAGATAGTCGAGCAGTTCCAAGTGCGACGGTGGCTGGCCGAGCACGCCGAAGTTGTCCACCGTGGGGACGATGCCGCGACCAAAAAGATGATGCCAGACGCGGTTGACCAGGACGCGCGACGTAAATGAATTCGACGGGTCGGTCATTTGCTGCGCCAGTTGCAAACGTCCGCTGCCGGGGCCGTAGTCCGGCTGTTTCGTGCCGGCAATGGCTTCCAGAAAACGGCGCGGTGCCAGTGCGCCGGGCGTCTTTGACTGGCCGCGCAAGAGGAGGAATTCATCCACGCCATTGCCATCAAGAATGGCGGGTGCGGTGTGGGATTCAGGTTTGATGGCGCTGGCCAACTCCGTTCGTTGGGCGGCGAAACTCCGCACCGCCGCCTCGAACTTCGCCCGCTCTTCCGAGCCCGGCGCGCAAAACAGGTCGAGATTCTTCACCATCCAGTTGGCGAGCCGCGCTCCATCCGCTGCGTCCGGCGAACCCACCAGACGATCGGCCTTCAACTCTTCGACGACGCGGGTGAACACGCCTTGGAGCGCACGCGCCAGCGCTTCCGGTGAAGCGCATTCGCCACCAAGCGTCGCGAGCAGTCTTCCGTTCACCGGTTCGACCGTGGCTTTCTTGGGATCGGACTGCACCACCATCGCCACGGCGAAATCGCCGGTTCCAGCCGGGCTGAACTCCACATGTACACGATGGCCGGGATAGGCGCTCAGATTGTGCTCGACCCAATGCCACTGGTCATCGTCGTTCTTCCACTCGCGAAGGGTCGCGCCGTGCAGCGGGCCGATGACCACAAGATGCGAATTGACGGGCGAGTAAGCGCGGCCCGAGCCTTTGACGAGATACCAGAGGCGTCCGGTCTTGAGCGTGAACTCCGGCGTGCGCAGCGTTTGCTCGCCGCGCTCCCATTCGCCGAGTTTGCCCCCGTCTTTGTCAGAGCCGACCACCTTCAACTTCTTCCACGCGTCGTCCCACCACGCGCCGGTTTGCGTGATGAAGCGGGGCAAGGCTTGCTCCGCGTTCCCGGTGATGCGGAGTTCCCCCGCCCGCACGGGCCGCAAGCCAAACGAGAAACCATCCTGGTACCAATGCGTGGTTTTGCCAGTAGTGTAATCCACGACAATGTCGTCCGCGGCGGACGCCGGCTGTTCCATGTTCTTCCGCCAGCCAGCGAGCAAGGGCGCGAGTGTCTGTTGAATAGCATCACCGACCGTCGCGTTCGTGGGCAAAATGGCGAAAGCATGAAGCGGATGTTTCGGATCCGCTTTTGCTTTGGACAACTCCTTCGCCCAGCGGGCCACGGATTCTGTATCCGGGGACGTGGTGGGTGAAGAATTCGGTGCGCTGTTGGCGGCGTTGCCAGAGAGGTGCTCACGCGCGGCCATCAATTGCGCGGCCATCTTTTCCACACCGGGACGAAATACGGTGCTGAGTATCGCCGAGAATTGTCCGTGGCTGCTGGCGTAAACAGCATTGAGTTGGTTTGCGACGCGCTTGTGTTGTTCCATCGTCTCGAAGCGCACCTGGCGATAGCTGCTGCTGATCAGGAAACCATTCAAGCTGTAATAATCCTTCTGCGAAATGGCATCAAACTTGTGATCGTGACAGCGCGCGCACGCGACGGTGAGGCCGAGAAAAGTCTTCGTCATCACGTCGAGGCGGTTGTCCATGCGGTCGCACTCGTCCTGACGTATGTCCACCGGCGAATGCACCTCCTCGCCGAGGAACCAAAAGCCGGTGCCGAGGACGGACTCATTCGCGCCGTTCGCGCTCAGGCGTGGTTTCGCAACGAGGTCACCCGCGATTTGCTCGGTGACAAACTGGTCATACGGCACGCCGGCATTGAGCGCGCGAATGACGTAGTCGCGATACTGCCAGGCGTTGGGAATGATGTAATCACCCTCATGCCCGCGCGTCTCGGCGTAACGCATCAAGTCCAGCCAGTGTCGCGCCCAGCGTTCGCCAAAGTGCGGCGAATCCAGCAGGTGATCCACGACCTTCGCGAACGCCTGCGGTGAAGTGTCGTTCAAAAACGCCTCGATCTCGGACGGCTTGGGCGGCAGCCCGACTAGGTCAAAATAAACGCGGCGCAACAGCGCGGCTTTTTCCGCTGCCGGCGCGGGCTTGAGCTTTTTCTCCTCCAGCTTCGCGAGGATGAAACGGTCGATGCCGCCCGCCGGCCAGCGGGTGTCTTTCACGCCGGGCGGCTTCACGGCCGGTGCCACCGGCTTCCACGCCCAATGCTCACGCCGGCGCTTTTCGAGATCGAAGGACTCCTTCGCCGACGCGCTCTTGCGGACGGCATCCTTCGGCCACACCGCGCCGCTTTTTACCCACGTTACGAAGTCGGCGATTTCCTGCGGCGCGAGTTTCCCCTTCGGCGGCATTTTCAAATCTTCGTTGGTGTAGTGAATGGCCTCGATGAGCAGGCTTTTCTCCGGGTTGCCCGGAACGAGGGCGGGCCGCGTATCGCCACCTTTGAGCATGCCCGCGCGCGTATCCAACACCAGGCCGCCTTTGATTTTTTCGCCGCCCGCGCTGTGGCATTTGAAGCATCGCTCGGCCAGCACCGGCCGGATGCGCTTCTCAAAAAACTCCCCGCCGTCCGCGACCGGTTCAACGGCGTGGAACGCCGACACGAAACAGAACCACGCCGCCAAACCGGCGCAGAACGACAGCGAGGCCGGAGACAACCACGAATGGACACGAATTAACCTAGCGCGGCTGACGCCGCAACCACTCCCTCTCCTCCATCGGATGGAGGAGAGGGCCGGGGAGAGGAGGCACGCGGGGTCTAACTGCGCTTCGCAGACAGCCCCTCTCCCCAACCCTCTCCCCTCCCGAAGGGGAGAGGGAGTCCGGCTGGGCGTAAAAGTCTTTGCTGAGAATGCTTGAACCATTGTCATTGGATTACGAATGACTGCGACCGAAGTGGGGGCACCGCGTCAGGAAATTCTGATTCGTGTTTGTTCATGTCCATTCGTGGTTGATTTATCGACTCGTTCATTGACCCCGCCGGGCGGCAAAAATTCAATTTTACCGCAACGGAATACCCTCCACCGGCTTTCCGTTGGTGTCCAGAATCTGCACCTCGTGGATGCCGGACGGACGGTCGTCGGTGTACGTCCAGACCACTTTCTTGTCGCGTGTGACTTCGACCAACTTCGTGCGATTCGCGCCGATGGCGTAGCTGCAAATCACTGTGTTGCCGTTCGGCAAACGCTGCGCGCCGCACGGATCATTGAGAAGCGGGGCGGGCAAATCCGCGTTGGAAAGTTGCCAGACAATCGCTCCCGCGCCGTCCACTTCGGTGACGAGATTGCCATGCGTGCAGTTGATGAGCGTGTGGCCGTTGGCCAGCCGGATGGCGGTGAACGGCCAGCTATCCTTCGGTTCATCCGGGGTCTTGAACTCGCGGACAATCTTGCCCGTCGCGTCGTATTCGCGCACGACCTTGTCGAGCAATTGCGGCACGAGATAATTTCCATTGGCCAGCTTGCGCGCCATGCGGCTTTCCATGTGATGATTGGAGTTCTGGCAGGTCAGCGGCACATCCACGACGATCTTGCCCGCGCGGTTGACTTCGAGCAGACGCGGCTTGGGGCCGGCTTCGGTGAGCATGAAGTTGCCATTGGGGAGCAACTGCGCGGGGTTGACTTCCGATTGCGTGCCCTTGAATTCAAAGACAATCTTGTTCTCTCGCGTGACTTCCACGACCGCGCCGCCGGGGTACGTCGGGCTCTTGGAGAGCGCGAGCAGCACGTTGCCGCTGGGCAGCACCCAGCCATCGCGCGTGGAAGCAGGATAACTCCACAACACCTGGCCGTCGCCGCCGATGATGCGCGTTTCCGCGCCGGTCGCGAGAAAGGAGTGAGTGATCTTCCCCGCTGGATCGGCGGCGAAAACTGCGGTGGCCAGCGTGATCAGCGCGCCGGCCACTGCCAGCCGTGGGCGGTTCAGGAATCGAGTTGTGTTCATGGACACAACTCTACACGAGCGGCGGCTTTGACACCAAAACCTTTTCCTGGATCACTCACTCGCTCCCACCACATCCAAAACCGGCCCACCCAAACGCCTGTGTTCATTGCGTTTTTTTAGAATTGCCACACTACTTCACCAGCTTGACAAATGAACCCAGCAAGCGGATGGTGCGGTCGATTTATAAATGGCTTTTGTGCGCAATAATTTGAAAAGTAGTTCCCTCCGGCTGGCAGCCTTGCTGATGGCGCGTTTGTTTCCACGGCAGACGAAGGCCACGACGCTGGATGGGAACAATGTGGGCTGGACGGCGGGCGGCTTGTCCCAATCGTTTGAGATCGAATCGAACAACGCCGGCAACGACAACACATGAGATTTATCAGGTGACTTTTGCCTTAATGAAGAACAAGACGATCATGGCCCTTTGTGCGGCGACGGCTTGGCTCTGGCTTCCCACGCAGAGCGCGCAGGCGGTAGTGCTGGATTGGGATTTGCTCACCTGGAACGCTGGCGATTTGAGCAATACGTATTACGCCTCAAGTGCCGCTTCTCCCACGGGGTTTTTTTACAAGGATGCCCCCATGTGGGTCGGCGTGGGCAGCGTGACCATTACCGTCAGCGGGGATACTTCCGCATTGGCCAGCGGCTCGCCCAGTCTCCAATCCGGCCACGGGCAAAAAGCCCTCGAATTTCTCGTGGATTTCAGCTCCCGCTCCCAATCGATCACCGTCACCGTGACTTTCAACGGGTACAGCGCGGGAGCGGATCAAACCTCTTTCAGCCTTTTTGATGTGGACGCCTCGGGTGGCGGCAACTCTAATTATATCGACCAGGTGAGAAACATTCGCGGCAGTTTTGGGACCACCAATAACGCGGCCGACATCCACGGTTCCTCCAAGAACGACGTGGTCAGCAACCAGACGCTGAACGCAACCGTCACCGGCTCCGGGCCGGTTTCCGGCGGCGGCTCATCTCAAGGGAATGTGGGGATCGATTGGGGTGGCCAGGTCATCAACCAGTTCCAATACACCTTCGGAAACAGCACCAACGCCGATGCCAATCCCCAACAACAGGTCTACTCGCTTCATGACATCTCGTTTCGCCCCAAAGTGCCGGAAGCCAGCCCGGGCGTGGTAGCCGTGGCGGTGTGCGGCCTGGCGATGGGACTGCGTTTGCTTCGTTCGCGGAAGGGGAGTTAAGCTGCCGGACTCATTTGTTCACCGAGTGCTGTGAGAAACTGGTTTGGCAACCGCGGCGACCTCGAACTCCCGTTGCCGGTTCCGTGGGGGTTGACCCGCAAAAGAATCGCCCTGGGCCTGGCGGGCGTGTTGTTGCTCGGGCTGCTGGGCGGGCAGGGCCAGCGAAAATACCGACAATGGCAGGAACGGCATTTGATCCAGCAGGCGCAAAGCTTTGCCGGGAAAGCCGACGACCGCAGCGCGGTAATCACCCTTCGTCAGGTGTTGACGGCGAATCAAACCAACCTCGCAGCGACGCGGCTCATGGCCGAACTGGCGGACCGGAATAATTCCCCCGCCGCGGTTTTCTGGCGGGGCCGGGTGGTTCAATTGGAACCGGACCCGCTGGCCAACAAATTCGCCTGGGCTGAAAGCGCCTTGCGGTTGGGCGAACCGGCCTTGGCGGAGCAAGCCCTGGCGCTGGTCGGCCCGGCCGGGCGGGCGACGGCAGAATTCAACCGGCTGGCGGCGGCGCTGGCCATGGTTGAAAAAAATTATCCCGCCGCCGAAGCGCATTTCACCCAGGTCGTCCGGCTGGAACCGGCCAACGAAGCGGACCAGTTAAACCTCGCCACCGTGCGGCTCCTGTCGGCACGGCCCCCATCGGTGAATGAAGCGCTGGCTACGTTGGAGCGTTTGCGCCACCACCCCG